>CAYONG010000162.1:0-5519 GCA_964405235.1 uncultured bacterium | reverse complement strand
CAGATGAAGGCCGAGCGTGACAAGCGCGCCAACATCCTCGAGGCGGAGGGCGTCAAGCAGGCGGCAATTCTACAATCCGAGGGCGTGCGGCAGTCCGACATCCTCCGGGCGGAGGGGGACGCGCAGGCCAAGATCCTGCGTGCCACCGCCGACGCCAGAGCGATTGAGTTGGTCTCGAACGCGGCCGAGCAGTTCTTCAAGGACCGCGCGGAGGTCAGCAAGCGGCTCGACGTGCTCAACAACGTGCTCGCCCACCAGACCAAGTTCATCGTCCCGGCCGGTTCCGACCTGGTGAATGTGCTGGGCCTGGACGACAAGAACGTGGTGCCCCTGAAGCGGTAGCGGGGCGCGGACTCGGCGCGGCCCCCGGGTCGCTTCCCCGGCCGCGCCGAGGATCCCGGGCCGTTCTGCGGCGTGACCGGCAGGGCCCGCACTCGGGCGGTGATTATAATCGGTTTAAATACAAAGCGTTACGGCTTCAGACCCCCGCCATTCCCCACCTGCACCGCTGCTCCAGCGAGCGCCCCGCAACCTCAAACTCTTCACTGCGTCGGCCGATAACTCCCGGGCAGCCCATCCGCGCCTGTGCGCTGGGGTTGGACCACCTTTCGCCTTTGTCCCAGGGACCACTCGGCGCCGCCCACCGGCGGCACGGCGACCCAGCTCGACGCGACCGGCATGGAGCATCCGGGGTGACGACCTCGATCGGGAGCGGCCAGATCAAGTATCCCGCGTTCCGGGACCTTACGCCGGCGGGCCAGACCGCCCACCTCTGGTTCCGGCAGCTCGCGCGCGCGCTCAGGACTTGCCGCATTTACCGGCCCGACAGCCCGATGGTCGCCCAGATCCGCGAGCAACTCCTCCAGCCGCTACTCCGGGGCATCGAGAACTACGGCGTTTGGAGCTTTCGCATCACTCCGAGCGAGATCTTCATGTTCGACGAGGCGGTCGTGCGGCCGGCGCAACGCCTGGATGGTGAGGACGGCGTGGGCAAGGAGACGATGCTCCCGTTTCTGTTCTATCGCGACGGCATCCGCGGGCTCTCCCTCCTGCCCGGCATTCCGGCACGCGACCTCGACGCGCTGTTCGAAGCACTGGTCGCCGCCAGCACCGGCGTCAACACCCACGACGATCTGGTCACGCTGATGTGGCAGGCGAACACTACGCACGTCCTGATCAGCGCAGTGCCGATCGCGCAGACCATCTACCTGTCGTCGCGTCGCCCGACCGGTGGCGGCGGCGGCGGGGGGGGCGGGCAGCAGGGCCAGAGCTACGTGTGGTCGCCGGCCGGTGGCGAGATCCGCTCCGACATCGGACAGATCTCAGGCATGGCCCAGGGGCTGCACCGCGACACGTTCGACGACTGGCCGCTGCCCCTCGAGGCCGCCGACGTGGCGGAGGCCTACCAGAAGATCCTGCCGGCGATGGACTTCGCCCGCATGCGCCTGTCCACGGAGTGGGTGGGCGAGCGCTCGACCGATTGGACCATCCAGGCCCCCGACGTGTTGCGGCAGTTGGGCGCGATGTCGCCCGGCGCGGAGACCCGTGCGTTGCTCGCCCACTCCGTCACCACCTGGCTGGTGGGCGCGATCCAACGCTCCTCGTGGATCGAAGCTCAGCAGACCCTCGAACTGCTGCGCGAGTTCGATCCCGACGGCACCATCACCCAGGACGAGCTGGCGGGGGCGATTGCCGGGCTCGACACCGGGACGATCACCGAACGACTCGACGCGTCCGAGACCGACGATCAGGCACGGTTCTTCGCGCTCACGGTCTCGATCGGCAGGCCGGCGCTCGACCTCGCCTGCTCGGTGATGGCCCAGGCCTGCAGAAGCCGCACACGTGCCGCCGCCTGCACGATGCTGTGTTACCTCTGCAACGACGACCCCGAGCTGCTGGCGCCCTACGTGATCGACTCGCGCTGGTACGTCGCTCGCAACGCCACGTTCGTGCTCGGGCAGATCGGCGGCGAGGCTGTCGTACGGCTGCTCGACCTGGCCTCGCAGCATCCGGAAGTCCGGGTGCGCCGCCAAGTCGTCTCGTCGCTCGGCGGCGTGCCGCCGGAGAAGCGCATGCCGATCCTGCTCGCCCAGCTCAACACGCGTGACCCGCAACTGCTCGCCGCCGCGCTCAAGATGCTGATGCGGAGCACGAACGCCGAGGTCGCGCGAACCATCCTGCGTCACATCGGGGCGCCCGACTTCGAGTCGCGCAGCGAGGAGAACCAGCGGGCCCTGTTCGGAGCGCTCGGCGAGGTCGCCGACGACAGCGCCGTCCCGGCACTGGTCCTGTTGCTCCACAAGGGCGGCTGGTTCGCGCGCCGCACGCTCCAGCGCCTGGCCGCCGCGCGCATGCTCCAGCGGATCGGCACCGAGAAGGCGGTGGCGGCGCTCGACGCGGGGCTACGGGCACGCAGCGAGGTGGTGCGCGAGGCCGCCTGCGAAGCGATCCAGGCGAGGGTGAGCGGGTGAGCACCGTCCCGGTTCCGTCGACGCGCGAGGGTACCCCCGGCGTTGGCGACCAGCGCTGCAAGGACGCCGGGCTCCAGGTCATCACCCGGCTGGCATCGACCGTCCGCATCGGCCGCACCTACCAGACCGACAACCAGGTCTTCCGCCAGCAACTCGAGGGTTTGCTCGAGTCCCTGATGCCACTGATCGAGGAATCGGGGGAGGCGGTGCTGGTGGCACTTCAGGACGACCTCTACCTCAACGGCGTCCGCATCCCGGTGAAGGCGGGTAACTTCAGATTTCACAAAGCGGTGCTCGAAGAGTTCCGGCTGCGCGAGATCGCCGGCCTGCGGCTTCAGAAGGGGCTCGACGAGGCGGAACTGACGCTGTTCCTGCGCTTGTTCCTGCAGCCCGACATCTACCGGGGCCCCGGCCTGCTCGGCGCCTGCCTCGCCCAGGGCGTCGGCCACGTGACGCCGGCGATTTTCGCCTCGGCCGAGAGCCCCGACGAGGGCTTCGACTACGAGGCCCCTGCGCCGGGGGAGGGCGAAGGCTTCTCGAATGACTCGCACGGGACTGGCGGTTACGGGGACTGGGGCGGCGGTGAGTCCGGCGGCAGCGGCGGGCCGGGCGGCAACGCTCCACGCGGGGCCGCACGCAAGAGCTACTCGCAGGCGCTCCAGGGCGCGCGATCGCTGCTCGCGACCACCACACTTCAGGAAGGACTGGAGTTGCGCCACGGCAAACGGGTGGTCCAGCCGCTGGTGGACGGCGCGTTCGCGGACGAGCCGGTGGTCGTGGGGCTCTCGAGCCTCACCCACAAGGACGAGTACACCTACGCGCACGCGGTCAACGTCTGCCTGGTTGCGGTGACCATGGGGCGCCTGCTCGACATGGACCGCCGGGCGCTCGCCGACCTCGGCGTCGCGGCCCTGCTCCACGACATGGGCAAGTCCGCTGTGGCCGACCAGATCCAGAATCCGCTCGAGTCGTTCACACCCGAGGAACGCGCGGCGGCCGAGCGCCACCCGCTCGAGGGCGCCAAACTCATCGCGCGCTCGACCACGCTCAACCAGAGCACGCTGCGCTGCATGCGGGTGGCACTCGAGCACCACATGCTCCCCGACGGTTCGGGCTATCCTGCGGCGTCCGGGCGCTGGCCGCAGAGCGTCATGTCGCGGCTCGTGGCGGTGGCCGACTGTTACGTCAGCCTGCTCGGCCACCGGAGCGAGCGCGGCCTGAGCACGACACCCTACGAAGGGCTCGGGATGATGCTCGGGCCTCTTCGCAAGCGCTTCGATCCGGCGATGCTATGGGCGCTGGTCAACTCGGTGGGGTTCTACCCGCCCGGCCAGCTCGTGATGCTGGACGACGGCGCGATCGCGGAGGTGGTGGCGCCCAACGGCGCGGACCTCGCGCGCCCCCACGTGCGGGTGATCATCGACGCGTCGGGGAATCGTGTTCCCGAGAAGACGCCGGTCATCCATCACCCGCTGCCGCCGGACAAGAGCGTCCGGCGCGCCCTGAATGCCAAGGAATACCCGGTCTCCCCGGACGCCGACCCGGGCCGGAACGACGAGGGCCTGGACAACCCGGAGCTGTAATCTGCCGGGCTAGGGCGCGGCGCCTTCGAGCCACCCGCGGCGACTGTCGCGAAACATCCCGAGCTTGTTGTTCTCCATCGGTCGGATCTCATCCGACTGCGACGGGCGGCCATCATTGAAGACGAACCGGCGACGGCCGTTCGGGACGGCCTCCATGCCCGCCCCGCGCGGTCCCACCTTGACCACCCCCTCGTAGACGCAGACGCAGGTGCCGGCCGGCTCGCAAATCACGGCGAGCGTGGTGCCCGTCACCTCGATCGCGACCTCGGGAGTGTCCAACCGCAAGTGCGCCCCGGCGAACGCGTGCCCGGTGGTGACACGGATCTCGCCATGCCGCACCGCGCCCACGACCCGGCGGCGGAGCCAGCGGCCGGGAGTGGCCGGCAGGGTAAACTCGGTGCCGGCGGTGACCTGGACAACCAGGCCCGCGGTGCTGGCCAGCTCGACCTCGGCGTCGGCCGGGACGGCGAGGCGCGCCCCCGGCCGCAGCCGGCGCGCGAGCTCTTCGCGGCTCCCGAGCGGCACCGGCGCCCCGTCCACGATCGCCACGCCATCGCCCCGGGTCGCCATCACCGTCCAGCCCGGTCCGCGGTCGGCCATCCACGCTGAAACCGCCAGCAACGCCAGCGCGGCCGGCGCCAACGCAAGGCGCCAGGCCAGCCGCTGGTGCCAGGCGACGGGCAGCGTCAGGGTGCGGCGCTCTCCGATGCGGCCGGTGGCGAAGTCGCGCTTGAGCCGCTCCCGGAACGCCGGTTCGGCGCGCGGCGGCGCGAGGCCCCGCAGCGCCTCAAGGGCGCGGGCTTCTTCCGGTGTCACCGGGTCGGATCGTTTGACGTTCATCCGAGTGAATCCTTCAGTAGCCGCGCGAGGGCCGCAAGCGCGCGCGAGTATCGCTTGCGGGCCGCGGTGTGATTGACGCCGGTAAGCGCGGCGATCTCATCGTGCCCCAGCCCCTGATAGTCGTGCAGCAGGATCGCGACCCGCAGCGGCTCGGGAAGCTTGAGCAGGGCCTGCTGCACCAACCGTTCATTCTCGATTGCGATGAGGTCGCGCTCCGGATCGTTGGTGCCACGCGACATCGTCTCCGCCAGCGGCGAATCCCCGTCGCTCCGACGCCAGTCGTCGCTCTTCCACGAGAAGCTCGTGGCGACGGGCATCGCCTCCAGCCTGGTCACGGTGAAGGGCTCGAGCCACACGCGCATCATCCTGGAGCTGAGCCGCGCCGACAAGACGGCCGGCCCCGCCATCCTGAAGTTCGTGCGCGACACGCCGTGCCCGAGGACTGGGAGCTAGTATCCCACGCGGGCCGGCCGTCAGTTCATCGTCATTGCCAACGGCGCTGGCGCCGACAACGCGCTCGTGGCGTTCGCGCTCGACGACGGCTCATGGCAGCCCGGCCTCGAAGGAGGCTGGCATGAGAACGATGGCTTTCGCAGCGGCAGTCGCGACCACGGTCGTGTGCGGG
>CAYONG010000161.1:0-3369 GCA_964405235.1 uncultured bacterium | reverse complement strand
TGCCGTCAACCGCATGATCGGCGCGGGGCTGCGCGGCGTGGAGTTCATCAGCGCCAATACCGACATTCAGGCGCTCAACCAGTCGCTGGCGCCCACCCGGCTCCAGATCGGCGTCCAATCCACGCGCGGCCTGGGCTCGGGAGGCGATCCCTCGCAGGGACGGCGCGCCGCCGAAGAGGACGAGCAGGTCATCGTCGATGCGCTCACCGACAGCGACATGGTGTTCATCACCGCCGGGATGGGCGGCGGCACCGGCACCGGCTCGGCCCCGGTGGTGGCGCGTCTGGCCAAGCAGAGCGGGGCGCTCACCGTGGCGGTGGTCACCAAGCCGTTCGCGTTCGAGGGCCGGCGGCGCATGCGGCAGGCCGAAGAGGGCCTGAGCGAGCTGCGTGCCGAGGTCGACACGCTGATCGTCATCCCCAACGAGCGCCTGCTGGCGGTGGTCGACAAGGGCACCACGCTCACCGACGCGTTCAGCGTCTGCGATGAGGTGCTCCTGAAGGCGACCAAGGGTATCTCGGACCTGGTGACGGTGCCGGGGCTGGTCAACCTCGACTTCGCCGACGTCAAGGCGGTGATGTCGAACCGCGGCAACGCCCTGATGGGCACCGGTCGCGCGACCGGCCCCAACCGGGCGGTCGAGGCGGCGCAGGCGGCGGTGTCGAGCCCACTGCTCGAGGACGTCTCGATCACCGGCGCCGAAGGCGTGCTGGTCAACATCACCGGCGGCCGTGACCTGACGCTACACGAGGTCAACGAGGCCGCGAGCGTGGTGGTGGGCGCCGCGGGGGAGGAAGCGAACGTCATCTTCGGGTCGGTGATCGATCCCAACCTCGACGGCGAGATCGTCATCACCGTGATCGCCACCGGTTTCGGACACGCGGAACCGCGTCTCAAGCTGGTGGACAAAACGCGCGCGGCGGTCACCGAGGCGGTGGAGGAGCTCGTCCATCCGCAGCCGTGGAAGCGCGACGAGGCGGGAAACGGCCGGCGCTCCGGATGGGGCCGGAACAATCCGCGCAGCGACTCACTCGAGGTTCCGACGTTCCTGAGGAAGCAGATGGACTGAGGACGATCTGCGCCTCACAGACTTCAGGCCATCGGAGGGCCGTGAGCGTGGCGTTCCTGTCGGGCCTCGCCAAGTGGGGGCATCACCCCCGCTACAACCAGGGCATCCTGCACTTCACCCGCGGCGAGTTCGAAGCCGCGGCGGAGTGCTTCGAGGCCGTGCTGGGCGAAGTGCGGGATCGCTCCAACCCCGACTTCAGCCTCGCCTCGGTGCACGCGGCCCAGGCGCGCGCCAATCTGGGGCTCGCCTGCTTCCATGCCGGAGACTACCCGCGCGCCGAGCAGGAGTTCTCGCGCGCGCTCGCCGAGAAAGCGGGCTTCCCCGCCCTGCGCTACCTACGCGCCCGCATCTACGAGCGCTCGGGGCGGCTGGACGAGGCGGTGGCGGACCTCGAACGGGCGCTCGCCGACCATCCGCGCTACATCGAAGCCCACCTGCTCCTGGCCGTCTGCCTGGGGCAGAGAGGCCAGGGTCTCCTCTCGGCCGTCTCGCTCGAGCGGGCGCTCGAGCTGGGATTCGACCTGCCCGCCGGGCTCACCGCGGCGCGGGCGGCGGAGTGGGGGGTCGCGGACTGGCAGATGCTCGTGCCCAAGCTGCTGCGCGATGCGCCCACGGGTGGCACCGATCGTGTTCACGAGGCGCTCGAGCGTCATCAGGCCGGCGATCTAGCAGGCGCGATCGTCGCCCTCGAGCGGGCGGTCAGCGAGCGTCCCTCGTACGCTGACCTGCGCTGCCGGCTGGCCTCCCTGCTGCTCGAGGCCGGCCGCGTGGACGATTCGCTCGAACAGCTAAACGTGGCGCTGACCATCAACCCGCGCTACATGGAGGCCCGCCTGCTCGCCGCGCGCGCCCACCTCGAACAGGGGAAGCCGCGCGCAGCGGTCATGCAAGCGGAGGCGCTGCTCGCCGACCATCCCGACTACCCGGATCTCCACTTCTGGCTCGGGCTGGCGCGCTTTCGCGCCGGCGACCTCCCGGGTGCTGCCCTGGCCCTCGAGCGGGCGGTCTCGCTCCACCGCGGATTCGCCCGCGCCCGGCGCCTGCTGGGGCTCATCTACCACGCGCTCGGGCGGCACGATGAGGCGCTCCAGTCGCTGAGCCGCGGCCTGACGCGCGATCGCGAGCTGCCGCAAGGGGCGCTCGAATCGGCGCTGCCCCTGCTCGCGATGGGCGAGACCGCCGACGCCGAACACGATTTGGTGCGCGCGATCGCCGTCCAGCCCGACTTTCCCGACCTGCATCTGGCGCTGGCTCGCACCCTGCGCCTGCGCGGCGACCAGCAGGGCGCCTGCGCAAGCTATCGCGCGGCGCTGGTGATCGCCCCAGGTTACGCCGCCGCCGCGCTCGAGCTGGCCGGGCTGGAACTTGCGCTCGGGAAGCCCGAGGTGGCGGAGACGATGCTGGTCGAGCTGTCGAGCCGGCACCCCGACTGGGCGGACGTTCACGCCCTGCTGGGCCGCACGCGGCTGCTGCGCGGGGACCCGGGCGGCGCCGAGCTGGTACTGCGCGCGGCACTGCTCCTCAACCCCAATTACGCGGCCGCGCGGGCCGACCTGGGCTGGGCGCTGCTGGCGCAGTCGCGCGCCCGGGAGGCCGACGCGGAGTTCGCTCGTGCCCTCGAGCTGGACCCGCTCAACGCGCTGCCCCGCCAGCAGCTGGCATGGCGGGATCTGCTGGTCACCCAAGCGCGGGGCGCGGCGTAGCCCGAGTTCGGCCCCTTGCCCGGAAACGCGAACGCGGCCGCGAGATGACCCGCGACCGCATCGAGACGTTTTCTACCATCGATTCACCCATCGACCACTCGCCTACTTGCTCGCCGGGGGCGCGCCGACGCTAACCTCAGGCGGTGACTGGCGGCCGGCGGCGACCTCGGGCCGCCTTGAGCACCTTGCCCGCCTTGAGACATTTGGTGCACACGTTGATATTCTTCGGCTGCCCATCCACCTGTGCGCGCACGCGCTGGAGGTTGGGGTGCCAGACCCGCTTGGTAATATTGTTGGCGTGGCTGACGTTGTTACCGAACAGCTTCGCCTTGCCGCAGATCCCACATCGCTGAGCCAATGAACGACCTCCTGAAGCGCCGGGGGAGACCCCGACAGATGAAAAGGCACGGCATCCTAGCAGCAGGCGGAAAGGCAGGCAAGCGCGCGACCTTTCACGCAGCCGTTTCGGAAGTCGTCGCCCCGGACTATGGCCAAATAGTTGCGGGAACGCGCCGGAGCCCGTTTTGGGGAGGCGCTGCGGAGTGACGCTAGTTTCGCAGCGCCCTGGCGAGGGGCCCGACGATGCTCGTGCACGCC
>CAYONG010000160.1:0-1886 GCA_964405235.1 uncultured bacterium | reverse complement strand
ACCTGTTCCAGGATCTGATCAGGGCCGCGGCGCGGGAGACGAAGCAGAAGGATCTGAAGAACCCGTCGCTCAACGTGATCGCGGACCACATCCGCGCCTGCGCGTTCCTGATCGTCGACGGCGTCATTCCCGGCAACGAAGGGCGCGGCTACGTACTGCGCCGGATCGTGCGCCGCGCCATCCGCCATGGCTACAAGCTCGGCCAGAAGCAGCCGTTCTTCCATCGCCTGGTTGAGGACCTCGACAAGGCGATGGGCGATGCCTACCCGGAACTGAGGAATGCCGCGAAGCGCGTGGCCGGGGTCCTGAAGCAGGAAGAGGAGCGTTTTGCCGAGACGCTGGAGCATGGCATGGGCGTGCTCGAGTCGGCACTCGCCTCGGGCGAGAAGCTGCTCGACGGCGAGACGATCTTCAAGCTGTACGACACCTTTGGTTTCCCGGTGGACCTGACCGCCGACATCTGCCGCGAGCGCGGCGTGAGCCTGGACCTCGCGGGATTCGAAGCCGCGATGGGCCAGCAGCGGGAGCGCGCGCGCGCGGCGAGCAGGTTCAGCTCTACGGCGGGACTCGACTACTCGGGCCGCAAGACCGAGTTCCGCGGTTACGAAACGCTGAAATTGACGGCCGAGGTGGTTGCGCTGTACCGCGAGGGTGCGCCCATCGAGCAGCTGCGCACAGGCGAGTCCGGCGTGGTCGTCCTCGACCAGACGCCGTTCTACGCCGAGTCCGGCGGCCAGGTCCGCGACTGCGGCGAGCTGGTCGGCGCCGGCGGCACTTTCGAAGTCGCGGATACGCAGAAAATCCAGGCCGAGGTGTTCGGGCACCACGGCGCGCTGAAGACCGGGATGCTCAAGGTCGGCGACCGGGTCGAGGCTCGAGTGGAGGTAGAGCGGCGCAAGCGCACCATGCGCAACCACTCGGTCACGCACCTGATGCACAAGGCGCTGCGCGAAGTGCTGGGCCAGCACGTGCAGCAGAAGGGATCGCTGGTCGACGCCGACAAGACGCGTTTCGATTTCGCGCACGACAAATCGGTGAGCGACGACGAGCTGCGCCGCGTCGAGCAGCTGGTCAACGCAGAGATCCTGCACAACTCGCCGACGCGGGCGCAGGTCATGTCGATCGACGAGGCGAAGAAATCGGGCGCCGTGATGCTGTTTGGCGAGAAGTACGGCGACGAGGTGCGCGTCCTCGACATCGGCTCCTCGCGCGAATTCTGCGGCGGCACGCACGTCGAGCGCACCGGCGACATCGGCGTGTTCAAGCTCTATGCGGAGGGCGGGGTGGCTGCAGGCATACGCCGCGTGGAAGCAACAACTGGCGGGAATGCGCTTGCGATGATGAATGACCAGCTGCAGGAGTTCTACGAGGTCGCCAGGCACCTTCGGGCCCAGCCCGGGGGCGGGTTGGTTGAAAAGGCGGTGAACAGCCTTCTCGAGGAGAAAAAGTCACTCGAGAAGGAGCTTGCGCGCCTCAAGTCCAAGATGGCATCGAGCCAGGGAGAGGATCTCGCGGACCAGGCGGTGGAAGTCAAGGGCGTCAAAGTGCTCGCCGCCTCGCTCGACGGCGCCGACGTCAGGGCATTGCGCGAGACGATGGACAAGCTGAAGGACAAACTGAAAAGCGCCGCCATCGTGCTCGGCGCGGTGGTGGACGGCAAGGTGTCGCTCATCGCCGGTGTCACCGCCGACCTCACCTCCAGGGTGAAGGCGGGGGACCTCGTGAATTTCGTCGCGCAGCAGGTCGGCGGCAAGGGCGGCGGGCGCCCGGACATGGCGCAGGCCGGCGGCACGGAACCCGCGAAGCTGCCCTCGGCGCTGGCATCAGTAAAGGGCTGGGTCGAGCAGCGCGTATGAAACGGAGGCAATCATGAATCGTCGATTGAT
>CAYONG010000159.1:0-15456 GCA_964405235.1 uncultured bacterium | reverse complement strand
TCGCGCGCCCGCCGCTGGCCGGGATCGCGGTCGCGCTCGGCCACGGCGCGCTGGCCGTGACCGCGATCCGGACCGTGCTGCGCGGGGAGTAAATGGCTGCGCCTGCTTCGGCACTGTTCGGCTGAGCTTCGGGTCGTCTGCCGAAGCAGGCGACGCCTTGGGCCTGTCCGGCGATTCGGCGGATGCCGGAAACGGAGCCGTGTCGTATCCTTTGGCGGGAATTCACCCGCGGCATGGCCCACATCCTCGGGGGGTGACGACATGACACGCATCGCAGCGATCGGCGGTCGATGGGTGGCACGGCTGGCGGCGGTCGCCTGTCTCCTCGCGCCCGCGACCGCCCGCCCTGCCCACTCAGGCGGGGCGGCGGCGCCGTCCCCCACGCGACCTGCGGGCCGCGCCGGTCTGCTGGTCGAGGTGGACCCGCCCACGGGCGAAACCGCGCCGCCGATCGCCGGGGCCGACGGGGCGCTCCCCGCCGATGGCGACCCGAGTCTCGCGCGCTCGACCGACGGGCTCGAGCTGCAGATGCTCCCCGGCGGATCGCGCCGGGTGGATCTCCAGGGGCGCTTCCGCTCCTACAGCGTGGTGACCATCGCCGCCGACGGGACGCTGTGGATGGCATGCGCGGACGACCAGGCCGCCGCCCTCGCGCTGGCACGCGCCGCAGCGTCCCTCGCGCCTGCCGCGCCGGCGCCGCGCGCGGCGTTCGGCCCGAGGGAGGAGTAGCCCATGGCCCGCCTGCCGCGCCGCCACGCTCTCGCGCCCGCGCTGCTGGCGCTCGCGCTCGTTCTCGTGGCCCCGGGGAACGCACCCGCCGCCACGGTCACTGTCATCAACCTCGACGCCGCCGGGGAGGGGTTTAACGATCCCAGCCCGCGCGCGCCGGTCGGCGGCAACTCCGGGGGCACGCTCGGCGCCCAACGGCTCAACGTGTTCCAGCACGCCGCCGACATCTGGGGGGGCCTCCTGACCAGTCCCATCGTCATCACGGTGGAGGCCAACTTCGACCCGCAGTTCTGCACCGCGACCAGCGCGGTGCTGGGCAGCGCGGGGCCGAACAACGTGTTCATCGACTTCGCCGGCGCCGAGCTCGCGAACACCTGGTACGCGGTGGCGCTGGCCAACGCCATGTCGGCCGTGGACCTCGCGCCCGCCGCCAACGACATCGGCATCACGTTCAACTCGGACGTGGACAACCCGACCTGCCTGGGGTCGCGGAGCTGGTACTACGGCTACGACGGCCTCGAAGGGACCGACATCGAGCTGGTGCCGGTGGTGCTGCACGAGATCGGGCACGGCCTGGGATTCCTTACCCTGGTCAACGGGAGCGACGGCACCGAGTTCTTCGGCAGCCCCGATGTCTACGAGCGCTTCATGTTCGATCTCACGACCGCCAAACACTGGGACGAGATGACCGACGGCGAGCGCGCCGCCTCCGCGATCAACAACGGAAACCTGGTCTGGGACGGGCCGGCCGTCACATTCAAGGCCCCGATGGTGCTCGGCCCTCGCGCGCACCTGGCCGTGAACGCCCCGCCCGCGATCGCTGGCCCGATGGCGATGGGACGCGCGAGCTACGGCGCGGAGCTCGCCACCCCGGGCCTCACGCGCGCCGTGGTGCAGGCAGATGACGGCGCCGGCACCATCAGCGATGCGTGCTCCGCGCTCATCAACGCGGGTGCTGTCGCCGGCAACATCGCGCTGGTGGACCGCTCGAGCGCCTGCACCGACCTGGTCAAGGCTCAGAACGTGCAGGCGGCGGGCGCCCACGGCATCCTGTACGTCGACAGCGTGGCGTCGAGCACGCCGCCGACGCTGCGCGGCACCGATCCCACCCTCACGCTCACTGTCGGCGCGGTGCGGCAGACCGACGGCAATGCCATCCGCGCCGAGCTGGGCGCCGGGGCCAACGTGACGCTGACCATCGACCCGGGCAAGCTCTCGGGCGGCGACTACTCCGGCCGCCCCATGCTCTACGCGCCTAACACGCTCGCGGGCGGATCGTCGCTCTCGCACTGGGACGTCCAGGCCTACCCGAACCTCCTCATGGAGCCCTCGCTCAACACTTCGCTCCACGAAGACGTGGACCTGGCGCGCCAGTTGTTCGAGGACATCGGCTGGCTGCCGCGGGTGACCGCGGTCGAGGAGCCCGGCCCGGTGGCGGCCCGCCTCGGCGACAACCATCCCGAGCCGTTCGGTCCCGCGACCACTATCGGCTTCTCGCTCGAGCGCGGCGCGGCGGGTGACCTGTCGGTGTTCGACCTGAGCGGCCGCCTGGTCAAGCGCCTGGCGAGCGGCTGGCTCGAGGCCGGCCCGCACGCGCTGCGCTGGGACGGCACCGACGCGGACGGCCGCCGGATGGCGCCCGGCGTCTACTTCTACCGGCGCACCTCCGGCCGCTTCGCTGGAACGCGTCAGATGGTGATGCTGAGCCGGTGATGGCACCGGCCCCTAGTCGGGGCCGGGGTACGCTTCACGACCAACCAGGAGGTGAGGCCATGATCCGATCGCTGGCGCTGGGTGCGGTGCTGGGGGGACTGGTGGCGTTCGTCTGGAGCGCGGTCTCGTGGATGGCGCTGCCCTGGCACGAGACGTCGATGAAGTCGTTCACCGACGAAGCCGCCGTGGCGCAGGTGGTGCTCGACAATGCGCCGACCGGCGGGATGTACATGCTCCCGGGCAAGCCGCCCGGCTACGAGCGCATGTCGGGGGCCGATAAGCAGTCCGCCGATGCGGCGATGGAGCAGAAGTTGGCCGAAGGCCCGTACCTCTACGGCGTGGTCTGGCGCCGGGTGCGCGAAGACATGGGCCGCCAGATGGGCGCCTCGCTGCTGTTCGACATGCTCGCCGCGCTGCTCGTTACCATGTTGGTGATGAAGACCGGGGGCATGAGCTGGGCAGGGCGCGTCATGTTCATCGTCACCGTGGCGATGGCGGTCGGCATGATCGCCGTGGCGCCCAACTGGATCTGGTGGCACCACCCGAGGAAATACGTGGTCGTGACCATGGCCGATATCCTCATCGGCTGGACGCTCGCGGGGATGGTGATCGCGAAGGTGGCGGCACCGAAGGCGGCGTGAGGTTCCGACCGACCGATCCTCCGAGGCGAGGCCCCCCGGACGCCGCGTAGATCGCGCTCGGCGCTTTGCCGGTGTGACGGGTTCGTGATACGGATGGGGTGCCCTTCCGTCCCGCAGAGTGGGCATCCGCCAGGGTGGACGCATGTCCACCATTCTCTGCATCGACGACGAGCCCGAGGTCGGCGCCTCCCTCGAGGAAGCTCTGACCCGCCTCGGCCACCGTCCGGTGGTGGCTGGAAGCGTCCATGAGGGGATGGCGGCGGTCGCCGCGGAGATCCCGGACCTCATCATCTCCGACTACCGCATTCCCGAGGCGACCGGTCTCGACCTGCTCGACCAGCTCCGCCAGCGGGGCCACGACATCCCGGTCATCGTCATGACCGGCTTCGCCAGCATCGAGCAGGCGGTCCTGACCATCCGCCACGGCGCCGTCGACTAACTCACCAAGCCGCTGCGCGCCGAGGCGCTCCGGATCGCCGTGACCAATGCGCTCGAGGTGACCCGTCTGCGTCGGGAGAACGAGGACTTCCGGCGCGAGATTCGCTCGCTCCGCGGGGAGCGGGTGATCGTCGGCGAGAGTCGCGCCCTGCGCGCCGCGATGGAAACGGTCGCGGCCGTCGCGCCCACCCGGGCCACCGTGCTCATCCAGGGAGAATCCGGGACCGGCAAGGAGCTGATCGCGCGGGCGGTACACGATCAGAGTCCCTGCCGCGATCAACTATTCGTGACCGTCAATTGCGCGGCCCTCCCGGAGGGACTGGTCGAGAGCGCGCTGTTCGGGCACGAGCGAGGGGCCTTCACCGGGGCGACCGCGCGCAGCCTTGGAGCCTTCGAGCGGGCGCACCGCGGCACGCTGCTGCTCGATGAGATCTCGGAGATGCGGCTCGATCTCCAGCCCAAGCTCCTGCGCGCGATCCAGGAGCAGGAGATCGAGCGGGTCGGGGGGGAGCAGCCGATCCGGGTGGACACCCGGATCATCGCCACCACCAACCGGGACCTGCGTGCGGAGGTGGAAGCGGGGCGCTTCCGCGAGGATCTGTTCTACCGGCTGCACGTGGTCCCCATCCGCACGCCGCCCCTGCGCGAGCGGCTCGAGGACCTGCCGATGCTGGTGGAGCACTTTGCGGCCGCGGCCGCCGCCCGGCTCGGGATCCGGGCCCCGCGCGTGCAGGCCGAGGCCATCGAGGGGCTGAAGCATCGCTCCTGGCCGGGCAACATCCGCGAGCTGGCCAACGTGGTCGAACGCGCGGTGATCCTGGACCGCAGCGGGAGTCTCACGCCTGGATCCTTCGACAACTCACACGACCGGGTCGCGGCGCATTACGCCGGTGGAGGCGGGCCACCGACCGCCGCGGTCCTCGCCGCGCGACCGGAGTTGGCCCTCGACCTGGCCGAGCTGGAGCGGCTCGCCATACAGCGTGCCCTGCTTGCGACCGGAGGCCACCGCGCGAAGGCCGCCGATCTGCTCGGGATCAGCGAGCGCACGCTTCGCAACAAGCTCAACACCCCTCCCGCCGCGGACGCCTAGGCCCGCCCTTCAAGCCCCGCGACCGGTCTGGAGCACCCGACGGCTCGCCACCGCGCGACCCCGGCAATGCCGGCCGGTCCGCTCGGGACTCTCTGCCGGGAGATGTGGGAATCGGCCCCGCAGGCAGGCCCGCCGTTCGGTTTCCGCCCGGGTGCACCGCCACACGCCAAACCCTTCCTGTCCAGCGGCTTGGAAGTCCGCGCCCGCCCCGTTCCCGCTCCCAGCCGAGTTCGTGCGCGCGCGCGCGGACCTGCGCGAGGCGGCGCAGGGGGCGGCCATCGACGTGAGCATCAGCCACGCGGTGCTGCGCCGGGCGGTCGAGGATGGCGGGGCCCTGCTCCAGAGACTGTTCGCCGCCGCCGCCGCTCCACCCGCGTTCGACGGCGCCGGCGATCGGGATCAAGGCCCCCAGGGCAGTCCCGACCAGAGCTCCGACCGGAGCGCGTGAGCTGTCCCGCTCCTGAGCCGGGTGTGCCGGACGTCAGGCGGCAGCTCTCATCCTGCCGGACTGGCCGGAGGTGTCGGTCCGGGCAGGCCGTGCCGTGCCGCGGGAGTCCGATGGCGCGAACTCCGGTCCGACGCCGGCGGGCGGATCGGGATCCGCATCCGGATGCACGTGTGGGGCTGCTCCTGCGACGCCGTGATGCCCAGCTCCCCGCCGGCGCGCGTGAGGATTTCGCGCGCCCACGCAGAGGCCTAGGCCCAGGTGGCTCCCGCCCTTCTTGGTCGAGTTATACGGCTCGAAGAGCCGGGCCAGGATCGTCAGGTCGACGCCGGGGCCCTCGTCCACCACCGTGATGGTGATCCACCCGGCGCTCGCCTCGGCCGAGACGTGATCCTCGCCCCGGGGAGATCCCACCATCGCCTCCTTGGCGTTCGTGACGATCGCGGCCAGCGCGTCGCGAAGGTGGTCCGCACGGATGCAGGCCGTGGGGAGCGCTGCGTGCGGTTCGAAGACCACGCTCACCCGGGGCAGGGTGATCTGGCAGGTCTGCCACGCCTCGACCTCGGCCAGGACCTCGTCGACCGACGCGCAGGGATCGCCTGAGCCGGTTGGATCTCCCACCGCCAGATCGCCGACCAGCGTACCGATGATCCGCCTTGCCTTCGCGAGGCGCGCGGCCACCTACTCGAGGGCGTGGGGGGAGCTTTCCGCCGCAATCAGTCCCTGCCCGGCATTCGCCAGATGGTGCATGATCCCGGGGGTCAGCGTGTGGAACAGCTCGGCCCGCAGGGCAAGGATCCTGACCTCGAAGGGGTCGGTCTCGGGGGATGCGGGGGACAGGGGGATGGGCGGCGGGACGGTCGTCATCTTTTCGGCACCTCGTGGGAATCAGTGAGCCCAGTTCGAGGGCCGGCCGCGGCCATCGTCTCCGCTGCCCCCGGTGCAGCACGCAGAATCCGGTTCGCGAGCGAACCTGGAGCCCAGTATGCACCCTGAGCAGCCGGCGTCCAGCGAAAGCCGAGCCGTCGAGCGACGCATGGCGCCGGCCGCCTCAGCGCCCGCCGTCCTCGACGGTGGCCACGCCCAGGTCCACATCGTCGATCGGATCGAGACGCAGCAGATCGTCCCGCAGCGGCTGCCACCCACCCGCGAGGGCGGCATAGGCGAGGTCTTCGGGGGGCGGCAGGTCCTCGAGGAACACGAACGCCGCGCCGGCAATGAAGCGCGGTAGCACGTTTCGATCGTAGCGCGCGGCGCTGCGCGTCGAGCGACGGGCCTCGAGCACCTGTCGCAGCGTGGTCTTCTCTCCACACACCGAGTGCCAGCGGGACTCGACATCCTTTACGCGCCCGGGGTCGGCGGCGCGCACGGGGTCGGCGACCAGACGGAAGGCGGCGAGGTCGCCCTCGGGCGAGAACGACGTCCACACCACCCGGGCGCTGGTCGCGCGTTCGGTGCGCTGGCGGGCGACGGTGGCGCCGCCACGCGTCGCGATCAGTTCGTACTCGACATCGACCGTCACGGTGCGCACGCGGGCCACCACCTCGATCGGCATGTCGACCCAGCGCACCACCTCGCGTCCGTCCCCGCCCTTTTCGACCACACGGCGCGCGACGGTGTCCTTGAACAGCTGCAGCCGGGTCTCGGCGTTCACACCGCCGATCGAGCCCCAGAGGATGCGGTCGGCGCCGGCCTCGCGCCCGAGTCGCAACGCCTCCTGCCGCGACGTGCGGCCGAGCTGGGACACGGTCATCGTGTGCTCGACGGCCTGGTTGCCGAGGATGCGCGTGAAGTGCGCTTCGGGCGGCGCCATGCGGCGGGCCAGTTCGTCGCGCCATCCGGCCGCGACCTCGCGCCCCAGCGAGGCCTGGCCCGCCGCGGCGGTGAAGGGCACGAACGCGATCCGCGTGAGCGCCTTCTCGTAGGCCCGCTCGGCGCGGGCCGTGACATCGCGGTACCCGGGCACGAAGCGCCCGGTGTCGGTGAAGTGCAGCCACGCCCGCTTGGGCCGCTTCGCCGCCATCGCGGCGGCACCACGCTGGTAATGCACCCGCGCGGCCGCAAGGCGCAGTGTCCGCTCATCGCCCGCCCACGCGGCGTCCACCGGGACGGTCGTGTATGTGGCGGCGCCGGTACGGAACGACGAGAACTCCAGCGCCTGCTCGGCGGCGGCCATGCTGTCCGCCTCGGCGACGGCGCGGATGCGCCGCTGCCAGTCATGGGAGATCGAGGCGGCGGCGGCTGCCGCGGCGAGGCGGGCCCGCGCGTTCGCGGGCGCCTTGTCGAGGGCTCGCGTGGCGAGCGTCCAGGCCTGCCAGTGGTCGCCGCCGGCGAGCTTATCCTCGCTCCGCTCTGCGAGCTTGGCCGGGCCGGCGCAGCCGGCGGCCAGCGAGAGCGCCAGCAGCGCCGGCGCGAGTCTGCGGATCATGTTCGAGCCCTCCCTATGGATACAGGAGGTTATCGGCCAGGGGGAGCGAAGGATTGATTCCCGGTCGGCCCGGGCCGCGCCCGCAAGGGGGGGCCGGCACGGGCCTCAGTTGCGCGGTCGGGCGAAGGCGGCATCCCACGGCGCCAATGCGGGCTTGGCCGCAAGGTTGATGTCCACCAGCCCGAGCGCCGCGAACAGAGGCAGGATCGATCCGGGCGGCAGCGGGACGCCCGCGAGGTCGAGGTCGGTGAAGGTGAGCTGGAAGACGAACAGCGCCCGGGCCTCGTCCAGCAGCTTTATCTGGCGGCTGATCCAGCGGGCCTGCTTCGGCGGGGTCGAGGTCACACTGCCCACCGAGGCCGAGGTCCAGCCGCCTTCGACCACCATCGGCGCGAGCCCGCTGCCCTGCGCGAGCCGCGAGTAGTAATCGAGCGGCACGTCCTCGGGCTCGGCGAAACCCCCGAGGTAGGGGTAAGAAGAGAGCCCGAGCGACTGCATGAACGGGAAGTCGGCGAGATCGGTCGCAACCCCTTCGTACGGGCCGCCGGTGAGCCGACCCCACGCGGTCTCCACCTGGACGCTGGCGTAGAGTTTGACCGTCGGGTCCACCGCGCGCACGTCGGCGGCCGCGTCGTTCGCCACCTGCCGGACTGCGGCGTAAAGGGGCGCGGGCGCCGCGGCACGGATCAGGTTGGTCTCCGGCGCGAGCCCCAGGTATGCGGGGCGAAGCAGCGTGTCCATCGCCACCGCGTAGGCGCGATAGACCTGCTGCACCGCCGGCTCGGTGAGGCTGCGCCCTCTCGCCACCAGCGCCGGGTGGTCGCTCGCGCGGTTCAGGCCGTCGGTGGCGTCGATCATGACCACCAGCGTGCGCCCGCTCCCCTTGAAGTACTCGGCCAGGCCGAGGTGCGTCTTGATCACCGCCGAGTCGGCGGGATAGCCGGCGAGCAGCGTGTCCCACGGCGGATCGACGTGCATGATGGCGGCATCGGAGCGGCCCCTCCACATCTCGAGAGCCGCCAGCAGCACGTTGAAGTCGGCGCGCGGCGGGATGGCCGAGAAGCCCATGCGGTAGGTGCGCGCGGGGGCCGGCGCGGGCGCGGTGGGCGCCACCTTGGAGCCGCAGCCGGCAAGCCCCGTCAGCAGGAGGGCGGCCAGAGCGAGGGCGGCGAGACGGCAGATCGGGTTGGGTTGGCGCATGGACTGGTTTTCGGCTCGATGGGCCACGGGATTCAGCGCCGTGACAGCCGTGATCCGGCGCCGGGCGCCGACGCGCGCATGTTCGGGCGGGTGCGGCCGGTCGCGCCGCGCTACAGCACGCCAAGCCTAGGGCGGCGCCCGGCTCAGCCGTCCCTCCACCAGCGTCATCACCGGGCAGTAGAGCCCCATGGGCTCCCGGCGCCACCACGTGCCGGTTGCGCGTCTCGTTGCGGTGTCGGTGAAATGATATTCATACACCCGCGCCCTCAGATATTGTGGCGGCGTCCCGGCGAACGGGCTTTCGGCCATCAGGTCCATCACCGGATGCGAGCCGGTGAGGATCCGCTCGCAGAAGGCGAGAAACCATTCCTCGCTCCGGTAGTCGCTGAGCGCGGCGAACCACATCTGCCAATCGAGGCGGGGCTGATGCGGCACAACGAAGCCGGGCCGCCGCCGGAGGTCCCCGGGCTTCCATCGAAACGCGATCTCGCGCCACGTGCTCCCATCCGCGCTGCCATCGAGGACGATCTCCGGCCGCCGCGTGGTCATCACCGAAAACAGGCCGTAGTGGTTCACCGCCCGCAGCGGCGCGATGAGGCGATAAAGGGAGGGCAACGGCCCCATCCATCCGGGCGGCCGGCGGAGCGCTTCGAGCATTGGCACCAGGCTCACGAGCAGGAGCGCTGCGAGCACAGGGCGCACCACCCAGCCCGGCCAGCGTCCGGAAAGGGACACGACGGCCTCGTCCTGGCGCCCGGCGCGCCAGCGCCATGGCCAGACGCCGTCATCGAGCAGCAGCAGGCACAGCGCGATGGTGAGCAGGTTGAAGAATCCGTAGTTCCCGGTGGCGGCGATCAGGGTCTGGAGCACGACGATCGCGCCGGCGGCGGCGAAGCGGATGCGGCGCGGGGCGACGATGAGAAAAGGGGCGAGGCCCTCGATCGCGAACATCACCGCGGCCGAGAGACGCTGAAACCAGGCCGGGAGTTGATCCATGTACCACGCCGTCCACGCCGGGAGGCACTGGGTCTCGTAGTGGAACTGGAGCGCGGTGAGATTGCGCCACGTGGGGTCTCCGCTCGCCAGCTTGACCACCGCCGAGGAGAAGACGAGGCGGAACAGCAGCGCGCGCAGCGCCCACAGAGCCAGGCGCGAAGGGGGCGGGTCGCTCCCGGGGCGCGACCACCACCTGAGGGGGGCGAGGAAGATAGCGAGGAGCCCGGTCTCGAGCAGCAGCGCGTCCCACTGAAACGCGCAGAACTCGCGCGCGATCGTTGCCAGCGACAGGTAGAGCGCCCAGCAACCGAACACGCTCGCCGCCGGCGCGATGCCGAGGACGAGCAGGAGGGAGAGTGCAGTGCCGGTCGCGCACATCGCGTGGAGTGCCCCGTCGCTCGCGTTCACCCACGCCAGCGTCGGGACCAGCCAGTAGCGGATCGGGCCCTCGTGCTCGCGCACGGACTGGAGCGCCTCCTGCGCGGGCAGGATCCCCTCGCGGCCGACCAGGCCGATGACCTGCGTCCAGAGCGAGAGGAACGCGATGAGGAAGACGACCCCCAGCACGCGCAGGAAGACCCAGGCGGTGCGCCTCTCGCCAGGCGGGACGAGATGGGGGCCCCAAATCGCCAGGGTGAACCGATCCCAGAGCGGGCGGTGGCGCGCGACCCACGCGTAGCACGCTTCGCTGAGGGGGGCGGCGCCGGGGAGGAAGCGATAGAGCCACAGCGCCCAGCCATGGCCGGGGGCGTAGGCGAGCGATCGGAACACCGCCTCGGCCCCACGCGAGTGGCGGCCGCCGGGCTCGACCAGATGCACCGCCCGGGCGAACTCCTCCCGCGGGATTTCGGGGAGCCGTTCCGCCGCCTCCTGATACGGGGCGTAGTCGATCCGCTCGCCGATGACATGCCGCCAGCGCGCGATCCACGCCCGGCAAAATCTGCATTCCCCGTCGTAGAGGAGCAGGGGCTTCGAGGGGAGCGTCACGACCGTAGCCGAGTCATGCCGGCAGGCGTGCGCCCGGGGTCAGGCGCAGGGCGCTCGCCGTCCGTCAGGCGCGCTCCTCCCAGACCCGGCACACGTGCACGATGACCTCGACCGCCTTCTCCATGTCCTGGGCCGAGACCCACTCGAGTCGGGAGTGATAGTTGTTCTCGCCGGCGAAGATGTTCGGCGTCGGCAGTCCCATGAAGCACAGACGGGACCCGTCGGTGCCGCCGCGGATCGCCGTCTCGCGCAGCTCGAGGCCGGCGCGGCGGATCGCCTCGCGCGCGTGCTCGACCACCTGCGGGTGGCGGTCCAGGACCTCCTTCATGTTGCGGTACGACTCTTCGACCTTGAACGAGACCGAGGCGCCGGGCCAGGCCGCGACCGTCGTGCGCGCCAGCGTTTCGAGGAACGCCTCCTTCACGGCCAGCTCCGCAGTGACGAAGTCGCGGATCAGGAGCCGTACCGAGGTTTGCTCGACCGAGGCGCTCATCATGTAGGGGTGGAAGAACCCTTCGCGCCCTTCGGTGGTCTCGGGGGACTGCGCGTCTCCCGGCAGCCGGCGGATGAAGTCGGCGGCCACTTTGATCGAGTTGATCATGTGACCCTTCGCCAGTCCGGGATGGGTGTTGAACCCGCGGAAGGTGACGACCAGGGCGTCCGCCGAGAAGGTCTCCATTTCGAGCTGGCCGCGCCCTGCCGCGTCCATGGTGTAGGCGCAGGCGGCCCCGAACGCCTGGACATCGAAGTGCTCGGTGCCGCGACCGATCTCCTCGTCCGGTGTGAAGGCGATGCGGATCGCGCCGTGGGGTATCTCCGGGTGCGCGATCAGGACCTCGGCCGCCGCCACGATCTCGGCGACGCCGGCCTTGTTATCGGCGCCCAGCAGCGTCGTCCCCGACGCGGTAATGATGTCGTGGCCGATCTGTTCGCGCAGGGCCGGATTGTCGGCCAGACGCAGGATGGCGCTCGGGTCGTCGGGGAGCACGATGTTCCCGCCCTGCCAATCGCGGTGGACAATCGGTTTGACGCCGGCGCCGCTTGCCTCGGGCGAGGTGTCGACGTGGGCGATGAAGCCGATGACCGGCACGTTCGTCTTCTTCGAGGTCGCCGGGATGGTCGCCATGACGTAGCCGTTGGCGTCGCGTACCACGTCGGCGAGCCCGATCGCGCGCAACTCCTCGGCCAGCCGATCGAGCAGCACCAGCTGCTTCGCCGTGCTGGGATAGGTCGAGGATCCCTCGGCGGCCTGGGTGTCGTAGGTGACGTAACGCAGGAAGCGCTCGACGACGCTCGTGCGGGCGGCGGCGGTGACCGGCATGGAAGGCTCCTTGGCGGCGTGAGGGACCCGGTGGGAAGCGCGAGCCTCGAAGGGTAGACGAGCCGCACGGGAGTCCGCAATGCGGAGCGAGCGGATCGCGGGGTCGATGCCGGCGGCCGTGATCCGCCCGCGCCGGGCTCGACGGCGGACGACTCGACGCTGGTCACGGATCGGGACCGGAGGTAGGTTACCCGGCGTCCACCGCACGCGACGCTCCCCCCCCGAGGGCCAGGGATGTCCCCGACCAGACGCACGACGCCCCCGCGCGCGCGGTCCGTCTACCGCGGCGCCTCCACTCAACGCCCCGGGCCATGAGGCTCGCGCGTCGGCTCCTCGCGGCCTACCGGCACAGCTTCCGCGACCACCGGCGCGAGCGGCTGTTCCTGGCCTCGCTCGGCTTCTTCGTCACGTTCGGTATCGCGCGCCTCGTCACCTACGGCGGCCGGGCGGACTGGATGCCCGTGTTCGCGGTCTGGTACGGCGACACCCACGTGCACCACCTCGTGTGGGGGATCTTGCTGCTGCTGGCGGTCGGTTACGGCTGGATCCTGGTGGCCGGGACCGACGGCAAGGGCACGCCCCACACCGCCGGCCGTTGGTTTTCGCTCATCTACGGGGTCGGGGCGGCGCTGACGCTCGACGAGTTCGCCCTGTGGTTGAATCTGAAGGACGTGTACTGGGAGAAGGAGGGGCGCGCGAGCATCGACGCGGTCTCGCTCTTCGGCGGTCTCATCTCGGTCGGGCTCTGGGGCGGGCCATTCCTGCGCACGGTGCTCCGCCAGCTCGTCCGCCTGGCACGATTGGCCAGGCTCCACCGGGGGTAGAATGGGCGCAACTCAAGCTGGCTGCGCCCGTTAAGATTCCACCGTCAAGATTCCACTTGTGTTTCGGCCGTGGAGTGCCGATAGTGTCGGTGTCTTCGGTTGTTCTTGGATGTGCTGTCAGCGTTCCGACTCCGCCAGGGCGCTCCTGGCGGTTTTTGCTAGTGGCCCATCCCTCGGATCGAAGGTCCGGTCATCGTGATCGGACATGGGGCCTGCGTGAGACGCGCGCCCCCGCCACACGTCCTCGAGAGGCCACTTGATCGTCCTCGCCATCTTGGCCGGAATCCTGATCTCCGCCGTCCACGGCAGTTTCTTCGAATGGGCATTTCACCGGTACTGGCTCCACCGCCCCTGGCTCCCCGAGAGTTGCTTCACCTCCCACACCCTCGTCCACCATCAGCTCTGCAAGTTCGACGACACGTTCCAAGTCGTCGAGGAGGAGCAGGAGGAAGCGCTCACCTTCCAGTGGTGGGGTGGCCCGCTGCTCGTCCTGATCAACACCGGCTTCTGGGCGTTGATCTCGTGGGGGCTCGCCTCCTTGGGTGTGTCGTTCCCCTTCGTGGCGCTGGTCGCCGGTTTCGCCGTGGGCATGTCGCTGTACTATGTGGGTTATGAGGGTCTGCACCACCTCATGCACAAGCCCAGCATCCCCTTCATCGCGCGCTCGCGCTATTTCCGGTTCATCGAGCGCCATCATCGCATCCATCACATCCACATGGACCGGAACCTCAACGTGCTGCTCCCGCTGGCGGACTTCTGCCTCGGATCGCTGGTGACCGAGATGCCGACGGCGGTGCCGACCCCGGAGGCCGCGCGCAAACTGGCGCGCCGGCACAGCGAGTTCGGCAAGCGCATGCAGGACTCAAAGCGTTGAGTCCGCGACCCTCGAGAAGGCCGGCCCGTCCGGCGGACGCGTCCAATCGCGCCCGCCCGGGGCGATCGGCCCGCGACGCATCCGACGACAAGCGGCCCGACAAGCCGCGTCCGCGCGCGTCGCACTCGACCCCTTCATCCACGTCATCCCACAGTACAGGAGATATGATGCCGTTCAGTGCCCTCGGGCTCCCCGAGCCCATCACCCGGGGCGTGCGCGCCGCCGGGTACACCACGCCCACGCCCATCCAGGCACGGGCGATCCCGCTGATCCTTCCCGGCCATGACCTGGTCGCCGCCGCCCAAACCGGAAGCGGCAAGACCGCCGCGTTCCTGCTGCCGATCCTCGCGCGACTGCTCGAGGGTCACCGCGCGCTGCGGGCGCTGATCCTGGTCCCCACGCGCGAACTCGCCGCCCAGGTCGAGGAGAACGCACACCAGTATTCGAAGTATGCCGAAGTCAGCGTGGGCTCGGTGTACGGCGGCGTGCCGATCGGTCCGCAGGAGCGCATGCTGCGCTACGAAGGCGTCGATCTTCTGGTCGCCACGCCGGGCCGGCTACTCGACCTGCACGGGCGGCACAGCCTGAGCCTCGACGAGGTCGAGATCCTGGTGCTCGACGAAGCGGACCGCATGGTGGACATGGGCTTCGCACCCGACCTGCAGCGCATCCTCAAGCTCCTGCCGGCCAAACGGCAGACCCTCATGTTCTCGGCGACCATGCCGCCTGAACTCAACCGGGTCGCCAAGGACGCGTTGCGCAATCCCCAGCGCATCGATCTGGCGCCGCCCTCGCGGCCGGCCGAGTCGATCGAGCAGGCGTTCTACCCGGTGCCGCGCCATCTCAAAGTGGACCTGCTGCACGAGATCCTGGATCATTCCGAGGATCGGAGCGCGCTCGTGTTCACCCGCACCAAGCACGGCGCCGACCGGCTTTATCGCCAGCTCAAGGCCCGTGGGCACCGCGTGGGGGTAATCCACGGCGATCGCAGCCAGGGCCAGCGGGAGCGGGCGCTGGCCGACTTCAAGCGCGGTCGGGTCGAGGTGCTGGTCGCCACCGACATCGCCTCGCGCGGGATCGACGTGGACGACATCACCCACGTTATCAACTACGACGTACCGCGCACGCCCGAGGACTACGTCCACCGCATCGGTCGCACCGGGCGGATGAACGCGGCCGGCGACGCCATCACCCTGGTAGGCCCCGAGGAGGACAAGGACGCCCGGGCGATCGAGAAATTCCTGGGGCGGCGCATTCCGCACGAGACCGTGCCCGGTTTCGACTACCACGGCCATGCGACGAAGATCGCGCACAGCGAATCCGTTGAGCCCGCTCGAACTCGGGGTGGGCGCGGTTCGCACGGCTCGGTCCATCGCAGCGGCGGTCATGCCGCGGCCGGAACGCAGGCCCCTTCGCGCGCCGGCAGCGGCGCGGCGAGCGGTCCCGAGCACGGTCGGCGGCGCAAGGTGAACGTGGCCGACCGCAGGAGCCGGCGCAAGATGTAGCAGCGGGGGTCCGCCGCGCCCGCGGCGGACCTCGGCAAGCCCCCGCAGGCCTTACGGCGCGGTGGCATGCCCAGGGTTGGATTCCCGACCACCGGTAGTCCACCCGCGCTCGGGGTGATACTGTGGCCGTCATGGTCGGTCCCCCGGCGGAAGGCGTCACCCGGTTCCAGGTCGATCACGAGCCCCGGCTTCTTGAGGGGCGCGTCTACGGCGAGACGGCCGCGGTGCTCGCCGCCTGGCGCGAGGTGCTTGCCCGTCTCGGGCT
>CAYONG010000158.1:0-2315 GCA_964405235.1 uncultured bacterium | reverse complement strand
ACGGGCTGGATGACGCGGGGCGTCCCCAGCGTGCCGGAGTCTACTTCGCCCGGATGACCACGGCGGACAGCCGGCAGAGCCGGACGATGGTGCTGCGCTAGGGAAGTCGTAGCGAGTCGGCGGCGCCGGGCGCAGCGGACGCGCCCGGCGCCGTTTCGTCGCCCGCCCGGCATGGGCACCGACCAGGACGTGAGACTCCTCCGGGGGGCCTGGTCACGGCGACCCAGGGGGGCCCCCTGGTGACGGCCGCGAGGCCGGCACCGGGGGGAGGTTTGCGAATGCGCCCGGAGGTTTACAGGGCGAAGCGGAAGCCGTCTATTGCCCTCGCGCGAGGTCTCGGGCGGGTGTAGACTGAATCGCAATCGCAGCGCTGTGCAAATACCGGTCGAATTGCATATCGATCAGTGGTCGGGATTCACATTGCGCGGCGGTCCGCCGCGGCATCCGCCGCACGTCCCCGGCACGTCCGGGCCAATGCAGGTGTCTCTACAGAATTGGGTCGGGCCATGATGGACCACCGTCAGCCGTGGCTCCGGCCGTCGCTCGCGAGCGGGGGGTCTGCCGACTTCCGCCAGGCATGCCGGGCGTGGGGAAGTTGACGACCGCGTCGGCCTCCGCCCTTGATCATGTAGCTCCGATTCCGGCCGCCCCGCGACACGGATAGCCCGTGGCGACTTCAAGACCATGGACCCCCCTTCCGTCATCGCGGAGGCCGACATGATGGCCCACTACTCCGGTCCGGCCTCGCCGCCTACGTGTGCCGGCCCGGTCCGTCTCCCGGCGCTGTTCACGCTGCCCATCGTCGCCGTCGCGCTGCTGGCCACAAGCGCGATGGCCACACCCGTGCAGTGGAGCACGAGCTCGGGAGGCAACGGGCACTGGTACGAAGCGTTCGAGGCGGCCAACCCTGCCACCGGCATCACTTGGGAGGCCGCCCGCCTCGAGGCGATCGCAAAAGGCGGCTCTTTGGCAACGATCTCATCGACCGAGGAGAACGACTTCGTCTTCGGACTCGCTAGCGCGAACCCGGCGCTCTGGTACACCGACGACGCTGGCTACGGCGAAGGACCGTGGCTGGGCGGCCACCAGCCGCCGACCTCAAATGAGCCGGCGGGGGATTGGCGGTGGGTGACCTCCGAACCCTGGTCCTTCACGAACTGGGAATCCGGCCAAGCCAATAATGCAGGCGGAGTCGAGAATCGTACCGTGTTCTGCAAGATCGGCGGGCTGATCGGCAGCAAGTGGAATGATATCAGGGAGGACGCCGGGCAGCGGGGGTACGCGGTGGAGTGGAAGCGGCTGATCTGCCCCGGCAGTCCGGACTGCCCGGCCAACGGGGCCTGCTTGGGAGCGTGCGTCGAGGTGCCCGTCAGACTCGACAATTACGGCGACACCGGCATCCGCGCGATCAGCGTGACGTTCGAGCTCAGTGCAGGCTTGGAGTTGTGCGACGTTGCGTCGCCCGTCACCGAGGGCACGTTTCTCAGCTCTTTCGCCCCCGGCAGGACCACGTTCCAGGTGACGGACAACGGCGGCGGATCCTACACTGCGTACTGCGCCATCGTCGGTCTGCCTTGCGGCGCGAACGGTTCGACCGGCACCATCTTCACGGTGAAGGTCAAGCCCACCACGGGGATCGGGGATGTCACGCTGACCGTGACTTCAGCCACGGTGAGCAACTGCTTCAACGCAGCCCTCCCGACGGGGATCGTCCCCAGCGTGACCATCCCGATCGACGACGACCCGAACGCGGTAACCCGCCTGGCGGCGGTCCAGCAGAGGACCGGCAACCTCCACGATCACGGAACGACGAAGATCGAGCTGACCTTCGCCCCGCCCGAGGATGAAGACATTGCGCAAGTAGAGTTGTACCGCCGGGGATTCGGCGGTTACCCGCAGTACGCCGGGATCGCGCCGGGGCCTCCGGCCTACCCGCCACCTCCGCAGTGGGAGCTGGTGACCAACTCAGCGACGAGCCCGTACCTGGACGAACCGCCTGGCCGAGACTTCTGGTACTACGTCGCTTACGCCAGGGACGACTGCGGCAACGTCTCGCCAGCCTCGAACATGACGTCCGGAACGCTGAACTACCACCTGGGCGACGTGCACAACGGGTCGGTGGATTGCCAGGGTGACAACCTGGTGGACGAGAACGACATCGGCTTCCTGGGCAGTCACTACGGCGATCAGTCGCCCGCGGTTCAGACCTGGGCTTGCCTGGACGTCGGGCCGACCACGGACTTCTCGGTGCAGGCGCGTCCGACGACCGACAACAAGATCAACTTCGAAGACCTGATGATGTTCCTGATGAACTG
>CAYONG010000157.1:0-2019 GCA_964405235.1 uncultured bacterium | reverse complement strand
GACAGATGCGCGGCGAGCGAGGCCTCGCGCTTGAAGCGTTCCTGCCGCATGCCGCTCTCGGCCACCTCGGGCGGCAACACCTTGATGGCGACGAAGTTGCCGAGCGCGCTGTGGCGGGCGCGATACACCACACCCATGCCGCCAGCCCCGGCGAGATCCATCAGCTCGTAGCGCTCGCCGACGGCGCGTTGAACCTCCGCGATGTCGGGTGTGTCCATACCGCGGTCCAATGTACACGTCGCCGCGAAAGGTGGGCGTCGGCTTGCCGGACGAGCCTCCGCCATGGATACTCGTCGAACCATGCCCGAGCGCCCTCGAGCGTATGTCAGTGTCCTCGGCCCCGCCCGGGTCACGGTGGGCGGGAAGCCCGCGCCGGCCGAGCTGCTGTGGCGCAAGCACCTGGCGTTGTTAGTCTACTTGGCCCGCAGTCCGCGCCGGGCGCGTACGCGCGAGCACCTCATCGGGCTGCTGTGGAGCGAGCGCGACGACAAGTCGGCGCGACACTCGCTGAGCGAGGCTCTGCGGGTGTTCCGCCGCGTCCTGGGCGACACGCACGTGCGTGCCGACGTCGATCAGGTGGCGCTCGGGCCCGCTGCGATCACACTCGATTGTGACGAGCTCGGCGCCCTGAGCGCCGCCCAGGACTGGGCTGGCGCCGCGGCGCTCGCGCAGGGCGACTTCCTCGAGGGATTGTCGGTGCCCGATGCGAACGAGTTTGAAACCTGGCTTGCCGCGGAGCGGTTCGGTTGGCGCGCGCGCAGCATCGAGGCGTTGACCCGGCACGCGGAGGTGCAAATCGCCGCCGGTGAGATCGCGCCGGCGCGCGCTACCGCGCTGCGTGCGCAGGCGCTCGATCCGACCGCCGAGCCCGCGGTGCGCGCGGCGATGCGGGCGCTCGCGTTGTCGGGCGACCGGACCGCGGCGCTCGAGCTGGCCCAGCGGCTCGGCGCTGCCCTGCGTGAGCGAGTCGGTACGGCGCCAGCTCCGGAAACGCAACGGCTCACGGAGCGCATTCGGCAGGCGCGGGTCGGGCGGCGGGTGGTGGCGACGCCGAGCGGCGCCCGGGCGCGCGGACCGCTTGTCGGGCGGCGCGAGCCGTTGGCCCGCCTGCTCGGCGCCTGGGAAGGCGTGCGCGGCGGGAACGGTGCCTGCGTGTTGATCGAAGGCGAGCCGGGAGAGGGGAAGACCCGGTTGCTGGACGAGCTTCTCGACCGCGCCCGTTTGGAGGACGCGACCGTGGCATCCAGTCGCGCCGTCCCCGGCGACGCGGCCGTGGCGTGGAGCGGGCTGGCGGGGCTCTTGACCGGTGGGCTGGACACCGCGCCGGGTCTCGCCGGTGCTCCGCCCGCGGCGCTGGCCTCGCTCGCGATGCTCGATCCCGACCTCGCCGCTGGTGCGGTGGGGTCAGGTGACCTGCTCGAGCCGCCCCGCGCGTTCGCCGCTCTGGTGCGCGCGGCCGCCGCGGAGCAACCTGTGCTGCTGGCGCTGGATGATGCGCACGATCTGGACCCGGCGACGACGGCGACATTGCCTCAGCTCGCCCGCGACTTCGCGGATCGGCCGGTGCTGCTGGTCGTCAGCGCCGCCCTGGGAGGCGAGCGCCAGCGCCTGGACTGGCTCGAATCGCTGCGCGCCCACCTTGGCCGGGAGCTCCGCGGCGAAGCGATCCGCCTCGAGCGGCTCGATGCGGCGGCGCTCGGCGAGCTGGCGCGCTGGGCACTGCCGCGCTATGGCGAAGAGGAGATCGCACGGCTCGTCCGCCGTCTGGAGCGGGACACGGCGGGCGTCCCCCTGCTGGCCGCGGCCATGCTCGAGGCGATCGTCGACGGATTTCGATTGACCGCGGAGGCACCGGCGTGGCCCAGCGAACGACGCACTCTGGTCGATACGCTGCCCGGGGACTTGCCTCCGGCCGTGGTTGGAGCGATCTGTCTTGAGTTCAACCGCCTTCCGCCGGTGGTGCAGGAGGTCCTCGCGGCGGCCGCGGCTCTTGGCGACCGGGTGAGCGGCGCGACCTTG
>CAYONG010000156.1:0-7357 GCA_964405235.1 uncultured bacterium | reverse complement strand
ACGGGCTGGATGACGCGGGGCGTCCCCAGCGTGCCGGAGTCTACTTCGCCCGGATGACCACGGCGGACAGCCGGCAGAGCCGGACGATGGTGCTGCGCTAGGGAAGTCGTAGCGAGTCGGCGGCGCCGGGCGCAGCGGACGGGGGATGCTGAGATCGGCTGGGGTTCATGCTGGTGCGTGGCGTCGGTCGAATCATGCGGATTCGGAGGGTGTGAGCAACATCATGTCGATTTCGCGACACCGCGCGTGTGCGCCGCGCTGGATGCCGACGATCGTGCTGGTTGTTTTGGCGGCGCACTCCCCGGCCGGTTCGCAGGGGATCCAGGTGGCGCTTCAGCCGGCATTGATCATCGCTTCCCCCAGGACAGAGTTCGAGCTCGAGATGCAGGTGAGCGCCGGTGCTCCGTTCAATGGTTTCGCGGCGACCATCTCCTACGACCCGGTGGCGCTGATGCTGCTTCCGATGTCGCCTACCGCGCTCCAGCAGGGCTGCATGATGACCGGGGACTGCAGCGCAGCCTGCGGGAATACCTTCCACCTCTTCTCGGCGGCGGGGGACAGCGCCGCGATCACCGACGTCCTGCTCTGCAACCAAATCTCGCTCACAGGCCCCGGCACGATCTACAAACTGCGCTTCAGAGCGGCCACCAAGCCGCGGCCCACGACCGTTCGGATCCGCAGCGCGGCCTTCTACAACGGTGGGTTCGGGGTCACGCCGGTAACCACCGCGGATGCCCAGGTCTGGTTCAATCCTTTCGTCGGCGTGGGCGAGAACCCTCAGCCCGGCACCGGAATCCGACTGCACGCCGAGCCCAACCCTGCCCATGGCGCCATCACGTTTTCCCTCGATGCGGATGCGGCAGGCGACCAGCGCCTGGAGATCCACGATGTGACAGGTCGACGGGTGCGCCGGGTGGATGGTGGCTGGCGGCCGGCGGGGTCCCGGCAGGTGACGTGGGATGGTCGCGATGCCGCGGGTGCGCCCGTGCCTGCCGGGGTCTACATCGCCACGCTGGGCGACGGGCGGCGTACGACGCGAGTGCGTGTCGCGGTGATTCGATAGTCGTGCCCGGAGGGCCTTCGCATCGGTAGAATGCCCGCCTGCAAGCCACGAGCCCCCGCCGGGAGACCGGCGGGGGCTCGTGGCTCATTGCCCTGGGCGTGACGCAGGCACGGCGGGCAGACGTCCGATCGCCCCGCCCTCCCTGGGTCCTCGCCAACCGCCTAGTGGGTTGCCGCCTTCGCCTCGCCGCTGCCGCCCGACGAGATGCGCATGCCGTAGAACGAGCGGTAGACGAAGTACAGGGCCACCAGGAAGAGCAGCACTCCCACCGGGCGGGTGACCGCCTGATTGAAGACACCCATCTCAACGGCGAGCAGGCCGAACAGGGTGGTGAACTTGATGATCGGATTGTGCTCAATAGGGAATAAGGGCCTCCCGTCATCGGACGGGCGTCGGGCTGGCCGATCGTGCCGTCGAGCGTGTAGGAACCGCCCGCAAGCTGCCCGGCTCCGTCGGCGATCGCGAACAAGTCGAGCTCGTACTGCGCCGAGGCTGGCCCGGCTGTGCAGAACCCGAGCACCATCAGAACCATCCTCCTGACCACAATCACTCGGCGCGCACAGCGGTTTGCGCGCGGATGGGTGCTGACAAGCCATTATCAGGAAGAAGAAGGCTGGCTCTCGGACATTCGGAGGGTCAGACCCTGTGCGACCACGCAGACGAAGACGCAAGGGGCTCGCTCCATCATGGGGCGGGCCTCACCCCGTTGCGGGTGGAACCCCGCCATGACCTGGGCAGAGGTGGTCCTCCCGGGCGTAGGAAGGCGTTCCTATCCATGTTCAGGCTGAGCGGGGAGCTGTGAGTCCGGCCCGATGGCTTCCAGTGGCTTGGCTCTGCGCGAAATGTCATGGTAAGGGACGGAACAGGGTGCTGCACCCCGACGGGCATCGAGTCCGAACCGCATGGAGGTCGCTCCGTGTTTCAATGCAATCGTGGTCATGGTTCCATCCCTGCGCGGCTCCGCGTCACGGCCCTGAGCCTGAGCGCCGTTCTGCTGGTGGGCGGTCCCTCTGAAACCGGGGCCACCACGGACGGCGCAACCGAGCCTGGACTCGCCTGGTACTCGATGGCGTTGGGCTACGGGTCGCTCACGCAACGGTCTGCGGCCGGTAGCCGCCGGCGCGACGCCTTCGCCATGGATTTCCTCTGGGGCGTCCCGGTCACCTCGCAAGTGCGCTGCGGCGTCAAGCTGGGCGGCTGGACCATCGATGCGTTCGATCCGGTTTCGGGTCGCAGCTTCTGGAACTTCCTGGCCATCGCCGATGTCCAGCCACACCTGAGGGGGTCACCCTTCCTGCGGATAGGTGGGGGGCTCGGGGCCTTTTACGATCAGGCCGCCATAGCCAGGGCCTCGGGTTGGGCGGGCACCGTGGGCCTGGGATGGGACCTGGCCCCGCAGCCGCGGTATCTGGCACCTCTGGTGATCGAGTACAGCTGGGGGCGCCCCGGAGACGCGGCCCGGTCGAACTCGAGCTTCCAGCACATCCGCTACCGCGTAGTGAGCGTCACGCTGGCGTTGGGCGGGATCGCGTTCCCGCCGCCCGTCGCCGAGGCGCCCGCCAGCAACCCATTCTCGACCATGCCCGTGGGTGTGAGGATCCAGGGAGGTGGGCACACTTTGACGCGTAGCCTGGGGATCCTGCCACCCGGAGTTGTCGATGGCCAGGAAGACGGAAGGGGCATCCTGGCCGGGTTCGGGCTCCAGGTCGAGCGAGGGCGATCGAGGCGATACGGCGTCGGCCTGGAGCTCGAGGGCAACAAGGTCGAAATCGGCCCGCAAACCTTCGGGATCGCGACCGTGCGAATGATGGCCAAGAGCGAGCTCGCGTGGCCGTTTCTCGAGCCCCGGGGGCGCCATGACTGGCGCCCCTATTTCCTGCTCGGCGCGGGCTGGAACTTCAACTCGGCGGGCACAAACACGATCTACCCGCTGGGGGCTCCGTCCGGCACGGCCACGGCGCTCGATATCAACGGCAGCCCCACGCTCGAGTTGGGCCTGGGGATGGATTCACCCATCAATCGCAACTTTGCCCTGAACTTCGAAGCAGGGTGGCACTGGAACACGGCGGGATACCGGATGGCTATCGAAGGTTCACCCGACCGGACTGGCGACGCCCACCTAAGCGGCCTGTTCGTGCTGGTTGGCATCGGGCTGGGGCGGCCACATGGCTCGCGATGAACCCAGACATTACGCAATGATGGTGCCGCCCGACGTGGTACCGGCGGACGGGCTGCACATGGCGCGGCGATGCGCCTCCGGTGGACTCTCAGCGACGAAACGGAGCGAATGCGATGCCCCCTCTGCGTCTATCTCTGCTACATGCACGGCTGCGAGCAAAAGGTCGAGCGCTGGAGTCTGTCGCCCGATGAAGGCAGGGCTGCGCGCATCGAGTGCCCCCGCTGCGGCGAGCCGATGCGCTGCGCCTGGACCGGCTCGCAGGCGCCGACCCCCAACATTAAGGACGCGATCGCGCCGGAGTTCTCGGGGATCGGGAGATCCGCCACCGGCCAGCGCGTGTTTCTTTCGGCCGCCATTCACAAGACCTTTATGGACGTGAACGAGACCGAGGCCGCGGCCGCCACGGCCTTCGCATTTGAGAGGGTCGCGAAAAACCCACCAAAGCTCCGGCGTGAGGAGTTTCACGCCGATCACCCGTTCCTCTACATGATTCGCAACGGACCGAAGGGGTCGATCGTCTTCATCGGGCGAATGACCGGTCGGTAGGTGTCTGTCCGATTGAACCGAAATCCGCGGGACCCTGCTGAGGAATCGATCCAAACATCGTGCGAACGCCGATCCCGGACATCTGCGGAGGTCGGTCTTCAAATTGACGGCATGACTCGGAAAGGCTCTTAGCGTGGTGCCGAACGATTTGTTGGAACTCCCGGTGAAGGCGGACCTTGGAGCTGAAGATCCGCGACCTGCGCGCGGACGCGGCGCATGAACGAGGCACCAGGATCCTGCTTCTGGCTCCGGTACTTGGGATCGCGCTCACGGAAATACGGATGGCCCTCCATGAGTCGGTACTCCGAGTGGCCGATGAGATGTGTGATCGGGAACCGGCCTTTGAGGATTCGCGCCAGCGCCGCGTTGGCCTCCACCTGTGCGTCGGTGAGCGGAAACGCCTTCGCGTCCCCCACATTTTCGATTCCGATCGCGACGTGGTTGAGACCAACACAATGACGCGCCATGACCGTATCCGGCATCAGGCGATGGATCGTGCCGTCGCGGTCCACGAGATAGTGCGCCGACACGTTGACGATGCCTGCGCCCACGAGGTCTTTGCGGCTCGAATCGATCCGGGCGGGATCGAACGTATGCCAGGCGCTCTCGAGTGAGCGGCTGGCCGTGAAGTGGAGGATCACCATGCGGGGCCGAATGGTGATGTCCCTGGCCGTGCTGTCCTCGTGGAGGCGACGATACTCGAGCGTGAGCCGCACGCGCTCGGGGCCAAACTGGATTGGGCGGTCCGCGATGCGAGGGTTGGCCGTCGCCGTCGTGGCGATCACCGTTACCACAAGTGCGATCGCCGCGCGCGGCCACGCCAGTGAGCACAAGGCCGCTCCCCAGGTCGTACTCTGGCTGGGCGGCGATGTCCACCTGGGCGCGGGCGGACACAATGTACTCGCGCCACTTCCACGCATCGTCGGAGACGCGATCGGCATTGTCAATCTCGAGGGCCCGATTGGACTCGCAGGGGAGTCGCGCGCGGGGCCGAGAACACGCGGGACGGCCGGGTCAGGCCTGCGGCTCCTCAACTCACCCACGAGCGCCGGGGAGTTGGCTGCGGCCGGGGTCCGCGTCGCCGGGATCGCCAACAATCACGGACTGGACGCCGGGGGGAGGGGCGATACGACAACGGCGCGATGGCTGAAGGGCGTGGGATTGGCGCCCGCGGGACTGTCGGCCGGCAATGCGATGGTGGAGCTGACTGGGCTCCGGATCGTGGTTGCAGCCTACGACCTCTCAAGCGGCCTTCCTCCTGCCCTGGCACTCCGGCTCCGTGCGGCTCGGCGGTCCGGTGATGTCCTTGTCGTGTCCTTCCACGTCACCGGGCCCGCCGACTATCTGCCGCGCCCCGAGCTCAGGGCGGCGGTCGACAGCGCGCTCATGGCGGGGGCGGTGGTGATCGCGGCGCATGGAACTCATGTTCTCGGCCCGGTCGAGCGTCGCGGACCCACGGTGATCGCCTGGGGGCTCGGAAACCTCGCATTCGACTGCGACTGCACCGACGAATCCGAAGCCATTATCCTGCGCGTCGCGGTGGGCGGCGAGGGCGCCGGGCGGGCCGAGGTGATCCCGATCGGAGCGGGCCTCCGCGGGGCGGCCGTCGCGCTCGCGCGCGACCCCGATGGCATCCTCGATCTGTTGGAGGCAATCGGGAGCAGTCCCCTCAAGCGAGGCCACGAAGCCGCCTCCTTCTGAAGCACGGCGCTTCCCCGTCTCGGTGCGCCCCGCCGGGGCGCCATCGATTCATCAGGCGTCCGACAGGAAGCTATCAGCGTGCGCGCCTTCCTTGAGTGGTCCCCCCAGCCTGTCCTCCAGGCCACGGATCAAATTGATGTTCCTGCGGTCCACGGCCGCGAGCCGCGCACCGGTGTAGGTTGGATCCGCGACGTACCACTCCAGCGTGCCGAAGTAGTGCTGCAGGATCTCCGAGACGAAGGGCCGCCCGTGACGGGCATAGATCGTGTTCCGCAGGATTCTCAAGTCGCGACGGGAGAGTCCGTCCAGATCCTTCAAGGTCAGCTGGCGATCGAGATGTGAAGTTCTCACGAATCGCCCGATTTCATTATCGTTGAGCCATTCTTCCTTTCCGAGCCGCAAGGCAAGCAATTCCACCTCCCACCAATCGGTCTCGGATGCGTTGTCAGCCATGCCCCCATCCGGCGCGAGCCGTTCGAAGCGGCGCTTCAGTTCATCCGCTGGGATCGTGGCCTCGGAGCGAGCGAGCGCATTCGCGTTCCGGCGGTCGATATCAGAGAGCTTCCCCGGGTCGTAGGCCTTGGCCGGCTTGTACCAGGGCTGTTTCTCGAAGAACCCGTCGAGGTTCTCGTTCCTGAACGGATTCCCCGCCCGCGCGTAGATCCAATTCCGCATGAGAGACAGCTCGCGGAGGGAGCGCCCCTGGAGATCGCCAGGTGCAAGGTCGCGGTCGTAGTAAAGGGACCGGTGGCTGATGGGGTCGAGCAAGAGGCTGTCCGTGGCGCCGGCGGTCGCGCGCGAGGACAGGAGCCAGAACGCGAGCGCTACGGCGATGGCCGAAGTGATCCGTCTCATGACGGCGGCAAGCGTAGCACTCACGCCGGGCGGCCTCAATCGAAACTGCACTCGATGGCTGATAGAGCTAATTGAGGAGTATGCATCACACGAGTTTGCCGACATCGGGCTCAAGTTGACAGTACCCATGATGAGAGTGGGCGCGGAGCCTGCGCCCCGCGCCCGTCTCGTTTCCTTCGATCTCGGCTGCCCGTTCGCCTACCCCCCCTCCACCCCGTCCGCCAGTACCGTTGCGCGGTTGTTGCTCACTTCGAAGAACCCCCCGCTCACTTCCCAGCGCTGGGTCTCCCCGCCCGACACCCGCACGGTCAGCGGCCCCTGGGCGAGCCCGGTGACCAGCGCCGCATGATGCGCCAGCACCCCGAGGTAACCGGCGATCCCCGGCACCTCGACGTACTCCACCGCGCCCTCGAACACGCTCTGCTCGGGGGTCAGGATGCTGAGCTGGAACGTGGCCAACATGGCTAGACCACCGCCGCCATCTTCTCGGCCTCCGCGACGACCTCCTCGATGCCGCCGCGCATGTAGAACGCCTGCTCGGGCAGCTCGTCCAGCTGGCCCTCGACGATCATCTTGAACCCCTTGATCGTGTCTTGGAGCTTCACGTACTTGCCCGGGGTGCCGGTGAACGCCTCGGCGACGAAGAACGGCTGCGAGAGGAACCGCTGGATCTTGCGCGCGCGCGACACCATCACCTTGTCGTCCTCGGACAGCTCGTCCATGCCGAGGATCGCGATGATGTCCTGAAGGTCTTTGTAGCGCTGCAGCACCCGCTGCACGGTGCGCGCCACATTGTAGTGCTCCTCGCCCACGATCTGCGGGTCGAGGATGCGCGAGGTCGACGCCAGCGGGTCCACCGCGGGGTAGATGCCGAGCTCGGCGATCGAGCGCTCGAGCACCGTGGTGGCGTCCAGGTGCGCGAACGTCGTCGCCGGGGCCGGATCGGTCAGGTCGTCGGCCGGCACGTAGATCGCCTGAACCGACGTGATCGAGCCCTTGAGCGTCGAGGTGAT
>CAYONG010000155.1:0-36505 GCA_964405235.1 uncultured bacterium | reverse complement strand
CACCCGCACGGCGGCGATCGACGGCGCTCTGGTGGCACTGCACGATGCCTTCGTCACCCTCTCGAATCGCGGCCATCTGACCGGGCCGCCGCTGCGCGACATGCTGGGTGCCGTCTCGGTCGGGCTGGTTGCCGGCACGCCCTGCCTCGACCTCGACTACCGCGAGGACTCGACCGCTCAGGTGGACATGAACGTCGTGATGACCGGGGCCGGCCGCTTCGTCGAGCTGCAGGGGACCGGCGAATCCGTCTCGTTCAGCGAGGCCGAACTGCGCGCGCTCCTGCGGCTCGCCCGCCTCGGCGTCGGACGCGTGTTCGCCGCCCAGCGCCGGTTGCTCGGCGATTCCGGTCTCCTGCCGGTCGGGTGACCCCGCTGGACCTGGTCCTGGCGACCTTTAACCGCGGCAAGATCCGCGAGTTGTCGGCACTCCTGGCGGCGCCCGGAAGGTGCCTGCGGGGCCTGAACGAGTTCGCAGGCGCGCTCGCGCCGGCCGAGTACGGGACCAGCCTGCTCGAGAACGCGCGGCTCAAGGCGGATGCGGCCTTGCGGCTCACCGGGCTGGCCGCGATCGCCGACGACACCGGCCTCGAGGTGGACGCCCTCGACGGCGCTCCGGGCCTGCGGTCCGCGCGCTTCGCGGGGGAGGCCGCGAGCGACGCCGAGAACGTGGCGTTGCTGCTCGAGCGCATGCGTTCGGTGGCCCCGGGGCGTCGCTCCGCCCGCTTCCGCACGGTATGCGTGGCCCGCTTCCCAGACGGGAGCGAGCATGTGGGGGAGGGGATTCTGATGGGCGCGATTACCCAGGCCCCCCGGGGGACCGGCGGATTCGGCTACGACCCGGTGTTCGAGGTGGCCGGGATGGGCCTGACGCTGGCCGAGCTTGACGAGGCCTCCAAAAACGCGATCTCGCACCGCGCCAGGGCCGCCGAGGCGCTGGCACGCGTGCTGCCCGGCGGCTGACGCGGTCCTCGGCCTAAGGCGGGAGGTCTCCCCCCAGGAAGGTGCGAGCGCTCTGGGGCGAGCGCGCTGGCGTTCTCCGCGCGCGCGGGGCAGAATCAACGGCGGCCCTCGCCGCGAGGCGCGTCTCCCGCGCGGGGCCGGTCCCGCCAGGGAGGCAGCTCATACCAACCGGGGGAACCATGTCGCGCAAGCCCGCGGACGACGCGTCGCATCGGCCCGCCGAGCCCGATCTCTCGCTGCTGGACGACATCGACGGCGTGGTGTGGGAGGCCGACGCGTCGGCCGAGTCGTTCCGCTACCGCTTCGTGAGCGGCCGCGCCGAGGCGATCCTCGGCTACCCGGCCTCGCGCTGGCTGGCCGAGCCGGGGTTCTGGGCCGGCTGCATCCATCCCGAGGACCGCGAACGCGTGCTGCACTTCGCGCGTGAGACGGCGCGTCTCGGGCTCCGCGGGCAGATCGACTACCGCGCCGTGACGGCGGACGGCCGCACGCTGTGGCTGCGCGACCGGATGCACGGCGCCGCCGGCGGAGACGGTCGCCCGCCGACGCTGCGCGGCTTGTTCGTGGATGTCAGCCAGCATCGTGTGGCCGAGGAGCGGCTGCAGGTCAGCGAGGCGCGCAAGAGCGCCATCCTCGAGGGCGCGCTCGACTGCATCGTCACCATCGATCACCGGGGCGAAATCATGGATTTCAATCCGGCGGCCGAGCGCACCTTCGGGTACCGGCGGGCGGATGTCATCGGCCGGCCGATGGTCGATCTGATCGTCCCCCCGGCGCGCCGTGAAGCCCATCGGCGGGGCATGGCGCGGTACCTCCAGACCGGTGAGGCGCGGGTGATCGGCCGGCGCGTCGAGATGACGGCGCTGCGCGCCGACGGTGCCGAATTCCCGGTCGAGCTGACCATCACCCGCGTCGCGGAATCGGGGCCACCGGTGTTCACCGCGTTCCTGCGCGACATCACCGATCGCCGGCACGCCGAGGCCGAGCTGCGCGGCACGCTCTCGGTGCTCTCCGCCACCCTGGATTCCACCGCGGACGGGATCCTGGTCGTCGACCCGGGGGGCCGGATCGTGAGCCTCAAGCGCAGGTTTGCCGCCATGTGGCGTATCCCGCAGGAGATCCTCGAGCCTCGCGACGACGACCGGGCGATCGCCTTCGTGCTCAGCCAGCTCAAGGATCCCGACGCCTTCATCGCCAAGGTGCGCGAGGTCTACGCGCAGCCCGAGGCGGAGAGTTTCGACGTGCTCGAGTTCAAGGACGAGCGCGTGTTCGAGCGATACTCGATGCCGCAGCGGATCGACGGTGAAAGCGTCGGCCGGGTGTGGAGCTTTCGCGACGTGACCGCGAGCAGGCAGGCCGAGGCGGCTCTGCGCGAGAGCGAAGACCAGCTGCGCCAGTCGCAGAAGATGGACGCGATCGGCCGGCTGGCGGGGGGCGTCGCCCATGATTTCAACAACTTGCTCACCGTAATCCTGGGATACGGGGAGCAGCTGTTGGAGCGGCTCAAGCCCGGCGATCCCATGCGCGGCGCGGCCGAGGAGATCCAGAACGCCGCCGAGCGGGCCGCGGCGCTCACCCGGCAGCTCCTGGCCTTCAGCCGCAAACAGATGCTGGAGCCCAGGTCGCTGGATCTGAATCGGACCGCGGCCGGCACCGGCGAGCTGCTGCGTCGCCTGATCGGGGAGGACATCGCTCTGGAGGTCAAGCTCGACCCCTCCCTGGGACGCGTCCACGCAGACGAGCACCAGATGCAGCAGGTCATCATGAATCTGGCGATCAACGCGCGCGATGCCATGCCGGGGGGCGGCCGGCTGACGATCGCGACCGCCAACGCCGACGTCGCCGTCGCGGACCAACACCTGCCGCCGGGCCGCTACGTGAAGCTGATGGTGAGCGATACCGGCATCGGGATGGATGCCGAGACCCGTGCGCGGGTATTCGAGCCGTTCTTCACCACCAAGGAGCTCGGCAAGGGGACCGGCCTCGGACTCGCCACCGTCTACGGCATCGTCAGGCAGACCGGCGGGTACATCTGGGTCGACAGCGCGCCGGGGCAGGGCACGGTGTTCCGGGTCTACCTGCCGCGGCACGACGTGCCGACGTCAGCCGGCGCCGGGGAGGTCTCATCCGCGGCGGTTGGGCGGCTGCCGGTCGGGAGGGAGACGGTCCTGCTGGTCGAGGACGAAGCGACGGTCCGCGAGCTGATGCAGGGGACACTCGAGCGCCACGGCTACCGGGTGCTGAGCGCCGGCTCCGGCGAAGCGGCGCTGGCACTCGTGGCGGGCCATACAGGACCGGTTGATCTGTTGGTGACCGACGTGGTGATGCCGGGGATGAGAGGGCCGGACCTCGCCGCCCGCCTGGTCCCGGCCCACCCGCGGCTGCGCGTCCTGTTCATGTCGGGATACGCCGACGACGCCGTGTTGCAGGACGGCGTGCGCGATGGGCAGGCGGCATTCTTGCAGAAGCCGTTCACGCGCGAGGCGCTGGCCCTCAAGGTCCGCGAGGTCCTGGACACGCGGCAGCCGGCCTGAGCAGGCGGGCGGCGCGGCGGCAGGGATGGGGTGGATGACGGGGCTCGAACCCGCGACCACTGGAGCCACAGTCCAGTGCTCTACCGACTGAGCTACATCCACCGCCAACTGATCCGGGCTGCGTTCCTCGCGCCCGCACTCGCCCGGGGCCGGAAGTCCGCCCTGCGCGCCATGCGCCCGCCGGGCGGCAAGGGATGGTGCGCCTGGAGGGAATCGAACCCCCGACCCACGGATTAGAAATCCGTTGCTCTATCCGTCTGAGCTACAGGCGCGGGGTCTACTCCAGCGCACCCTTAGAATCATGGCGCCGGTCAAGCAGTCGGGGCGAGAGGATTTGAACCTCCGACACCCTGCTCCCAAAGCAGGTGCGCTACCGGGCTGCGCCACGCCCCGGACAATACCTTACGGTCGCGAACGGGCGAGGATACGCGGGGCCGTGGGCGAGAGTCAATTTCGCGTGGATTCAGCCTCGGCCGCAGCCTCTCCCTGACGGCGGCATCTCCCCGCCGCGGCTCCATGGCCTTCTGACTACGGGGCGAGCATCTCGCCGAGCACCGCGAGGGCCTGGCGCCCGTCTCGGCATCGAGCCGACACCGCCCGCGCACCAAACGCGTCTGATCCACCGTGCCACTCATCGGCATCCCAGCGGGTGAGCCGGGCCTCATCCAGAAGCTCGTCGTCACCCTGCCCAGGCCATGCCACGAAACGCCTCGCCCCCCAGCCCCCGCGCGGTGGCTGCAAGTGCACTGGTTGACGGCCTGTCGACAGCGTAGACACTCGATTGGGCGATGGCCCATGGACGTGGCCAGAGGACGCTTGTGTTCCCCGCCGCCCGCATCCTCGCCCACACGGCATGCCCCGCACACAAGGAGACTCGCCGCGCGATTGCGCCGCGCCCTGCACCTCTTTATGCTCCGCCTCGCCAGGGCCCCCGCAACGGGGACCCCATCCGCAACGAAAGGAGTCGCAACATGAGCGGCGTCAATCGCGTCATCCTGATCGGCAACCTCGGCGCCAATCCCGAGCTGCGCTACACGCAGGGCCAGCAGGCGGTCGCCAACCTCCGCATCGCCACCACCGAGAAGTGGACCGACAAGAGCGGTCAGAAACAGGAAGCCACCGAGTGGCATCGCGTGGTGGTGTGGGGAAAGCAGGCCGAGATCTGCGGGCAGTACCTGACCAAGGGCCGCCAGGTGTTTATCGAGGGCAGCATCCGTACCCGGCAGTGGCAGGACCAGCAGGGGCAGAAGCGGTTCACGACCGAGGTCGTCGCCCGCAACGTTCAGATGCTGGGTGGGCGCGGCGAGCGTCCGACCGAGGACGCCGAGGCCACCGTGCCACACGAGGCCACCGTGCCACACGATGAGAGCACCATCCGGGATGATTTCGGCGGCGGTCCGGACGACGACATCCCGTTTTGAGCGGACCGTCCCAGGCCGCGGTCGCCACACGGGCCGCACCGGCGGACGATTCGCGGCATCGAAGTCCAGGATGAAAGACCGGCGGGGTGGCGTCAGTATGGGGACGGCGCTCCCGGCAAAGCCCTGTGTGCGCGCTGCGCGCCGCGGGGGTCCCCCCGCCGGGGGCGCCATCACATTGGGGGGCGACAGGTCTCGACGGGGGTCTAGAACCAGGGAGTGCAGGCCGGGGACCCGTGTCCTCGTCAAAAAAACGGGAACAATACAACTGCCGATAATCAGCAGTTGGCTCTCGCTGCCTAACTAGCAGCGACGGTCGCCCGGTCCCCGCCTGTGGGGGTTGGAGCGAGCGTCAGATAATCGCAGGCTGGTCCAAGGTCCTCGCTCGTGGGCTGCGGACGAGAACCAATCGAGCTGGCGCGCCGCTGATCCCGCCGGTCGGAGCGGGGGTGCGCGAGATCCAATCGGCCGGACACGCCTGTAGGACTGCCTGGGGAACGACGTTCGGACGCGGGTTCGATTCCCGCCGCCTCCACCATATCCATTGCACGACCCACCCACCGCCGTGCGCCCGAGCGGCGCGCGACTCGCGCGACCCGCGATCGCGTGCCTGCTCCTGATTGCCGGCTGCGCCGCCCCGACAAACATCGGCGGCCCGCCGCTCCCGACTGCGCGCTCCGCGCCGTCCGCGCGCTCCGCGAGCCCCGACAGCGCCCTGGTGGTGCTCGAGGTGCGGCTGCGGCGCAGCGCCGAGCTGGCCGACGACCGCGGAGCGCTGCGCGTTTTCGACCAGGATGTGAGGGTCGAGTTTCGTACGGGCGGTAAGGGCGCGGGGCTCGACGCGGGCGAGTTGGCGCTCGATGGCCGGCCCCTGCGGCGCGTGGTGGATGGCAAGGGCGGCGTGAGCTACCGACTTGGTCGCGACGAGCCCGAGGGCGGCACGCAGGCGGGCGGCGAGCCGTGGGCGACGCTCGCCAACACCGGCGGCCCGGGTGTGGCGACCGCATCGGTTCGCGTCAAGCTCGCGGCTTACCCGCTCGTGACCCGGCCCACGCCGGGGCAGGGGGTGCTGCGCTCCGAAGAGCTCCAGGTCGTGATGCTGCCGCCGGTCGCCGACGTCTGGTATCGGGTCTCGCTTGCGGGCGCCGGGGACCCGGTCAGCGCGATCGATCTGGGCGAGGGCCGCTGGCTGTTCCCGAGCGGTTCGCTCGCCGGCCTCAACCCCGGGCGTGCGCGCTTACTGATCGAGGTCGAGACCCACTGCGGCGACTGCCCGGGCGCCGGGCTGATGCGGGCGAACTGGAGTGCCCGCACCGAACTGGAGCTGGCGGTGACGCTGCTCTGAGCGTCGCCAGGGGCCCGCGCCCGCCCGCTTGAAGCGCCCGCTCGAAGTACACGCTCTGGGCGGTCGTGGTGGAGGCCGTCCCATCCGGCTCCGGAGTCTCCCTTTTGTGCTTGCAGCCCCAGGGGGCCGCGACTACCCTCGCGCGTTCCGTGAAGCCCCCCTCGTCCGCCCTCCGAGGTCGTCTGTACGAGGTCCGGGAACGCATCACCCGGGCTGCGGAACGGGCCGGCCGGGACCCGCGGTCGGTGGTCCTGGTGGGGGTGGTCAAGTCGGTGCCGGAAGAGCTGATTCAGGAGGCGGTGTCGCTGGGGCTTGCGGATCTTGGCGAGAACCGGGTCCAGGAGGCCGAGGGGCACATCGGCGTGGTCGGTCGCGAGGCCGCGCGCTGGCACATGATCGGTCACCTGCAACAGAACAAGGCCGGGCGCGCGGTGGAGCTGTTCGACCGCGTGCACGGTGTGGACTCGGGCGGCCTGGCGGAGGCGCTGTCGCGCCGCGCGGTCGCCGCCGGGCGGCGGTTGCCGGTGCTGGTCGAGGTGAACGTGAGCGGCGAGGCGACCAAGTTCGGCGCAGCGCCGCACGCGGTGGTGGGATTGCTCGAGCGCGTGGCGGCCTTGCCGGGACTTGACCTCGACGGGTTGATGACGGTGGGAGCCCCGGTCGGGAATGCCGGGGAGGCACGGCCCGGGTTTGTCCGCCTGCGCGCGCTGCGCGACGCGGGCGAACGCGCGCTGGGGCTTGGTCTCCCCGAGCTGTCGATGGGCATGAGCGGCGACTTCGAGGTCGCAGTTGAAGAGGGTGCCACCATGGTCCGCGTGGGCTCGGCACTCTTCGGCGAGCGTTCGAGTCCAGGGAGGGACTGACGATGTTCGTCATAGGAAACCTGATGGAAGCGCTGGCGGCCGTGATCAACGTGGTCCTCCAGTTGCTGCTGCTGGTCATCTTCGTCAACGCGCTGTTGAGCTGGGTGCGGCCGGATCCGAGCAACCCGATCGTCATGACGCTGGAGCGCATCTCGGACGTGGTCTGCCATCCCATCCGACGTTTGTTCCCGACCATCATCTCGGGGCTGGACCTGGCGCCTTTCATCGCCATGCTGGCGATCTGGCTGACCCAGATGTTCCTGGTCAGTACGCTTCGCGACCTGGCGTTGCGCATGGGGTAACCACGGGCCTCAAGCTGCGCGTGCATCCGGGCGCGCGGCGCACGGCCCTGGTGGGGTGGATGGCGGATGGGACGCTCAAGCTAAGCGTGAGCGAGCCGCCCGAGGACGGGCGCGCGAACCGCGCGGTGGTCGCATTGTTGGCCGCCGCGCTCGGCGTGCGTGAGACGGCGGTGCGGGTGGTGCGCGGACAGGGTAGCCGCACCAAGAGGGTCGAGGTGGACGGCATGGACGAGCGGAAGGTGCGGGCGCGCATCACGGCGGTCTTGGAGCGTGGGGCGCAAGGGGAGCCCGGGGGATCCGGGGAACCTGGGGTGGACGTGGTCGGGGGAGGCAAGCAGGTCCCCCGCAAGAGAGGCGGAAAGCGCGATGGCCGTTGATCTGAAGACCCGTATCGAGGAGGCGGCCGCCTTCATCCTCTCGCGCACGACCGTGCGCCCTCAGGCAGGTGTCATCCTCGGCACCGGGCTGGGCGATTTCGCCGACGCGCTCAAGGTCGAGACGATCATCCGTTACCGGGAGATCCCGCACTTCCCGACTTCGACCGTCGAGAGCCACGCGGGCGAGTTGCACCTGGGCCGGCTCGGGGGCCGTCCGGTCGCGGTCATGAAGGGCCGGGTGCACTACTACGAGGGCTACCCGATGGAGCAGGTGGCCTTTCCGGTGCGGGTGCTCAAGGCACTCGGCTGCGGAACCGTCATCATCACCAACGCGGTCGGCGGCATGAACCCGACCATGCCGGCGGGGACCGTAGTGGTGACCCGCGACCACATCAACCTGATGGGCGACAATCCGCTCATCGGGGTGAACGACGAGGCCTTGGGTCCGCGCTTCCCCGACATGAGCGAGCCCTACGCGCTCGCCCTCATCGATCTGGCCGAGCGGGCGGCGGAGAGCCTCGGGATCCCGCTCCAGCGCGCGGTGTTCGTCGCGGTGGCGGGGCCCAACCTCGAGACCGCGGCCGAGTATCGGTTCCTGCGCTGGATCGGCGCCGACGTGGTGGGCATGTCGCTGGTCCCCGAGGTCATCGCCGCGGTGCACGGCGGGCAGCGGGTGCTGGCCTTCAACGTGGTGACCGACGCCTGCGATCCCGAGCATCTCAAGCCGGTCAGTATCCCCGAGATCCTCAAGGTCGCAGGCGACATGTCCCCGATCCTGCTCCGCCTCGTGGCCGAGGTGGTGCGACGGCTCGATGAAGTGACTGAAAACCGGCTCTCGCCAGCCGAACACCGATAAGCTAGGGAGGAACCGATGGCCAAACCACGCAAGTCCATCATGAGCGGGCCGAAGGCCAGGAAGGCCACGCGAACGATGAAGGCAGCCCAGAAGCCGGGGGCGAAGGCGCGCCCTGCAAAGCCGGCGCCCGCGAAGTCGGGCGGCGCCCAGTCGGCCCACAAGGCGGTCCACAAGCCGGCCCACAAGCCGGCCCCCAAGACGACCCACAAGGCGGCTCCCAAGCCGTCATCGATGACGGCGGCCCGCGTTCAGCCCATGCCCCGGGCGGGCGTGAAGCTGGCCGCGCCGGCAACGCAGGCCAGGAGCGTCGGCAAGGCCGCGCCCAAGGCCAAACCGAAGAAGCTGCCGCGCCCGCCGGCGGTGGTGCATCCGATCGGCGTGCTGCCGCCGGAGGCGATCTCTCGCGTGCCGCAAAAGCCCGCGCGCCCGCTTCCGCCGCCGCCGCGCCCGAAGAAGCCGGCGCGGCCTTCGGCGGCCGATCCGGGCGCCATACCGGTGACGGCGAAGGACTTCCCCGAGTTCGAGCAGCGGTTGCTCGAAGAGCGGGTGCGGGTGCTCAAGGAGATGGGGCACTACGAGAACACGGTGCTCAAGGTGAACCAGCGCGACAGCTCCGGCGACCTCTCGGGATACTCGTTCCACATGGCGGACGTGGGCACCGACGCGATGGAGCGCGAGAAGGCGTTCCAGCTCGCCTCGGCCGAGGGCCGCATCCTGCTCGAGATCAACGAGGCGCTGCGCCGGATCGCGCGCGGCGAGTACGGCGTGTGCGAGTCGTGCGAGAATCCGATCCTGAGGCCGCGGCTCGAGGCGATGCCGGTCGCCCGCCTGTGCCTGTCGTGCAAGGAGAAAGAGGAGCGGGTCGCCCGGGGCTTGTCGTGAGCGGCCGGTCGCCGCGCCGCGCGGGCGGCCGGTGAGACCTGCGCTCCCGGCCCTGCTCGGGATCGCGGGCGCCGTGCTCGCCCTCGATTTCTGGACCAAGCAGTGGGCCACCCGGACGCTGGCCGGCGCGCCTCCCTTGCCGATCTTCGGCGAGTTCGTGCGCTTCACCTACGTGCGCAACTCGGGTGTGGCATTCGGGCTCGGGGCAGGCTTGCCGTTCCCCTACTACCTGTTCTCGATCGCGGCCGTGCTGGCGATCCTCTTGCTGTTCCTGCGCGGGCGCGTGCACGGCATGGGACGGCGGCTCGCCCTCGCGCTCATTCTCGGCGGGGCGCTCGGCAACCTGGTGGACCGCCTTTCGACCGGGCTGGTCGTGGACTTCATCGATGTCGGCTGGGGTCGCTGGCACTGGCCGGTGTTCAACATCGCCGACTCGGCGGTCTCGGTGGGCGTGGTGATGTTCGCGCTTACCTGGCCGCGGCGCGATCACGAGCCGCAAGCGGCCGGGGCCACCGGCGCCGCGGACCCGGCGACGGGCACGCCGCCGGGCGCGCCCCAGGGCGCGCCTCAGGGCACCGGTGTCCCCAGGGAGCATGATGAGGAGCACCATGCGGGTGTTGGACCTCTTGGTCCCGCCGCCCAGCACGGGGGAGCGGCTCGACCGTTTCCTGGCCGCGGCGCAGACCGACCTCTCGCGTAGCCGCATCCAGGGGCTGATCCAGGCCGGGCACGTCCAGGTCAACGGCGGCCCGGTGCGTGCTTCGCAGCGCCTGCGCGACGGTGACCGCGTGCGGGTCGAGGTCCCCGAGCCCGAGCCCTCCATCCTCACGCCCGAGCCCTGGCCTCTCACCATCGTCCACGAGGACGCCGATCTGGTGGTGCTCGAGAAACCGGCGGGCCTGGTGGTCCATCCCGGGGCGGGGGTGAAGAGCGGCACGCTGGTGCACGCACTGCTCCATCGCTACCCCGAAATCGGCGGTGTGGGTGGCGCGGTCCGACCGGGGATCGTCCATAGGCTCGACAAAGACACGTCCGGGCTGCTCGTGGTGGCTCGCAGTTCGCGTGCCTACCGGGCGCTGGTTGAGGCGCTGCGCGCGCGCGAGGTGAAACGCACCTACACGGCGCTGGTGTGGGGTGTTCCGCGCCAGCCGGGCGGGGTGGTCGAGAGCGCGATCGGCCGGCATCCCAAGGACCGCAAGCGCATGGCGGTGGTCCCACGGGGCGGCAAGCCCGCCCGCACGCACTGGCGGGTGACCGAGCCCCTGGGAGTCGCGGCCCGCCTGGAAGTGCAGCTCGACACCGGCCGGACCCACCAGATCCGGGTCCACATGGCCCATATGGGGCACCCGGTGGTGGGCGACGGGGTTTACGGGGGGCGCGGCAAAAAGCTGTTGAGCCTTCGCGAAACGGAGCGTAGCCTCGCAGCGGACCTGCTGACGTGCCTGCCGCGGCAGGCGCTGCACGCTGCCGCATTGGAACTGACGCACCCGGTGACCGGGTTGCGATTGAGCTTCGCTTCGCCTTTGCCCGATGATTTCGAACGAGCGCTCGGTCTGCTGCGCGCCCATCGCGCACGCCGTCCCGGGTGAGGGATCCCATGACCAAGCCGTCCGACGCACCCGAAGTCATCTCGATGCGCATGCCCAGCCGGCTCGAGCTGCTGGGCGTCCTGGACCGGGTGGCCGACTCGGTGTGCGAGCGCATGGAGTTCGACGATGACGCGCGCGCGCGGGTCACCATGTCGGTGATCGAGGCGGGCACCAACGCCATCCAGCACGGCCACCGGCGCGACGCCACCAAGCCGGTGGACATCGAGTTTCGCGTCCTCCCCGACGCGCTCGAGATCATCGTGCACGACGCGGGGCGCGGCTTCGACGTTGGCTCGATCAACGGCAATGTCACCTCGCCGGACCACCTGCTCGACGTGCGCGGGCGCGGCATCTACATCATGCGCGAGTGCATGGACACGGTGGAGTACACGTTCTCGAGTGCCGGCACCACCTGCCGGCTGGTCAAGAAGCGCCAGCCCCAGCCGGCGCTCGAACCCTGACCGTTCCGCCGTGCGCATCCTGGCGGTGGATTGGGGTGAGCGCCGGATCGGTCTCGCCGTGAGCGATCCGACCGGGGTGATCGCCAGCGCGCTCCCCACCCTCACGGTGCGCGGCCGCAGCGCGGCGGTCGGCGGCGTCGCGGCGGTCGCCCGCGAGACCGAGGCCGAGCGCATCGTCGTGGGCCTGCCGCTGCGCATGTCGGGCGAGCGCGGCGAGGCGGCGCTGGCCGCCGAGCGTTTCGCCGCGGCGCTCAGACGCCGCACCGAAATTCCGATCTATACCTACGACGAGCGGCTCACCTCGGTCCTGAGCCAGCGGCGCCTGCACGAGCAGGGGGTGCGCACCGGCCGCGCCAAGGGGATGGTGGACGCCGGCGCCGCGGTCGCCCTGCTCGAATCCTACCTGCAGCGCCTCGGCGCCACGCGGGGCGACACCCCGTGAGGCGGGCGGAGCCCCGCCCGCGCGAGCGAAGCGCGCGCTCCACCTCGACCCTTCCCTGGCCGATAATGCGGGAATGACCCGCCGCCGAACCTTTCGGCCCAGCCGCTGGGCGTTGCTCCTGCTCATCGCCGCCGGGCTCGCCGTGGCCGCCGACATGTACCTGCCCGCCGGGCTCTTCCCCGCGGCTGAGTACCGGGTGATTCTCATCCAGCGCGGCCAGACCCTGCGCGATGTGAGCGACGAACTGAAGCGGGTCGGCCTGCTGAGCGGGACCCTCGGCTTTCAGGTGCTCGCGCGCGCCATGCGGCTCGATCGCAACATCCGGGCGGGCCAGTACTCGTTCCAGCTCGGCACCAGCGTGCCCGCGCTGCTGCGGGCGCTCGCGCGCGGCATGAGCGGGCTCAATGTGGTCACCATCCCCGAGGGCCTCACCACCACCGAGGTGAGCCTGCTGCTGTCGAACCATCTCGGCGTGCCGGTGGCCGAGTTCGACTCGCTCGCCCACGACCGGGCGTTCCTCGATTCGCTCGGCATCTCTGCTCCTTCCATCGAGGGGTACCTGGCGCCCGATTCCTACGAGTTCCTGCCCGGCACCTCGCCCGAGGTGGCGTTCCGCACCATGGCGAAGCGCACGCTGGGGATCCTGCTGCGCGCGGCGGCCGGCCGCGACTCGCTGCCGCTCGGCCTGTCGCTCCACCAGGTGCTGACCCTCGCATCGATCGTCGAGGCCGAGGCCGGAGTGGACATCGAGCGTCCCCGCATCGCCAGCGTCTACCTCAACCGACTGGCGATGGGGATGCGGCTGCAGGCGGACCCGACTGTGGGCTATGCGATCGGGGGCCGCCCCCGCACCCGGCTGCTGTTCCGCGACCTGCGGGTCGCCTCGCCCTTCAACACCTATCTTTACGAGGGACTCCCGCCGGGGCCGATCTGCAACCCCGGCCGCGCCAGCATCGCCGGGGTAATCGATCCGCTGCCCGGGGTCAAGGAGCTCTACTTCGTCGCCGACGGCACCGGTCGTCACATGTTCTCCGAGACCTACGAGGAGCACCTCGCACGCATCCGGCAGGTGCGCTCGAAGGGCGAGGTCCCGTCCCCCGAGAGCTCCAAATCTGCCGCGCGCCCCGACACGGGTCTCGGCGTGGCGAAGAAGCCGGCGGGACCTGCCGGGACCGATAAGCCGGCCGTGGCAGCGGCAAAGCCGAAGGGGATGGCTGGGGCGAAGAGCCCGGACACGGCTGCCGCGAGGAAGTCGGCGGCGGTTACGACGATGAAGCCGAAGTCGTTCGCGGCGAAGAAGTCGCCGGCGGTCGCGCCGGCGCCGGTCACCAAGCCGGTGGCGAAGGGGAATCCCTAGAAGAGGGGGTCTTCTCCCGAGCGAGTGGGTGAGCGAAGCGCGATGCCCGTCCCGCCTGTGCTACCCTCGTCGCCCAATGAATGCGGACGCCTCGCTCCTGCGCATCTCCGAGCCCACCGCGCGGCCGCTACCCGGCCTCGATTGGCGTCAGCGTCTCGAGCGCCTGCGGGCGCTGATCGCGCCCCTGCGCGAGGTGGTGGTCGCTTACTCCGGCGGCGTGGATTCGAGCCTGGTGCTGCGCGCCGCACACGAGGCGCTCGGGGAACGCGCCCACGGCGTCATCGGCCGCTCGGACTCCTACGCCGCCCGCGAGCTGGCGCTGGCGCTGGAGCAGGCCGCCGCCATCGGCGCCCGGGTGGAGGTGGTGACCACCGGGGAGCTCGCCGACGCGAAGTTTCGCGCCAACGCCCTGGACCGTTGTTATCACTGCAAGAGTGAGCTCTACCGACGGCTGGACGAGGTGGCCGAGCGCACTGGGGCCACCGCCGTCCTCGATGGCACCATCGTCGAGGACCTTTCCGACTGGCGTCCCGGCCGGCAGGCGGCCGCCGAGCGGCAGGTGCGCTCGCCGCTCGCCGAGCTGGGGTTCACCAAGGCCGACGTTCGGGCAGCCGCCGCCCACTACGGTCTGGCGAGCCGCGACAAGCCCGCCTCCCCGTGCCTCGCCTCGCGCATCCCTTACGGGACCGAGATCACGCGCGACAACCTCGGGATGGTCGAGCGGGCCGAGGATCTGGTTCGCTCAATGGGCTTTCGGGAGCTGCGGGTCCGGCACCACGGCGAGCTCGCCCGGGTGGAGCTGCCGCTCGAGGACCTGCCTCGGGCGCTGCTGCCGGAGGTAAGGCAGAAGCTGGTCGAGGGTCTCACCGGGCTCGGGTATCGTTTTGTAACACTCGACCTGGCTGGCCTCCGTTCCGGCAGTCTCAACCCAGCCTTTGCTGGAACCGCCGACTACCCGATCAGGGTATCAGCCTTGCGCCCCTACGGAGGCGGTGGCACAGAGCGCGATCTTCGCTGAGATCGTCCGTGCGCCGGGCCTCGTGGCACCGGTAAGCCGATGGTCTCGGTCGGATCGTAAGGTCCGGGAGCGTCGGCTTTTGTGTTTTCCGCCCACCGTAGGAGGAGGAGACTCGATGAACACTGCAAAGCCCACCGCCAGGAAACCCAGAGCCGCTCGCAGGCCCGTGGAAACGGACCTCGGCTTCAGTTGGGGGCTGGCCAACAGCGTGTTGCTGGGACTCGGGGTGGCTGCCCTGGTCGCCGGTTTCATGGCTCTGGCCAGGGGTTCCATCACATTGGCGCCGATTCTGTTGGTCACGGGCTACTGCGTGTTCATCCCGGCCTCCCTCCTGTGGCGGGGACGGGGTGAGGGATCGGGCGAATAGCTCAGCTGGTAGAGCACTTGCCTTACAAGCAAGGGGTCACAGGTTCGAGCCCTGTTTCGCCCACCACGAGGGGAGCGGGGCCGTCTGGGGGGGGCCTGGCGAGCAGCGGGCCAGTACCCCTGGCGTTCCGCCGGGTCAGTGAACCCGGTCCGGTGTAAACGACGGTAAACGAGTGTCGAGCTAGGCGTTGGGGACTAAAAAATTCCTTGACATCGGTATTCCAGGGCCCCTAGACTTTCGTTGTCTCGGAACGCCTTGCTACCGCGAAAGATGAGCCTGGCTTGGCACTCGAACTCGACGGATTGCGAATGAGTTCGAAAGGAGGTGGCTGCAAGCCAAACCTGACGGCGCGCAACTGAGCTTTGCTCCTACTGCAACCGGGGTGATCCAACTTTGGAGGTGCAACAATGACTGGTTTGGTTCGCAAGGGTACCTTGCTTACGGCCGCGGGCCTCTTGGTCGCAGGCGCCGCGTGGGCTGGCAACCCCAATGAGGCTCTCTCGACCTTCCCGACTCATATCAATCTCACAGGCTACTCCAACCCGCCCGATCCGGCCGGCACGGTGACTTATATTATTCGCGACGGCGGCGGTTTTCTGGTAGACGGCGTTGGCGTGACACTCGACTTCAGCCTGTGCACCGACGTCCTGCTGAGCCAGAACAATAGTGGGACCGGTCTTACCACCAACTGCTTGCTTCATACGGTGACTGGGACGACCAACCCGCAGGGCGAGCTCGTCGTCAACGTCGTGGCCGGCGGCAACGGAATCGGGGTTCCCAGGGCCCTGATCGATTGCGTGAGAGTGTTCGTCGGTGGCGATCCCTGGCTGTTGGCGTCGGCTTCGGCGGCCACCTTCGATCGGGATGGAGCGAACGGCGTGGGTGCCGGTGACCGGTCGCTGGTCATTTATGACTTCGTCAACAACCCCACCGCGGCTCGGTCCGACCTCAATAATGACGGCTCGGTCGGTGCTGGTGACCTGTCGCTGGTAAATGCTGTTTTCGTGCTCGGCGGCTCGGCATTGAGCGGCTTGCCGTACTGTGCCCCATAGTCCCCGGATTCCGGGGGATGGAATTGTGCAATAGCAACAAATCAGCAAGAAAAGGTGGTGATGCCGGAGTAGATTGCGTCTAGACTTAGACCATGAGTCGCAGCTTTCATCATCGTACCCCCCCAACTTCTTGGAGGCGACACATGCGTAAGGCTCTTCTGATGGCGAGTGTTCTTCTCGCCATGACGTCCACGCTCGCGTTCGCGGAGGGCGTGGATCTGGCTTGGAATGCGTGCATCAATCAGGCCGGTGCTTCGGATCTCAAGACTTCGACCTGCCTCGTGAACACCGGTGGGCAGGCGATGTATGTGTCGTTCAACCCGCCCGCCGGGATCCAAAAACTTGAGGGGATCGAAGTGTTCGTCGACTATCAGGTGGCGGGTGGAGCGCTGACCTGCTGGTGGGACTACTCGCTCGGTCAGACGCGGAACGCCGCGCTCGTCACTCAGCACCCGACGCCCGCGGATGCCAACGGGGCGCCGTTGATTGCGTGTGGCAACCACTACTTCCTCGAAAACGCTTCTTCGGGCGGCGGTGGGATGGTCGTGACGGGCGCGGACCGCGGCCAGCTGAAGGGTATCGGGGCGATCTCGGCGGGATCGGGCTTGCCGGTGGCGGCGGACGCCCAGCAGTTCGGCATGGGCTTCCGCTTTACGAATACCGGTACGACGACCTGCCTTGGTTGTCTCCAGGCGGCGTGCTTCGTGGTGAATACCGTCAATCTCACCTCGCTCAACTTGCCCAATGTCGTCCTCACGAGCCCGAACGTGAGGAATTATGTCACGTGGCAGGGCAACGCGGCGGGTACCAACTGCCCGGGCGCCACGCCGGCCCGTAACTCAACCTGGGGTTCGCTCAAGGCTCTGTATCGGTAGTCCAGTCTCACGGCAGCGCAACTTGCCTCGGGGCGGCTTTTCCGGCCGCCCCGAGTCTTTTCTAAGCCCGGCATGTGCACTGACGGGGAGCGGCAGCCACGCGCGGAAGGCGCCTCGCGAACTGTGATAGGATTGAACATATGATGCGATCGCTGATCGCATCCCTGCTGATTCTCGGGGGGGGTGCGACGCTGGCCCGGGCGGACGAGCCCCGGATCTATTTGTCATGGGGTGCGGCCAACGGTCTGCCGGGTGCGGCCAGCAGCCTGACCAGGACCTGCGGGGATACCACCCACGTGGACACCCTGTACCTCAGCTTCGATCCGGGCCGGTCCTGTTCAACCTTCGTGGGGATGACGGCCACCCTGTGGTTCAGGGCCCTCGACGGAGATAGTCTGGGTCCGCTCTGGCGGTCGCCCGAGGTGACGGAGCTTCCCGACGGGATGAGCGTCGAGTTCGCTCGCGACACCGCGTCGGCATACCCGTTCCCCTGGGCGTCAACGGGGACCGGCTTTTCCGGGTACGTAAAGCCCATAAACACCGCGGGCCGGCTCCGGATCCTCTGGGCCGTGATTCCCCAGGCCGGGGCCCGGGTCGAGGCGGGCAAGGTCTACGGTCTCGCCCGCCTGCTCCTGCGCCGGCCCGCCGCGGGAGCCCCAGGATGCGCTCAGCCCGTGTGCGTCGAGTGGACCGAGGGCACCATGGCCTACCGCCCCGGCGACGAGCCGGGCGTCTCGCAGGGGGTCAGGTTCGTCGGGATCAATGCCGCCGGCGGTGAGTACGGCTGCAGTGCCGCACCGCGCCCGGCATCTCCCGGCCCTGGGAAATCCAGGAAACCCAAGAAACCCTCGGCGAGCCGCTAGCGGGCTGATGAAGAACGGCCCACGCCACTGATCCGCATGCTGGCCCGATCCGTACCCATCGAGGCGGTGCCGGTCAACGGGCCCAGGTCGCGAGGTCGCCCAGGAAGTCGCCGGGCTCGAAACCGTAGTCCAGTCGCGCCGAACGGTTGTCGTAGTCCTTGGCTACGACCAACCGGTCCAACTGGTCCGGCTTGAACGGGACGGGCAGGCGGCAGCGCACGGCGGCGCGCAGGAGACGAACCGGCACCGGTACGCACCTCACCCGCAGGCCCGCCCGCCCGAGGGCATTCGCCATGTCGGTTGCAGTACAAGGACGGTCTGCGCAGAGGATGTAGACGGCGCGCGGGCGCGCGAAGCGATTCACCACATCGAGAAGAAACTGCGTGACCCTCTTCGCCGACACGGGGGCGTACCGCACCGGACCTGCGTCGCGGAAGTCCACGACGATGCGCCAGCGCTGCGCGATGTCGAGGAGAGCGTCGATTCCCTCCCCGGCCTTCGAGCCGTAGATCTCGGCCGGCCGCACGATGGCCCAATCCAGGCCGCTCCCGCGTACCGCTTGCTCCGCCCGCCACTTGGATGCGCCGTAGGCCCCTGCCCCGGGGTCCGCGCACAGGGTGCTCATGTATACCAGCCGCTGACCGGGCCGGCCGGCTGCCAGCAGCCGTCGCGTGAGCACGTGGTTCACGTGCTCATAGCGCGACACATCGTCGCTGTGCGTCACCGCCGCCAGATGGACGATGACGTCGGCCTCGCCGATTCGCGCCGCGTACTCCTGAGGGCGTTCGAGTCCGTCCGGGAGCAGTTCCACACGCCCCCCGCGGGCGTCCACGGGACGCCGGTGCACCGTGGCCAGGATCCGGTGGGTGGGCAGCAAGCCGTCGATGAGTTTCTGGCCCAGGGCCGAGCTCGCCCCCGTGACCAGCACGGTGCTCATGCGCCGGTCCGGTGCCGCTGGTAGCGCGACCCGAAGCGGTACACCAGCAGGTGATTCAGGAATTCGAACACCGCGCCCGGCCTCACAAACGACTTGCGGCCACCCAGGCTCTGGAACTTGACGGGAATCTCGTACATGCGCAGGCGCAGGGCCAGGCAGTTGAGCATGATCTCCGCGTCGGCGAACCAATCGTTGCTGAGCAGTTCCATCCGCTGGAAAGCCTCCCGCTTCATGATCTTCGGCTTCGAGTTCACGTCATGGAAGCCGCGGTAGGCGGGAAACAGCAGAAGGAAGAGCTGGTTGTACAGCGAGGAGATCAAGTTGCGGTAGATCCCATCGGCACGCACGACCCGGTAGGTCTTGATGAAGTCGTAGTCCTCGCTCTTGATCTTCGCGAAGCAGGAGAAGATGGCTTCCACGGGAAACTGACCGTCACCGTCGATCACCCCGATGTAACGCCCCCGGCAGGCCTCCAGGCCTTTGCGTATGTCCCAACCCATGGCGCCCTGCTTGGGCTCGGCGATGCACCGCACGTGGGGGAGCCTCGCGGCCAGGGCCCGACAATCCTCGGGCGTGAGATCCTCCGTTCCGGGCCAGTAGTTCGCGACCAGAACCAGCTCCCATTCGATGCGGAACATCGACATGATCCGGTGCAGGTTCTCGACGAACGGGATGATGGCTTCACCGGCGCGATAGCAGAGGATGGCCATCGAGAATTCCACCGGCGGGTCCTGCGGCTGGCTCTCCATGGCGCGCCGAGGATAACCCGTCACGCGGGCATGTCGAGAACCACCGCCGATTGAGCAGAATCCCCGGAGCGCCGCGGTCTCAGTGCCATGCCGACCAGACGGCATCCTCTTCCCGGGCGAGCGCCCTGCCGCGATTCACGGCCTGGCGCGCATCCGAGCCGCGCGAGGCGGCGCCATAGACCCCGGCCAGGACCTGCTGGATCATGATGCGGCACTGCCGCATCTCCTGGGCGCCCGCCCCCCGCGGCTGCATGCGCGCCAGGCGTTCAGCTTCCTGTTCCAGGTAGGCCATGACGCTGTCGCCGAAGGCCGGCCCGCCGGCCAGCCCACCTAGAAACTCATACGCCTGCGCAGTGGGGTGGGCCAGATTGGCCCGCCGTACCGCGGCCAGGATGCTGGCGGGATCGGGCGATGGCTCGCCCATCATCTTGCAGGTTGCGAGGCTGAGCGCCCGCGTCATTTCCGAGGGGTAATTCAACTGCCCCACCAGCGCCCGCTTCACGAGCAGGGCGGTTGATTCGGACTGGACGTCGGCCAGCACCAGGACGCTGCCATCGAAGTAGATGCCCACCCACTGCCGAGTCGCCGCCAGGCGCGACAAGAGGGGATCGTATTGGGGTGATGGGGAGACGATCACCAGGTGCACCTGGTTTTCCCTCAGCAATTGCGGCCCCTGGTCGGTCGTCTGGATGCGAGCCCACAGGTCCCGCACGCTGAGCGGATAGATCTGCTGGGCCCGGCCGCCGAGGAGCACCCGGGTGCCCGGATGAACCCACCGCAGGTAGCCTTCCCATTCCCAGGCAGCCAGCGCATTGCCCGAAAGCTGGTTGTCGTTGAGGAACTGGCCGGCCGAGACCGGGAAGAAGTCGGACACCGCGTGCATGCGATCGAAGACCGTGCTCCCTTTCCGGATGGGGTGGTCGGGGCGATAGGCCTGGAAGTTTTGCCACCCCAGCGCCCCCAGTGAAACCGTGACCCCCACGCAAACCGCAATGGTAACCCTCCGGCCTTTGCGAAGCGCCAGCCGTCCCAGCAGGCTCGCCAGCGGGGGCGCCGAGGCGAGGACCGCGAGCGGAACGAACCGCCGGGACTGGAAGGCCATAACCGTCACCGCGCCCAGCAAGAGGTACTCGAAGGCGACGGGTCCGAACGCCGCCGGTTGGGCAGGTGGAACGGGCTTCCGGGTCGGCCGCACGGGGACCATGCTCAGCAGGCGGGCAAAACCCAGAACCAGAACCAGCCCGAGGACGACGAAGAACTCCCACGGAAACGGCAGCCGATTGTTCGACAGGAGCGGAAGCCACTCGGCCACCTGTCTCCAGCCCGCGCCTGAAGCGATCACCAGCGGCTCCTCGAGGTTCAGCAGGCCGAAGGGGCTCAGAACGCATGCGGCCACGCACGCCGCCAGGCAAGCGGGGAGCTGCCAGTCCATGCGAATGATCGCGCGCCCATGCCTGCGCCAATCCTCGAGCAAGGCGCAGGACACCCACAGACCGATCAACCCCAAGCCGAATACGAACCCGCCGTGCAGGTTGGACCAGATCGCCATGAGCGGGACGGTCCACCAGATGCGGCGGTGGTCCTCGAAGCTGCGATAAAGCAACAGCATGGCGAGCGGAACAAGCGCCAGCGTCAGCAGATTCGGGCGCAACAGGACGAATCGGAAGCACGCCAGGACAATCCCCGCCGACAGTATGGCCGCCGTTGGCCAATGTCCGCCCCGGCGGCGGGCGACCAGGAAGAGGAGCGCCGACATCACGGCCAGCAGGACCGCCTTCAGCACCAGCAGGCCCGTCTCCCTGCCCCAGAGCCAGGTTGTATAGATAAGGAGGTGGGACAGCCAGTTCTGGTTGATCCATACACGGCCGCCGGTGGTAAAGGACCAGTCGTCCGGACCGCCGAGCTTGCCCTGGACGACATCGCGTCCACCGGCCAGGGCCATGTAGAGATCGGCGGCCGATTCTGAACTGGCCCAGGTGGCCAGCACCGCCGCCGCCGAGAGCACCAGCAGTCCCACCGCGACGGCGGCGGGAGAATTCGTTCGCGGCTCGACCCGTCCCTTCACCCCTCCGTCGCGAGCGGAAGAATTGGATTTCCTTGCCATGGGACCGGAAATTGCACAACTGTTGATGACAACGCAACCAGCGGCCATGGGGCGTGCCACAGGTAGCGGGAATGGCAAGCGCCATCAAGACGCGATGGCCGTCATCCCGCGGAAGAAGCCGATGTCGCCCGAAGCAGGGCGCGCGGTGGCCCGCGGCGCTTCTACCTCGACAGGTTGACGACTTTCATCGTCCGCGTTCCGTGCGCTGACTTGAGCCGGGCAAAGTAGACGCCGCTGTTCAGTGGCGTGCCATTCACCTTCGCGTCCCAGACGACCTGGTGCGTCCCCGCCGCCGCCATTCCCGCGAACGGAGTGGCGACCCGGCGCCCGTCGAGATCGTAGATTCCGAGCGTCACGTGACCCGCCGCGGGAAGCACGAATGCCAGCGTTCGCTCCCCGTGCCCCGGGTTGGGCTGGACCGTCAGCCACACGTCCTTCGTTCCGTCGGCACCATCCACTGCGGCGCCTGTGCTTCCGGTCCCGGTGACCGGGATCGCGTGCGCGATCAGCTCAGTGCCGTGGACCGATCGCACGTAGAGCCGCCCGCTGACGGCTCCGACCGCCGTCGGGGCGAATTGGACATGCACGAGCGCATTTCCGCCCGCGGACACTGTCAGGGGAACCGCCTCGCTCACCGAGATCGTCGGATCGCTGCTCGCGAAGCAGGTCAGCTCGACAGCCGAAACCGAATTGTTGTGAATCGACAGCGGCAGCTCGCTCAGCCCTCCGACCGCAACCGCACCGAAATCCAGCGACTGCGCGTCGGGCACGAACAACGTCGTTCGCCACGGGAAGCGGCGCGTCCGATAGCTGTAGGTCAGGGTGTCTCCAAACCCGAGTTCGAGCGCCTTGGATCCGTCGGCGTGTAGATCGGTGATCTGCGGGTCGGCGACGCGCAGGCCCCAGCCGATCAACGTCGCGCCATTGGCCCTCCGCCGAACGCTCCCGGTGGCGAACCCATAGTTGTCGGGGGTGTTTCGGAATTCCCACACCTGCGTCGCGATCTTGTTCTGTTCGTCGAGGACATATTCGACGGCTCGTGAGTACTGCGGGACGAGGAAGTTGCCATTGTCGTACAGGGTGATGTGGCCGTTCGGCAGCCGGCGGATGTCGTGCTGATGCGAGAAGCCCCTGCTGTCGTTGATGAACGAGAACTGATTGTTCTTCGCGTTGAGCCCGAGACGCCAGATGATGTCGCCGGTCTGCCGGTCGATCTTAGTGATCTCGTTCATGTGCCGCGAGGAAATCAGCAGGTTGCCATCCAGATCCTGATCGATCGCGTTGCCGTGCGAATAGTCGACCGTCGCGGCCGTCAGGCTCCGACCCGGGACTTCGACCATGTCGGTGATCAGGAAATGATCCCAGCTACGCCACTGAAACACGACGTTTTTGGCTGCATCGAGCTCCTGAATGATGAGCCCGATGACGGTCGCATTGGGATTGCCGCCCACCACAACCGTGTCCATGCCCACGGGCTGACGGTCGTACGCCATCAGCAGCGCATGCCCGTTGGGCAGCAGCACCAGGTCGTGCCCATCCGTGCGATAGCCGTTGCCGGTGGTGAAGCTGTCCACCCGCGCATAGGTGCTGTCGAGCGCGTAGTACCTGGCGATCGTGCTCGCAAAATACGTGAGGAGCCCGTTGGGCTGCACCGTGAAGTCGTTCGCTCCGCCCGGGATGAATCGATGGAAGATGGGAACGCCGAAATTGTCGAGAATGGTCAGACGCCCGCCGGACGGGGTCACGTCCGAATTGTTCAACGACAGAAATAGGTAGCCCGGATCGGGGTTGCTCGAGTTCATCACGGTCGCGGGCAGATCGTTCACCGGCATGGTGTCGCACGGCTGCGGACTCAGGATGCGGGCTAGCGAGGCCGGCATCGGGGAACGGGCGCGATCGGAGGTTGACGCGCGCTCCCCGAATGGCCCTTCGAGCGAGGAGAGCGGTTCCTGCGCCGGATCCTGCGACGCGATGGAAAAGCTGAACGTGACCGCGGGCGGGCGTTCGGCGGCTGTCATGCTGGGTCCGCCTTCGAGCTTCACGGTCACCGTCTCGCCCGGCGCGAACGGCGCGGCGGGTGCAAAGACCAGCGTCCTCAGGTCGTCGGAGAGCGTCCAGCGGCCAGAGTGTGTGCCGCTGTTCGAACCCACGACGGAGATGCCGGGGGGGCCAAGGGTAGATTCACGCGGCAGATCCGCCCGTCGGACCACGATGTTGTTCTGCGGGGAAACTCGACCCGATCCCGGCAGCGGAGAGACATAGTCGTAGCCGGGCAGACCGGCTGCCTCGGCCGGGGAACCGCCCATCCACAGCCCGGGAGTCAACACCGCGGCGAGAATTCCCAGCCCGAATCTTCCCCGACCGGCGCGGAGTGCACTGATGAACGTACGCATGATGAACTCCTGGCTTCAGCCCGAGGATGACGGCGCTCCAAAATGGAGAAATCGCGGGGAATCCAGGATGAGGCGAGCCGCCTTCAAGGCTCTGCAAATTCCCCAGGTTAGCAATAATCATACGAAGCCTGAACGCGCCTGTCGAGTGCTGGCCCGGATGGGTGCGGTACAACAGCAGGATCAGGTATCGCCCAGCGCGCCCCGGGGAGCCTCAGCGCATGGCCGGGTCAACCAGACGGATGCGCATCACCAGCTCGGGTCTGGTGACGATCCGGACCTGCCGCCTGTACCGCACCAGGAGGGCCTTCAACGACTTCTCCGCAGCCATGTTCCGCAGCGACTCGTCGATGGGCGTCTCGACTTCCTCGTAGCTCAACTGTCGCCCTGGATCGAAGCTCAACAACTGGATCACCTCGAAATGCCCCTGGGTGTCCGGCCCCTCGACCGCCACCTGACCGGGACGGAGTTCCTCGAACAGCAGCTGGTAGTGGGGCGTGCCCTCTTCGTTGTGTCGGCGCTCTTCGATGGAGCCCCAGTCGGCTCCAAGCGGTGAATCACGCAGGATATCAGCCGCCTTCTCGCCCGCCCGCAGCCGCGCGGCGAGCGAGTCGGCCTCAGTCGTTCGGTCGATGTGGAACCTGGCGTAGCTGACCACGGGGAAGGTGATGAAGCTCGTGAGCTTCTCCTGATAGTACCGGCGGCGCTCGGCGCGTGTCACCTGCACCTTGGAGAGGATCGAGTCCTGGTAGAAGTGCTCCACCATCAGCTCCTCGCGGCGTTTCTCGGTCAAGGCGATCGCCAGCGAGTCCTTCTCGAGGCCACAGTCGCGTGCCAGGTCGGCTCGGTACGGCTCCAGGGCGAAGTTGTCCACCTGGTTCCGGAGGGCCTCCGCGGTCGTGACGGGCGGGCGCACGACGGGCGAGATGGCGGAATAGGCGGCCAGAAATCCTCCGAGTGTGAGCTGCCCAGCGGCCCACCGTCCCAGGACGCGCGAGGTATCCCCCGACTCGAACTGGGGGAGCCTCGCGTCGATGTCGACCGTGGGACGTGGCCCGCCCGTCACGCTGACCGCAGGGGCAAAGTGAGAGGCCGCCCAGACGATGTTGGCGCTGTCATGAACCATGCCGGCCTTGGCCCGAAGTGCCGCCATGATCCGCCCGCTGCGTTCGGTGATCTGGAGGCGCCGGAGCCCGTCGCGGATCATGGAGCGCATGGGCGGATAGGACATTGGCGGGATGGTTCGGCGCTCAACGACCCGGTAGATGGCGTACCCCCCCCAATCCGGAAGCACCTGCGACATCTCTCCGCTCTTGAGGTCGAAGACCTCCGTGGCGATTGTCGGGTCCACGGCGGCACGTCGCTGCCACCCGAGCGCACCGTCAGGAAAGCTGTCGGCGGGCAGCGTGGAGTATCGGTTCGCCGCGTCTCGCCAGGCGATGCGACGTTCCACGAGATCGCGCCGCACGCGCTCGGCCTGTGCGCGATCTCGCATCACGATCATCTGGAGGCGAAGCTCGTAGCCGAGCTGGGCGTAGATCCTGAGAATCTCCTCCTCGCTCGCCTCGCGAACCGAGTCCAGCACCGCGCGCTGAAAGAGCACGTTGGAAAGCACGCGCTGAACGTGCTCGGCCATGACCATCCGGTCCTCGAAGTCCTCGCCCCTTTTCGCCTGGCGGCAGACGTATGCGAGTACCTCCTTGTTGATCATGGTGTTCAGGAACTCCACACGCCCCGCGCTGTCCGGCCTGGGCCGGAACTCGGCGTAAGACGAGTAGAACGTCTCGACGAAGTCGCGCAGGCGGATCACGCGGTCGTTCATCCAGGCGAGGGCCGTGGTGTCGGGCAGAAACTGGCCGGTGTCGGGGATCGTGCCGTAGATGACGCTCGGGAGCTTGGCTCCCGATGCGGTCCCGGTGGCTGGTGTGCCGGCCCCGCCCCCGGGGGGCTCCTGGCCCAGCAAGGGGATCGCATACAGGGCGGCAGTGAGCGCCAGGGAGCAGAGGATCGCGATGCGGCGTGGCGTCACGGGGTCTCCAGGGGATCGGCCGGGGAAGCTTTGCGGGAAGCGAAGCGGCACGAAAGTTTAGGCTGTGGCCCTGATACGGGTCAAGGGACTGGCCCTTCGGCTGTCGGCCTCACCTTCCGTCCCCACGTAGACCTGCACAGCTTCGGCGTGGCCCTGCAACAGATTCAAACCACCCGCGGCCTGCCGCTGGTGCTCTACGGCGACCGTTTCGGCGCCTTCGTGGGCAACGATGACCGCGGGTCGCTCGAGAAGCAGCTCGCCGGCCAGCAATGGCCCACCCAGCTCGGTCAGGTGTTCGAGAACCTCGGCATCACCCACATCCTCGTCGGGGCCCCGCAGGCCAAGGGCCGCATCGAGCGCCTGTGGGGGACCCTCCGCCCAGCTGCGGCGTTGGCCTCGCCTTACCGTCCGCCCTTCGGCGACGGGATCGGACGCAAGGCGCGGGCGAACTTGACGTCCCCGCGGGTGAGGTCGGTATAGCTGATGGAGGGGCACCCGCGCGGGTCGAAGGCGAGCGATGTGTACGCGCCGACATTACCGGCCGAGTCCACGATCGCCGTGGACCAGCGCCCGCCGGATTTCCAGGCCAGCTTGAGATTGCCTTCGAGCTTGTCGTAGTAGCTGATGTGAGGGCGTCCGCGGTCGTCGAGTTCCAATGACGTGAAGTTGCCGACCCCCTCTCCGACGTCGACCGTGTCGAGGATCCAGGAGCCCCCCGACCAGGTGGCGAACCTAAGGCCCATCGTGTCCCCCTGGAGCGTGTGATAGCTGATGCTCGGGATCCCATGCTGGTCGAGCGCGAGCGATGTGAACATCCCCGTGACCCCCCGCGCGTCCACCGTGTCGATCTGCCAACCGGAGCCGGTCTGGCGCGCCAACCGGAGGTCCCCGCGCAGGGCATCGTAGTAACTGATGTACGGGTGGTCGCGCGCGTCCAGGGCCAGCGAGGTGAAGCGCCCAACGCTCCCGGCGGAATCCACGGTCTCGATCATCCACCGGCCCCGGACGCGGGTCGCGTACTTGAGGTCCCCGCGGGTCACGTCGAAGTAGCTGATGTGGGGGTTACCCCGGCGGTCGAGCGCGAGCGAGGTGAACCAACCCACGTTGCCGATACTATCGACGGGCTCCTGGGTCCAGATGCCTTGCGATCGGCTCGCCAGCTTGAGGTCGCCCCTGCCGGTCTCGAGATAGCAGATGTTGGGATCCCCGTGGGAGTCGAGCGCCAGCGAAGAGTATCCGCCTACGGCCGCTGCGGAGTCTGCCGTCTCGAGCGACCAGCCCCGAGCGGTTCTGCTCGCGTACTTGAGATCCGCGTGGCCGTAGTCCATATAGCTGACGTGCGGATTTCCGCGCGCATCGAACGCGAGGGATGTGACGCCGCCCAGATATCCCTCGACGTCCACGGCTTCGACCGTGAAGGGAGGATCGGCCGCGTTCCCCGGGAGGCCGAGACCCGCGGCGAGGAGAGTTCCCAAGAAACCTGGAAGGCGGGCGCGCAACGCTCTGCTCCGACAGATACAGCGTGGGACGGCGGGTGAACGATCGCCGCACGCTATCAACTGGCGGAAGCGGGGTCCAGCCCGAGTCCGGAACTGGCCCTCTGACACCGGCCCGATCCGCAGCCGGTGGGAACCCGGGCGCCTGAGGCGCGCCGACTCGAGGGCGGCGAGACACTTCTCGACCCGGCACCATTGTCGGCTGGGCGGCCTTTTTGACTTGCCCGCGAGGCCGTCGGGAGTAGTATCGGTCCTCCCAGCGGGCCGGGCGGAAAGTCTATCCCGCGGTATGGGCTCCCCCCGCCCATGCGGCCATACAGACGCTTGGCCTAATTCACGGAGTAGCCACCATCCCAAGGAGAGGGGTCACCCGTTCTACACCACGCTCGTCATCCGGCCCCGCCAGGCCCCACGCCATTCCGCCGCGTCCCCCGCTGTCGCGAGGTTGGCCGCGCTGCCGCCCGCCGCCTCGCTGCGACGGCGCTCGCCGCTGCCGTGATCGCCACTGCCATGGCCCCGACCCCTGTGCCCGCTGCCGAGGGCATCTACCTGACCTGGAATGACTGCTACGTGGGACCCACGGCGGACTCGAACCGTAATTTCGACTGCAGCACCAGCGGCGGGCAGAGCGAGCTCTTCTGCGCCTTTACCATGCCCCAGGCGGCCGACAAGATCGTGGCCGTCGAGATCGTGGTGGATATCCAGCACTCCGCTACAGTGCTTCCCGACTGGTGGCGGTTCGATGTGGGCGGGTGCCGGGAGGGACTCATCCTTGATGCCGCCGCCGATTTCCCGGGCATGACTGCGTGCCTCAACATGTGGGACGGCGCCGTCACGCCGGCGATCGCCCAGGTACAGGGCTACATCCCGACCGAGCCGCGCGGTGTCGCCAGCCAGGCGCGCATCAAGGTAGCAGCCAGCGTGCTGCCCGTGGATGCGGTGAGCGTCAACGGCACGAGCTCGTACTACGCCGCACGGATCATTCTCAAGCACACCAAGACGGTCGGAGGCGCATCCTGTCCGGGCTGCGACGGGGCGGCCTGCCTGGTGCTCAACTCCATCCTGGTTGGCCGACTGCCCGGCTCCTCCGGCGGCGACTACCTGCTGCAGACACCGGGCGCCGGCGGTGCCAACTGGGCCCGTTGGCAGGGAGGCGCCGGGGCCGACTGCGCGGCGGTTCCGGTGCGCAACCGCGCCTGGGGACAGCTCAAGGGCCTCTATCGCTGATATGGAATGACCGGCAGCCGGCCAACGCCGTGAGCTCCGGCGGGGGACCCCCGGCGCCGGCCTGATCCGCCCGGAGCTGCGCGCGAAACTCAGCTAGGGCTGGCCGAGCGGGCGCGGCTTCCTCCCCGCAGCCGGCATTCCTTCCTTCACCAGCTTCGCCAGCGCCGACTCGTTCACCACCACCCGGGCGCGCTTGCGCAGCGTCGCGAGGAGTTCCAGCATCCGGCGCTCGCCCTCCTGGTCACCCCAGGCGCGCTGCACCAGCTCCTTGACGTCCTCGAAGGCCCGCCCTTGCGCGGGGATCACCGCATTCACTCGCACCACCTGCCAGCCGCCGAAAAGCGAATCGGGTCCCAACACCGTACCGGTCCCGCTGCGCAGAGCGGCGGCGAACAAGGCGCTGTCGCCGAGAGCGGTGATCTCGGCGGTGTAGCTGACCCGCTGGCGTAACCCGAGCGCCACCAGCGACTCCGCCTCCGCGGGCTCCCGCAGGCGCACCGCCATGCGCGCCGCCTCGGCGCGCTCGGGCAGCAGGAGGCGCACGATCTGCAAGCGCATGGGCACCGTCCACAGGTCGGGGTCGCGTTCGTAGTGGCGCCGCAGGGTCGCGTCGTCGATCGGGATCTTCGCGTACACGTCGCGGGTCACGAAGTACTGCGATGCCAGGAACTCGCGCTGACGCTCGACCGCGCGCTCGACGCCGGGATGCCGGTCGAGCTGGTGTCGCTCGGCGTCGCGGCGCAGCACACGCTCGAAAAGACTGTTCTTCACCAGGTCGCGGACCTGATCCGACGACTCGACCCGCGGACGGAACAGGGGATTCAGCTTCTTCCAAGCATCGAGCAGCTCCACCACGCGGCAGGTCCGCGCCCCGGACCAGGCCACTACGCGTGCCGAGTCGGGCGGGTCGATGGTGGGCATCTGGCCCATGACCCGCAGGCGCGACCAAAGCGAGGAGTCGGCCGACGGGAGGGGCAGCGCGCCCCACGCCCGCGCAAGGCGCGCCAGCAGGATCTCGTCGTAGACGATCTCCAATCTGGCGACCGTGCTCTCGCGCGCGGCCACGCCGAGCGCCTCCGGCCCCAGCGCCGAGTCGCCGCTTGCCGCCCGCGCGCGGGCGACCGCCACCAGCGCCGAGTCCAGGGCGATGCGCATCATGGTCCGGTCGCGCAGATTGGACACCTGGGTGCTCTCGAGCGAAGTCCATTCCCAGCTTTCCTCGCTCGCCCGCTCGGCGAGCAGTTCCTTGTCGACCAGGAGATCGAGAAACTGCCGTGCGCCCTGCGGGGTAAGGGATTCGGCCCGTGACGGGGGCGTGACCTGTGCCCAGCTGGTCCGGAATACGCTCGCGGTTACCTTGCGCGCCTCGCCGACCAACGCCAGCACGCTGTCGGGCATTGGCCGGCCGGCGGGGAGTTGAACCGGCCCTGGTCGGAGCGCCCCCGGCTTGGGGGCTGCCGGTGGCCGTGGCCTTGCGGCCGCGGGACCCGCACCGGACGCTGTCCCTGAGGGGGTGCCCGGCACCGCCGCGGGGCGCGGGAAGCCGTCCAGGGTGCCGCCGCCTGCGCGCGGCGCTAGACATGCCGCCAGGGATGCGGCGGCAAGGGACGTTAGAAGGAGCAGGGATCCTGTCCGGCGCCCCCGGCCACGAGATGACATGTCACCTCCGGAGGAGTGGACCGCATGCGACGCGAAAGGGTGCAGTATAGCAGCAACTTGACCCGTTCTCGGCGGCGTCCCTAAACTCACCTGCTCATGGATCCCCGCCCGCCTCTTCGAGCCTCCGCCCTCCTGCTCGCGCTCGCGCTCGCGCCTGCCGTCCGCGCTGATGCGGTGCGCCTGGTCGCGGCCGACGACCGTGGTCTGACCCTGGAGCTCCGGGTGCCCGCCTACACGGTCGGGCCGGCGGGCGGGGACGGCCGCTCGCGGCTCACAGCCCCGGGTCTCGCCGCGAACGCCCTGCCGGGCCGCCCGGTGCTCCCCTCGGCGACCACTCTGGTGGCATTGCCGCCCGGGGCACGCCCGATGCTTGGGGCCATCGATGGCGACGCGGAAGAGACGCGCGACGGCGTGCAGCTGATCCTCGGTGAGCGGCGGGGTTTCGCCGAGGACGCCCAGGGGATGGGCATGGTGCCGTCCTCCGAGGCAGCCGAACCGATTCGCGACGGTCCCTGGCCCGTCGCACCGGTCGAGCTGGGGACCCCTTTCGAGCTGCGTGGCCAGCGGATGGTGGCCGTCTCGCTCAGGCCGTTCCGCTACGACGAGGTGGCCAGGAGGCTGTGGGCGCGCCCGCGGTTGCGGGTGCGCATCGATTTTGCGGGCCCCTCCCAGCCCGCGTCGGGCAGCGCCTCGGCGCCCGCGGATCGGCACTGGGACCCGGTGCTGCGCGGCGCCGTGCTCAACTTCGAGCAGGGCCGGCAATGGCGCACTGCCCCGCCCACCGCCAGGCGCGGCTCGCGGCCCTCAGGCGCGGGGGGCAGCTCGTTGTTCGACCGCGCTCCCGGGCGCAGTGCAGATCCCGCCAGCCGTGCCGGCGCGGCGCTGTTCGATGAATCCGAGCCCGAGGTCCGCATCCAGCTCGATACCACCGGCGTCTATTCGCTCTCCTACGATCTGCTGGCCGCCAAGGGCTTTCCCGTCAACGTCCCGGTCGGCGAGGTGAGTGTTCACCGCCACGAGTTCCTCGAGGACGCCAGCCCCTCCTACGCCACCATCGAGCTACCCATCGAGGTGGACGAAGCGCAACCGGAGAACGGCACGTTTGACGCCGGGGATCGGATCGTGGTGTTCGTCCAATCCTGGGCCGAGCGCGCGGGGGCCTCGCTGCCCCAGCGAGCTTGGGGCGACGGTGATGTCATCTATGCCACGCGGGTGGCGCGTGGCGGGCTCCGCATCGGTACGCGCAGCGGTTGGCGCGGCGCCATCGGGCTCACGCCGCTACCCAGCTACCCGTGGACACAGCGCTGGGAGAAGAATCTGGTGTACGTGCCATTCCCGGGCTCCGCGCCGGCGGAATCGCTATACGACCAGTTTCACTGGACCGGCTTCGTGCCTTACTACTTGCGACCCGAGACTCTGCTGTTCGAGATCAACCACCTTGATCCCGCACACGGCATCCCATTCACTATCGCCTGGCAGGGACGCAAGGCCGGCGCCGCCCACCTCACGTGGGGGCAGGTGCGCAACGGAAGCTTCGTCTATACCAACGTGGCGGACTCGGTCGGTTGGTTCGGCAAGGCCGATCTGCTGGTGACCGCCACCCTGGCCGGGACCGCGGTCACCGAGGGACTCACGAACAGCGTGGTGATGTGGGGGCGCAGTGCCAGCGCACCCCCACATCCAACCACCAACGCGCTCGCGAGTGCGGGTCTCAACTGGTTCGAGGCCACCTACTGGCGCCGTTACCAAGCCATCGACGACTACCTGGGGTGCAACAGCGGCGACGCGGAGGGGGCATTCGAGATCCTCGCCACCGGTTTCGGCGACACGACGACACTACGTGCGTACGACGTCACTGATCCCGGCGATCCAAAGCGGCTGACGGACGTGCGGCGCGAACCCGACGGGTCGGCATTTGCACTGCGATTCCAGGACGATGCTCTCCCCGGCACGCCGCGCCGCTATCTGGCCTTCTCTCGGCCTAAGACCGTGGCGGCGGCGCGGATCACCGCCGTTTCCCGCCGCGGGTTGTCCGCGGGAACCCGCGGCGACTACCTGCTGGTCGTGCCCGAGACCTGGCTCGGCTCCGTGCAGCCGCTCGTGAACCTGCGAACGGCGCAGGGGCTAGAGGTCGCCGTGAGCCCCCTGGAGGCCGTATTCGACGAATTCAACGGTGGGCGCCGCTCAGCGTGGGCTATCAAGCGCTACCTCCGATTCGCGCTCAACAACTGGGGCACAACGTTCGTGCTGCTGGTCGGCGACGGCTCAGAGGACCCGCTGAACTTCACCCGCACCGCGGGACCCGACATCGTGCCCGTTCACAAGATCCCCGGCCCGGTCAGCGTGCCCCCCGACGGGCGCGAGATCGTGCCCAGCGACGGCTGGTACGTGTGGTGCCTCAATGGCTGTCCGCCCGATCCCGGCACCGGCCGGCCGCCGCCGATCCTGCCTGAAATGTTCATCGGCCGAATCCCGGCCAACACCCCGCAGGAGCTGGCGGACGTGGTGGCGAAGCTGGTCGCCTACGAAGACCTGTCCGCCGATCAGACTTGGCGCAATCGGCAGCTACTGTCCAGCGACGACGAGTACTCCGCGGCCACCACGTTCGGCGGCGGCGGGGGAAGCGTCGCCTACTGCCTGCGGTTCTACGAGGACCGGTTCCGGCGGCTGAATGAGACCATCCGCGCCGTGATCGTGGACTCGGCGGGTCTGCGCCGCAGCGACGTTGAGAGCTTCGACCTGGGCTACTGGCTGCGCAACGAGCCCAACGACGGCGGCTCGCCGCCCTGCCGGCCGGACCTCGCCGCCACGCAGAATCGCACCCGCGCCTCGGTCACGCCCGCGCTGTTGTCGCGCCTGAACGAAGGACGCCTGTGGTGGAACTACCAGGGCCACGCCAACGAGTTCCTTCTCGGCCACGAGCACATCTACCGAAACGCTGGTTCCGATGACGACAAGGGGCTTCTGGTCAACGATGACAAGCCGTTCCTGTTCTCGGCCTTCTCGTGCCACGCTAACGCGTTCGCGCGGTTCTACGAGCGGCGCTCAGGCATCGGCCCGTCGCTCGGCGAGGAGATGGTGGTGCTGCCGCGGCGCGGCGCCATCGCCTCGTGGGCCTCGGTCGGCTTCGAGATTATCCCCGACAACGGCACCGACCACATCAACGTGGCGTGGGCGCGCGCGATGTTCCTCGACCCGCCGCACGACGACCTGCTCGGGAACGGCGACCGTGGCGCGCGCGCCGTGCTGGGGGAGACCATCGCGCTCGCCTACATGCGCTACATCCCCACGGTCCAGTTCGACGTGACCGAGAACGGGCTGGCGCTCAGCTACACGCTGCTGGGCGATCCCGCGACGCGCATCTCGATCGGGGTGCCGCAGGCGATCGTGACCGCCAACGGCGACACGGTAGTGAGCGACCGCCCGCTGGCGCTGGCGCCGCCGCGCGACACGCTATTCCTGGAAGCCGACCTGGTCTCGAACGTCGAGATCCGCAGCATTGCGCTGATCGAGGGCGGTTCGGGCGGCAGCCGGACCATTCCGGACTCGATCTACACGCTCAGCCCCGCATTCCCCGACACCGCCGCGAGCGGACGCGGCGGGCGCCGCTATCACCTGTCCTACGTCACCGCGCTGCGCCCCGGGGTGGTGCGTTACACCCTCCGCACCGTGGACCGACACGGGCTGCAGAACGACTTTAACGTGGTGTTCCCGTTCGCCACCCAGCTGCGCGTTTCGGACAATCCCCTCGCCGAAAACGACGCGGTCACGCCGACCGCCGACCTGTCGTTGAAGCTCACCGTGCCGACCCCGATCACCGACCCGCTGACCCAGATCGCGCTTGACGTGGACAGCCTCGCGCAGCCGTTCACCGCGACCGCGACCGATACCACGAGGCGGGCGTGGATCCTGCGCTGGAGCCACGACCCCTACCCAGGCGGGACCCACCTGGTCGAGATGACCGCGCTCGACAGCCTGCGCGGGGCGCACCACTTCCGAGTGGTGGATCGGGTCGCGGGAGACGACCGCATGCTGCGGGACGTTATGGCGTTCCCGAATCCCTTCGACGATCAGATCGGCAGCGCGTTCTCGTACTACCTGCTCGCCGACGGGCCGGCCGATGTCCTGCTGCGCGTCTTCACCGTGAGCGGACGCCTGGTTTACCAGCGCGTGGAGCGCGGCCTGCCGCCGGGCTATCATCAGTGGCCGTGGAACGGGCTCGACGCTGAGGGCGACCGGTTGGCGAACGGCGTCTATCTTTACAAGATGGTCGCCACGACCGGCGCCCGGTCCGACAGCTTCGACGGACGGCTGGTCAAGCTGCGCAGGCCGCGGCGTGGGGACCTCAGCACCCCCTGACCCGTGGCACCGCGAGGAGGGGGGGGCACGTGACGCGAGGCGGTGATCGGGTCGAGCGTTGGCTTAGGGGTGGGTTCCTGGCATTCGCGCTGACCGGTTCCTCGTGCGGCGGCATGCACGCCCCGAGTGCCGTGCAGCCCCCCCCGCCACCCGGCAGCGGGATGGCGCGTCGGGCGCCGGCCACCACCCCGGTCCCGCCCCCCGCGCTGCCGGCACCGCCGTCCGCGATCGCTCGCGCCATCGCGGTCGCCGAGGACCGGCGCCGCTACGCGGATGGAGCGCTCAAGGCTCTGCTCGCTCACGCCGCTCCCGCGGTGCGCGCGCGCGCGGCACTGGCGGTGGGGCGGCTCCAGGATTCGACCGCGGTACCAGATCTGCTGTCGCTGCTGGGCGACGCCAACCCTGCGGTGCGGCGCGAGGCCGTGTTCGCGCTCGGCCAGACCGGCCACCGCTCGGCGTGCGGTCCGCTCGAGCTGAAGCTCAAGGATCCCGACGCGGAGACGGTCGAGCTGGCGATCGAAGCGCTCGGCAAGCTGGGAGAAAAGTCATCCGGCGCTTCCGTTGCGTCCTTCCTCAAGACCGGGACGCCCGGCCAGCGCGGCGAGGCGGCGGTGGCGCTCTGGCGGCTCGCCGACTCGACCGCGCTCCCCGCCCTGCTGGCCGCCCACGCCGACCCCGATCCCGAGGTGCGCTGGCGCGTGCTCTACGCGCTCGAGAAGATTGTGGTGCCGCAGCGCGTGGTGCTGGTGGTCGGGCTCCACCTGAATGATGCCGAGTGGACCACTCGCGCCTACGCGGCGCGCACGATCGGGCGGCAGAAATCCACGCGCGGGACCGCCTATCTCATGGGCGCGCTCGGCGACCCCGAGACGCCGGTGGTGGTCAACGCGATCCGTGCCTTGCAGATGATCGCCGACAGTACCGCCCGCGGCGTCGGGCCGGCGCTGGCGCGCACTCTCGGTCACCGCGATCCCTACGTGCGCGTCACCGCCGCCACCGCGCTTGCGGACCGGTTCGCGTGGAGCGCGCTCGACAGCGCCGGTCGCGCCGCGACGCTGGACTCGGTGCGCGCACATCTCGACGACCGCGACGCGGCCACCCGCGGCGCCTGCGCCCGCGTGCTGCTGGGCCGCGGCGTCGAGGCGGACCGCGCTCGCGTGGGGCAGATGCTCGCCAGCGATTCCTCGATCTACGCGCGCACCGCGGTGATCGCTGCCTGGCCGGCCGGCGAGGTGGTGCCGCTCCGCAATCGTCTCGCACCCGGTACTCCATTGTTCGAGCGCATGGGCGCGGCGGACCGGCTGGGCGAGCTCAAGGAGCGCTCGGCGATGCCGAGCCTCAGGGCCGGTCTCGCCGACACCTCGGCGCTGTTCGTGGCCTCGTGCGCCGGCGCCCTCGCCGCCCTCGGCGACACCTCCAGCGTTCCGGCGCTCGCCCGCGCCTGGGCGGACCGGGCGGCGGATGCCGATGCCGACGCCCGCATCTCGATCCGCGATGCGCTGCGCGAGCTGGCCGGCCGCGCGTTCGCGGACAGCCTCGAGAAGAGGCACCCGGCCCGCAACGCCCAACCCGCCTCCTACCCCGCCGATTTCTCCGAACCACCGCGCGCCAAAGGCGCGGTGCTCCACACCACCGCCGGCGACATCGAATGGGCGTTCTACGGACAGGAGGCGCCACAGACGGTGAAGAACTTCATCCGCCTGGCCGAGCGCGGGTACTTCGACGGGCTCGCCGTCCACCGCGTCGTCCCCAACTTCGTCATCCAGGACGGCGACCCGACCGGCACCGGCTCGGGCGGTCCCGGCTACACCATCCGGTGCGAGTACAACCGTCTCCGCTACGACCGCTACATGGTCGGCATGGCGCTCTCGGGCAAGGACACGGGTGGCAGCCAGTGGTTCATCACCCACGCCCCGCAGCCGCACCTGAACGGCCGCTACACCATCTTCGCCCGCGTCGTGCGCGGGATGGACGTGGTGTGGAAGATCGTGCAG
>CAYONG010000154.1:0-3045 GCA_964405235.1 uncultured bacterium | reverse complement strand
CGATGGTTGGGCGCGCGGCCGGTGGACGAGGCGCGGTGACACGCGCGAGGCCGAGGGCGCTCGCGTGGTCGTCGGCGCATGCCATGGTGAGAGTCCCGTCGGCGGCGATGGTCACCACGCTGTAGGAGCGGAAGCGCCCCTGGAGGTCCACGCGCCGCGATCCATCGGGGAGCATCTGCAGCTCGAGTCCGTTGGTCGAGCGCGCGAGACCCGGGTCGCTGTCGGCGGGGAGCGCCCTGGCGGCCCCGGCGGTCGTCGGCGAGGTTTCGCCCGTGGGCGGGTCCACCTCGACCAGCAGACCCGCGCGGCCCGGAGGTCGCGTGGGAGACGTCGCCGCCGCCCCGCCTGCGTGGGCAACGCGGGCGATCGCGGGCGCGAGGAGACAGGCAACCGCCGCCAGCTGCGCCACCCATCGGCTGCCGATCGCTGCGATGCTTGTCATGTCGTCACCCCCCGAAGATGTGGGCCATGCTGCGGTTGGACTCCCAGGGAAGCATACGACACGGCCCCGGCAATGACACCCGCGCAATGGCCCGCGGAGTCTAGTCCCCGCGCAGCACGGCGCGGATGGCGGTCACGGCCAGCGCGCCATGGCCGAGCGCGACCGCGATCCCCGCAAGCGGCGGGCGCGCGACGTCCCCGGCCGCCCACACGCGCGTGTGGGCGGTGCCAAAGTGTTCGTCGACCGGCACGTACCCTTCGGGGTCGCACTCGAGCGCGGCCGCGCACCACTCGGTGTTGGGGATCACACCCACCTTGACCACCAGGCCCGCCGCCGGCTGCTCGAACTCGCCGCGCGCGCCCGCGAGCCGGACCGCGCTCACGCGTTCCTCCCCCAGTACCGCGGTGACGCGCGTGCCCTCGAGCACCTCGATGCGTGGGTTTGCCGCCACGCGCTCGCGGAACTCGCGCCGCGCTCCCGGCGTACCACGCACGGCGAGTGTGACCGCGCAGCCGACATCGGCGAGCAGCCAAGCGTTCTCGAATGCGCCGTCGCCGCCACCCGCGACCACCACCTCCTCGCCCGCGAAGCACCCCCGGTCCTGGGTGGCCGACCAGGACACGCCGCGGCCTTCGAGCGCACGCTCCCCGGGCACTTCGAGCCGCCGGCGCCGCACGCCGGTCGCGACCAGCACCGCGCTCCCCGAGATGCTCACGCCGCCCTCGGCACGCACCGTGGGCGAGACGGGATCGAGCCCCACCGCTCTCATCCCGTAGCGCACCTCGATCCCAGAGTTCGCGAGCTCCCCCGTCATCACCCGTGCCAGAGCCGGTCCATCGCCGCCGCCCGCGCCGGCGAGGTTCGCGAGCGGATGGTGGATGTGGTGCAGCTGGCCACCGGCCGTCTCGCCCGATTCGAGCACAACGGTCGAAAGCCCGAAGCTGTGGGCCCACAGTGCGGCCGAGACCCCCGCCGGTCCGGCGCCGACGATCACGAGCTCCGCGCTCACTGGAGGCCGCCGCGGGCGGCCGCGGCATTCACGGCTTCCACGACCAGGGCCACCTCCCAGAAGGTCTTGGGCTCGAGCGACGGCAGCCGGTGTCGCACGGCCAGCCGGCGGAGGCACTCGAAACGCTCGGGCCCCGCCTCGCTCGAGAGGTTCCCCGCATCGCGCATCCGCACCTCGATCGTCACGCCGGCGACCCGGCGCGGGGTCGTGATCGCCGCGGCCCGCAGCACGAAGTCCCAGTCTTCCGAGAAGCGGAACGACTCGTCGAAGCCTCCCAGCCGCTCGAACAACGAACGTCGCACGCCCCACGCGCTGGGCGGCAGGTAGTCGTCGTGGCGCATGAGATCGGCATCCCAGTCATGGGCGATGACGCGTCGGTCCCGCTCGTGCCGGGCCCCATCGGGTGCGACGTCCTCGCGGACGATCGCGCTGTCCCGCCAGGCGAAGTCCACAGCGGGATCGCGGAACGCCTCGGCCAGACCCGCGAGGTGGTCCGGGAGCCAGAGATCGTCGTCGTCGTGGAAGGCCAGCAGCTCGCCGGAAGCGCCCGCGCTCCCCCGGTTGCGCGCCGCGGCCGCGAGGCCCGCCCCCACCGGGATGATGATCGTCTCGAGCGCTCCCGCGGACAGGGGATCGCGCGGCGCCGGCAGATCGCCGTCATCGGCGATCCGCACCTCGAGCGGCGCGAGCCGCTGGGCCGCGATCCCGCGCAGCGCGTCGCGCAGGAGCGCGGGCCGGTCGCGGGTCACGACCACCACCGAGACGCTCGGGAGCCCCTCCGTCATCACTCCTCGCCCGCCCCGTTCGCATCCGCACGCGCCGCCGGCAGCACCCCGGCCCAGCGCGGCTCGGCGAGGGCGCCGCGAACCACGCGCGTCTCGACCCGGCCGTGCTTGCGGACTCCGCGCATCTCCATGCACAGATGACGCGCCTCGAGCATCACCGCCACGCCGAGCGGGGCGACCAGCCGCTCGAGATGGTCGGCGATCTGGCTCGTGATCCGCTCCTGGAGCTGCGGCCGCCGCGCGTAGAGGTCGAGCAGGCGCGCCGCCCCGCTGATGCCGATGATGCGCGGTCCCGGCAGATAGGCGATGTGCGCGCGGCCGAAGAACGGCACCAGGTGGTGGACGCACAGCGAATGGAACGGCAGGTCGCGGATCACGACCAGGTCGTCCCCGGGCGCGGCGCCCGGCTTCGTGTCGTGCGGAAACGTCGCCAGCTCGGGAACCGCGGCGGGGTCCAGACCGGAGAAGATCTCGGCGTAGAGGTCGGCGACCCGGGCCGGGGTCTCGCGCAACTCGGGCTCTGTTCGCTCGTCGAGCCCGAGGGCGCGGATCAGGTCGGCGACCGCGCGCGCCACCGCGCGGCGGTCGCTGGCGGGGGGCTGGGTGGTCACGCGCACCTCCGCGGCGTACAAAGCTCGGAACCGGTCGCGGAGGACCGGCCCCGTCGAATGGAGCGGAAGACGGGATTTGAACCCGCGACAACCACCTTGGCAAGGTGGAGCTCTACCGGGCTGAGCTACTTCCGCTCGGAAACTCCAAGTCGGCGCACAATATAGCGAGGCGGGCGCGAGAGCGTCAAGGCCGGGCGC
>CAYONG010000153.1:0-3004 GCA_964405235.1 uncultured bacterium | reverse complement strand
GGCTCGAGCGCAGGTCGCAGCGGTCGACCAGACCCCCGGGGAAGATGAAGACCGCGACGTGGTCCCCTGGCTCCGGCAGCTCGGATTCAGTGCTGCCGAGGCCCGCGGTGCGGCGGCACGCTGCGAGGACATCCCCGACGCCTCGCTCGAGCAGCGGCTGCGCGTCGCCCTGTCATGCTTTGGCAAGCGAAGCACCCGCGCCGGCCGGGCCGGGGAAGGACTCGAGGCGGCGGCGGCGTTCGCCGGCGCGGCTCCCGTCGGGAACGCGCCCTGATGTCCGGCAGTCTGCCGAGAGACCGAGGACCGGGCGACGAGGGAGGGGTGTGTCTCACCCGATGGCTCGGCAGCGAGCAGTGACCGTGCCGGAGCTCCCGAGAGGAGGTCGACACGACACTGGCCTCGGACGCTTTCGGACAGCGATTGGCCGGTGTCGGGGTTCGGTACGCCGCGGCGTGGAGGATGTCCGCGCCGACCCTCCGTGTGCCCGCGGGATGCCCTAAGATGGCCGCGTGCCCCCGCCACCGCCGGCCGGTCCCGCCCGCGATCCGCTCGGGCCGCTGCGCAGCACCGCCTGGCTCACCGAAGCCCAGCGCAAGGCCATCCACATCTCGTTCATCGTGCTGCCGCTCGCGCTCCTGTACGAGTGGTTACCATGGCCGCGCGGAAAGGTGGAGTGGCGCTGGTTGTTGATCGGCCTGACGCTGGCGGCGATTGCGATCGACGTCATCCGCATCCACGACCACCGCGTGCGACGGTTCTTCATTCGATTTTTCGGCGAGCTCATCCGCGAGCACGAACGCTTCAACCTGCTCGGCTCGACCTATCTCCTCATCGCCGCGCTCCTGGCGGTCGAGATGTTCCCGCCGCCCGTGGCTGCCGCCGCGCTCGGGTTTACCATCCTCGGGGACGGGGTGGCGGCGCTGGTCGGGAGGGGCTGGGGCCGCACGCGCTTCTTCAAGAAGTCGTTCGAGGGCGCGGCCGGCGGTCTCGCCGCCTGCCTGGGCTGGGCGGCGTTCCTGGCGACCACCGGGGTGCTGCCGTGGAGCGTCGTGCTGGTCGGCGCATTGGTCGCAAGTCTGGTCGAGCTCCTGCCGATACCACTGGATGACAACCTGGGGATCACCCTATTCGCAGGTTACGCGATGAAGCTGCTCTCGATGCCCGCATGAGCCCGCGGCCACTTCCGTCCGAGAACGTCCCGTTCGAGCCCGCACTGGCGCTGGCGCGGGAGGGCCGGCTGGACGAGGCCCTCGACGCCCTTTCCGCCGCTCTGCCGGAGCGGGAGGGGCGCGGTCCGCACCGTGGCGCGGGAGCGCTCGCCTTCGCCGAGATGGCGCGGCTCGCCGAAGCGGCGGGTGACGCCATCACCGCCACCCGCGCGATCGACGAAGCACTGCGCCTGGCGCCGACCTACGCCGACCTGCACTATCAGCGCGCCTGCCTTCTCATCCTCCAGCACCAGCGCCCGGCGGCGCGCAAGGCCCTGCAGCAGGCTTTGGGCATCAATCCGCGCTACGTGGCGGCGCGCCTGGAGCTGGCGCTGCTCGACGCCCGCGAGGGCCTGCTGGCGGAATCGCTCGCGGCGCTCAGGGGCCTGGAGCAGGAGCGGCGGGTCGAGGAGCCGCGGGCCTTCCAGCGGGGCTTGAAGAGTCTCGCGCACGCCGACTGGGACGAGGCCGGGGCGCTGCTCAAGAGCGCCTTCAAAGTATCGGACCCGGTGGTGGACCGGGCGCTGGCCGACTACCACGAGCGGGTCGCGCGCGGCGAGCACACCCAAGCGCTCCACGCCCTGCGGGAGGCGGTCACGGTACACCCCGGCTATCCCGACCTCCACTACCTGCTGGGCTGCAGCGAGCTCGAGGCGGGGATGACCGACGATGCGATCGCCTCGCTCTCGCGCGTGCTCGAGCTGCATCCGGATCTGCACGCGGCGCGTGTCCAGCTCGCCCGGGCGCTGGAGGCGCTGGGCGACCTGGCCCAGGCGGGTGAGCAGGTGGCGCTGGTCCTCCGGGCGGACCCCGCCCACCCCCAGGCGCTCGAACTCGCGGAACGCTGGGCGCGGCGCCGGGACACGCACGGCCGCGGTGGCCCGAGCCCGCGAGCAGGCCCTCGGGAAGCCGCTTGACCTGACCGGCGGGAATCGCCACCCTGTCGTCGTGGTTCCGGACCCGGTTCGGGTACAGGCGACAGGGAGGATCCCCCCATGGCGCGTGGTTTGGTCAAGTGGTTCAACGACCAGAAGGGCTACGGTTTCATCACCGCGGAGGGGCAATCGGACGTGTTCGTCCACTTCTCCGCCATTGAGGGCAACGGATTCCGAACCCTCCGTGAGGGAGAGCAGGTGGAGTTCGAGATCAAGGCGAGCGAACGAGGCGCTGAGGCCTCTCGCGTGATCAAGGTCTGAACTTCGCCGCCCCGGGAAGCGCGCGGCCCGATGCCCCGCATCGGGCCGCGGCGCTTGAGAGGATCCCGATTCGGCGCCCCCCCGGTCGCCCCAGGACCCCCGCCGCCCCCCCAGCTTGACACCCCATCTATATTGGGCCCCATGCTCGAACAGTTGCTGAAAGGCATCTTCGGCTCGAAACACGACCGTGACGTCAAGCGGTCGGAGCCTCTGGTGGACGAGATCAACCGGTTCGGCGGGGAGTACCGCGAACTGGGTGACGAGGCACTCCGGGGCAAGACGGCCGAGTTCCGCGCCCGGCTGGCGGCCGCGCTCGAAGGGGTCACCGACCTGGCAGAGCGCAAGCGGTTGGAGCGCGAGACGCTCGACGAGTTGCTGCCCGAGGCGTTTGCCGCCGTCAAGGAGACCTGCCGCCGGCTATGCGGCCGCACCTGGGATGTGGTGGGGATCCCGCTCGGGTGGGAGATGGTGCCCTACGACGTCCAGCTCATCGGCGGCGTCATGCTCCACGAGGGCAGGATCGCCGAGATGGCGACCGGCGAGGGCAAGACCCTGGTCGCCACCATGCCCATCTACCTCAACGCCCTGACCGGGCGCGGG
>CAYONG010000152.1:0-14917 GCA_964405235.1 uncultured bacterium | reverse complement strand
GGCGATCGGCGAGGTGCTGCCCGAGATGAAGGGCAGGCTCGACGGGATCGCGGTTCGCGCGCCGGTAGCCGACGGGTCGCTGACCGACCTGGTGTGCAGAGTAAGGAAGCCGGCCTCCCGCGAGGCGGTGAACGATGCGGTGCGGGCGGCAGCCGAGGGCCCGATGAAGGGCATCCTCGCCTACTGCGAGGATCCGATCGTCTCGAGCGACGTGATCGGCGACCCCCACAGCGGCGTGTTCGACTCGCTCTCCACCAGCGTCCTCGACGGCTCTCTGGTCAAGGTGCTGGCGTGGTACGACAACGAGTGGGGTTTCTCCAACCGGGTCGTGGACGCGCTGCTGAGAATGGCATGACCGCGGCCGGCGGCGCGTTCCGGAAGAAGACCGTCCGGGAACTCGATCCCGCCGGGCGACGCGTGCTGGTGCGCGTGGACTTCAACGTCCCGCTCGAGGGAGGCGAGGTGGCCGACGACAGCCGCATCGTCGCCGCGCTGCCGACTCTGCGCTACCTGCTCGAGAAGCGGGCGCGCCTCGTCCTGATGTCGCATCTCGGCCGTCCGGACGGCAGGGTGAACCCGAAGTACAGCCTGCGGCCGGTGGCGGCTCGACTCGAGCGACTGCTACGCCAGCCGGTCGCGTTCGCCGCCGATTGCGTCGGTCCCGAGGCGCAGTCGATGGCGGCGGCGCTGCCTGACGGCGCGGTGCTGCTGCTCGAGAACCTGCGATTCCACCCCGAAGAGGAGAAGAACGACGCCGGCTTCGCGGCGGCTCTGGCGACGCTCGGGGACTGCTATGTCAACGATGCCTTCGGCACGGCGCACCGGGCGCACGCCTCCACCGAAGCGGTGGCGAAGCTGCTCAAGCCCGCCGTGGCGGGCTTCCTCATGCAGCGCGAGCTTGAGTATCTTGGGAAGGCCCTCGCGAGGCCGGAGCGGCCGTTCGTGGCGATCCTGGGCGGGGCCAAGATCTCGGGCAAGATCGACGTGATCCAGGCCCTGCTCGTCAAGGTCGACCGGCTGCTGATCGGGGGGGCGATGATGTTCACCTTCCTGCGTGCACAGGGCCGGCCCACCGGGCGCTCGCTGGTCGAGGAGGACCGAATCGAGATGGCGCGCGAGGTGCTCGCGGCCGCCGCCGCGCGCGGGGTCGAGCTGAAGCTGCCCGTGGACTGCGTGGCCAGCACCGCCGCGGACGGGAGCGCGCCGTCGCGCACGGTCGCCATCGAAAGCTTAGGCGCCGACGAGATGGGCGTCGACATCGGGCCGCTGACGTTGCGCGAGTTCTCGCAGGCGCTCGAGGACGCGCGCACCGTGCTGTGGAACGGACCGATGGGGATCTTCGAGGTGCCCGCGTTCTCGGCCGGGACCCGCGGCGTGGCCGAGGCGCTGGCCCAGGCCGGCGCGCGCGGAGCGGTCACGGTGGTGGGAGGCGGGGACTCGGTGTCGGCGGTGCATAAGGCCGGCCTTGCGGAGCGCATGACGCACGTCTCGACCGGTGGCGGTGCGTCGCTCGAGTTCCTCGAGGGGCGCGTCCTGCCCGGCGTTGCGGCGCTCGACGAAAGAGAGTTGTGATGGCCGGTCCCTGGCCGCGACGGCCCCGACTGATCGCCGGCAACTGGAAGATGAACAAGACCGCGTCCGAGGGCGCGGCGCTCGCCGGGCAAATGATTGCGCTGCTCAGCGCCGGCCGTCCGTGCGAGATCGCGGTCTGCCCTGCGTACCCAGGACTGGAGGCGGCCGGCGCCGCCCTGCGCGGGAGCGGCGTCCATCTCGGCGCGCAGGACGTGCACCCGGAACCGGGCGGCGCGTTCACCGGCGAGGTGGCAGGGTCGATGCTGGCGGCCGTAGGCTGCCGCTTTGTCATCGTCGGGCACTCGGAGCGCCGTCACGGCATGGGTGAGGACGACGCCGTGGTGGCGCGCAAGGCCCGCGCCGCGCAGCGCGACGGATTAGTCCCGATCGTATGCGTGGGGGAGACGCTCGCCGAGCGCGAAGGCGAGCGCACGACCGATGTGCTGGTCCGGCAGGTCCGGGCGGTGTACCAGGGACTGTCAGAGGCCGAGGCCCGCGCAAGCGTGATCGCCTACGAGCCGGTCTGGGCGATCGGCACGGGCAAGGTGGCGTCGGTCGAGCAGGCGCGCGAGGCCCACCAGGTCGTGCGCGCGACCCTCGATCGCATCGTCGCCCCCGGGATCGGCCAGAGCGTGGCCGTGCTCTATGGCGGCAGTGTCAGCGAGCGGAACGCGGTCGCGCTCTTCGCCGAGCCGGAGGTGGACGGCGCCCTGGTGGGCGGCGCCTCGCTCGAGGCGGCCGGATTCTGGCGCATCTGCGCGGCGGCTGCCGCCGGTTGAGACGGCGCTCGCGTCCGCCGCGCCCGCGCGCGTCTTCGTACCCTTCGTACCCGGGTCCGCGTTGACGCCGCCGGGGGCCGCTGCTAGTTTATCGGGCCGTTTCATCCCGCTGGACCGGGTGCGCACCGACCCCGCGCCGGCGGCATCCGGGTACTTCCGAGGGATCTCATGTACGGCTTGCTGCTTGCTGCTCACGTGCTCGTCTGCATCGGCCTGATCGCCGCCGTCCTGCTCCAGTCGGGCAAGGGTGGCGGGCTCGCCGGCGGCGCCTTCGGCGGGACGGCCCAGACCGTCTTCGGCGGGCGCGGAGCGACCGACTTCATGACCCGCGCCACGATGGTGCTGGGCGGGGCGTTCTTCATCACATCGCTGGTGCTGGCGCTGCTCTCCTCGAACCCGGGTCGTGCGGGCCGCAGTCTCATCCAGGAGCAGGCGCGACAGGCTCCCGCCGCCGCGCCGCAGATGCCGGGCACGGCCCCGGGTCAGACGCCCGCCCAGCAGAGCCCCGGAGCCTCGGCCCCAGCCCCGGCCCAGCAGCCGCCCGCGAGTGCTCCGCCCGCGACCCCGGCGAAGGGCGCGGGAGGGAAGTAACGCGGCGGCTTCTCTCCGGTGAGCGAACACCCGTGCCCGGGTGGTGGAACTGGTAGACACGTACGTTTGAGGGGCGTATGGGGAAACCCTTGCGAGTTCAAATCTCGCCCCGGGCACCAGAAACGACGAAGCCACGCGGCCCGCGCCGCGTGGCTTCGTCAATTCCGGCTGGCTCCGACGCCTAAAACAGTTCCTTCACGTAGGTGTCCAGGGTCTCCGCGTCGAGATAGCCGACCGTCCGCCGCACCACCTCGCCGCGGCGGTTGATGAAGAACGTGGTCGGGATCTGGCGGATCGGACCGTACTGGTCGAGCAGCTTCTCGTCGGCCATCGCCAGCCGGAAGTGGATCCGGAGCCGCTCGGCGAAGCGCTTGACGACGGTCGGGCCCGCTTCGTCCACCGAAAGGCCGAGGACGACGAGGCCGTCCCCGCCGTAGCGCTCCTGGATGCGGGACAGATGCGGCATGCTGGCCCGGCAGGGGGCGCACCAGGTGGCCCAGAAGTCGAGCACCACGGGCCTGCCGCGGTGCTCCGACATCTTGAACATCTTCCCGTCGAGGGTGCGCACGGCGAACGACGGGGCTGCCCGGCCCGGGCCTTCCGCACGGGCGGTGGCGGGGAGCAGGGCAAAGGACGCGGCGATCGACAGGGCACAGGCGCGGAGCAGGATGCGGATTGATCGCAAGGGGCTGACAACCTCCGAATCGGCCGGGGACGACGACATCGTCGGCGGAATCGCATCAGACTAGACGATTCGAGCGCCGTACGATGGTCCGAGACGCGCTTCTTTGCAGCCATTTGACCTGTCTCACCGATGTTGTCAGAGAGGGCCGTCCACGACGCCCTTTGCGAGGCCCGTTTTCCTTGAGGCTTTCCGCAGCGGTGTGTTAGCGTCCGGTCGCTCCCCGCCGCGGACATGGCCGTCGCGCTAGGAGGCGACGTGTCACGCAGGTCCTGCGATCATGTGACGACTTCACAAGGAGTGTGAAGCCGATGACCCTCGGTTTGGTCGTGCTTCAGCTTGGCGGAGGCATGCGGTCCTCGATCTGGGGGCTCGTCCTCCAGGCTGGCCCTTTTGCCAAAGTGGTCCTGGCCGTGCTCTTCATCATGTCGGTCATCTGCTGGGGCGTGATCTGGAACCGCGCCCGCCTGTACGGCCGGGTGGAGAAGGCCGACCGCGGGTTCCTCTCCGCCTTCCGCCGGCTCGCCCGGGATACCGATTTCCGGCTGGTGTGCGAGCAGCACCCGCACAGCCTGCTCGCGAAGGTCGCGCTGATCGGCCAGCGCGGGCTCGAGCAGCACCCGATCGAAGGGGTAGGTTCGGCGGCGCTGCGCTACGAGATCGTGCAGCGCGCGATGGACCGATCGGCCAACGAGGAGACCGCCCGCCTGGAGCGCAGCGTTGGTTTCCTCGCCACCACCGGAAGCGTCTCGCCCTTCATCGGTCTGCTGGGGACGGTGTGGGGCGTCATGGCCGCCTTCCTCAACATCGGCACGCAGGGCTCCGCCTCGTTGGTCGTGGTGGCGCCGGGGATCGCCGAGGCCCTGATCGCGACCATCGCCGGACTTGCCGCCGCGATACCGGCGGTCGTGGGGTATAACCACCTGCTGGGGCGGCTGCGCGACTTCAGCAGCGCGACCAGCAGCTTCGCCACGGAGTTCCTCGACCTGCGCATCGGCGGAGGCCAGTGATGATCCTGGGAGCGCCGCGCCGACCCATGGCGGAGATCAACGTGACGCCGCTGGTCGACGTGGTGCTGGTGCTGCTCATCATCTTCATGGTGACCGCGCCGTTCCTCCAGGGTGGCCTCGAGATCGACCTGCCCAAGGTCGCCACCCGCGGGCTCGACGTGCGCGAGGGGCTGATCGTCAGCGTCCGGGCCGACCGCACCGTGGCGGTCGGCAACACCGTGGTCCCGAACGCCGGCTTCGAGGAAGCCCTGGCGCGTGCGGGGGCGGCGCGCCGGCCGGTGTTCCTCAAGGCGGATCAGAAGGTGCCCTACGGCGTCATCGTGGACCTGGTCGCCCGCATGCGGCGCAGCGGCATCGCGGCGCTGGGACTGGTGACGGAGCCGCCGCCGCCGGCGGGCAGGCGGTGAGCGATGCGGGGATCCCTGCTCGGCTCGGGGCTCATCCACGCGGCGCTGCTGGTCGCTCTGTTCTATGTGCGCACGCCGGTCTCGCTGGTGGTGCCCGGACCCGATGTCGTCCAGGTGGCGCTGATCGATCCCGGGGCCCTGATACCGGTTGCCCCGCCCGCCACCGAGATGCCGCCGCCGGCTCCGAAGCTGGACGAGATCAAGCCGGTCGAGGACATCGGGGTCAAGCTCGCTCCCGACCCGCCCCGCAAGAAGAAGCCGGTCAAGCCGCCCGAGGAGCAGCCGCCCCCGCAGGAGATGCCCATGCTGCCCTCGGCGTCGGTGGGATCGGCCGGACTCAGGGGCGATGTCGGGCTCGACGTCCGTGACTTCGCGTTCACGTATTACCTCGTGCTGGTGCGCAACAAGATCGCCGCGAACTGGACGCCCCCGGCCGGGCTCGCCACCGGAGGGCGCCTCATACGGACGGTGGTTTACTTCCGCATCGCCCGCGGGGGAGAGGTGAGCGGCGTGCGGCTGGAAGGCGCCAGCGGGATGGAGTTCTTCGACCGTTCCGCCGTCCGGGCGGTCATGATCAGCGATCCGCTCCCGCCGCTCCCGCTCGGGTTCACCGGGGGCGATCTGGGCGTGCACTTCGGATTCGACTGGGAGACGCCATGAGCCGACGCGCGCTCCCCGCGATGCTGCTGCTGGGCGGTTTGGTCATGCTGGCCGGACCCGTCGGCGCCCAGACCCCGACCGATGTGCGGATCGACATATCGTCCGGCGAGGGGCGGCGCATCCGTGTCCACTGCGAGGCTCTGCAGTCGGCCGGGGATCGCAATGCGAGTTCCTGGAGCGTCCAGGCCGACGAGGTGCTGGCGCACGATCTCGACTGGTCGGCGGTGTTCACGGTCAGTCGGGCGTGGATCGCGGGGCAGCAGCCGGTCGAAGTGCAGGCGGTGGTGGGAGGCAAGCTGACTGTCAGCGGCGACCAAGTGCGGCTCACGGGCGAGGTGCGCGACTTCCCGGCCCGCCGGGCCATCCTGGTCCGAGAGTACCGCGCCCCGCTCAGGGACTGGCGTACCGCGATCCACCAGTTCGCGGACGACATCGTGTTGCAGTTCACCGGCGAGCCAGGCGTGTCGCAGACCCGGATCGCGTTCATCGGCCAGTCGGGGCGCAACAAGGACCTCTACGTCATGGACTACGACGGTGCGCGCTTCACCGCTCTCACCAACGACCAGTCCATCGCGCTCTCGCCCGCCTGGTCCCCGGAGGGGTCGCTGCTGCTCTTCACCTCTTATCGTGGGGGCGCCGGCCCGCGGCTGTTCGTGATCCCCTCTGCGGGGGGCCGGCCGTATCTGGTCTCCGGGCGGCCCGGCATCAATACCAGCGCCTCATACTCGCCGGACGGCCGGCAGATCGTGTGCACGCTGAGCCACGAGGGCAACTCGGAGATCTACGTGCTCGACGCCCGCGGCGGGTCGCCCCAGCGCCTGACCAACAATCGCGGCATCGACACGTCACCCGCATGGTCGCCGACCGGGCGTGAGATCGCCTTCACTTCGGACCGGACCGGCACACCGCAGGTTCACGTCATGGACCGCGAGGGCGGGAACCTGCGCCGCCTCAACTACGATGTGGACTACACGGATTCGCCCGCCTGGTCGCCCAAGGGCGATCGGATCGCATTCGTCGCCCGGTCCGGGGGCGGTTTCGAAATCTACACCTGTCGCCCGGACGGCAACGACACGCGGCTGATGGTGAGCGGCGGGAGCAACGAGAACCCGCGCTGGTCTCCCGACGGCCGCCACCTGGTGTTTTCGTCCAACCGCGAAGGCGCCCGCGGCCTGTTCGTCAGCGACCTCGACGGCACGCCACCGCGCCGGCTCGCCAACGGTTCGTTCAGCGCACTTTCCCCGGCCTGGTCACCGCGCCCCGCGGCGACCGGTTCGGCGTTCGGTGTCAACCCCGGCAGTTCAACCCCTGGAGGTCATCCATGAGCCCCCTGAATGCGAGGATGTTTCGAGCTGTGATGGCATCGTTGCTGATCTGCGGCGCGGTGGTCGCGAGCTGCGCCAAGAAGCCGGTCGCGACCCCGGTCCCGCCGCCCGTACCGCCGGAGGCGCCGGCGCCAACCCCGCCGCCCACACCGGTGCCGACCCCGCCGGTCGAGACGCCGTCGGCAGTGTCCGGGATTCGGACCGAGGACTACGCCCCGGTGTACTTCGATTACGACTCGCACGGCCTGCGCGACGATGCGCGGGCGGCGCTGGACGGGAACGCGAAACTCCTGCGCGCCAATCCGAAGGTGACCCTCACGATCGAGGGCCACTGCGACGAGCGCGGCACGGTCGAGTACAACCAGGCGCTGGGCGAGAAGCGCGCTCAGGCCGCGCGCGACTACCTGCTGGCGGCCGGCATCGAGGCGCAGCGCATCAGCATGATCTCCTACGGCAAGGAACGGCCGTTCGCGACCGGCGCGGACGAGGCGTCCTGGCAACAGAACCGCCGCGCGCACTTCGTGGTCCGCTCGTCGTCATGAGGTCGGAACCCGGTTTCGGCAGAGGCGCCGGGCGGCGGCCGGGACCGGGTCGTCGTGTCGCGGGCGCGCTCGCGTGGCTTGTCGTCGTCGCGGCGGTCGCCGCGGCGACGAGCTGCGGCGCGCCCCAGATCGCGTTGCTGCGGTCCGGTCTTGACAGTCTGCGCACCGTGGTCGACACGCTCACCGTGCGGGATGCGGCCGCGTACACCGTGCTGCGCGAGACGCGACGGGAGGTGACCGAACAGCGCGACATCCTGCTCAGCACCCGCGCCTCCTCCGGCACGACCACGCAGGAGCTGTTCGAGCAGATGGGACGGCTCGAGAGCAAGCTCGACGAGGTCATGGGACGGTTCCAGCAGCTCAGCCAGCGGGTGCCGCCTCCGGTCGCGGCCCCGGCTCCAGCGACGGCACCGGCACAGGGCGACCCCAACCAGCTCTACGATCAGGCGACGCAGGATCTCACGCAGGGACGCTACGCGCTCGCGCTCCAGGGTTTCCGCGACTTCGTGCGCCGTTTCCCGGCGGCGGAGCTGTCGGACAATGCCCAGTACGGCGTTGGGGAGTGCTTCTTCGCCCAGTCCCGGTTCGACAGCGCGGCGGTCGAGTACGCGCGCGTCGAGACCGGTTGGGCGCAGGGCGATCGGGTGCCGGCCGCGCTGTACAAGCTGGCGCTGAGCCGGGAGCGCCTCGGGGAGGCCGAGGCGGCAAAGAAGACGTTCGAGGACCTCGTGAAGCGCTTCCCGAACTCGGGCGAGGCGCAACTGGCGCGTGAGCGGCTCGGCGGCACGCGGCGTCGCTAGCTTCCTCCGGCTTTCCGTCTTCGTCTTCTGGGGGCTCGGCGGGCCGGGCGGAACGCTGTCGGCGGATACCACCGGGACGACACCGGCACCCAGGGCGGGCGGGTCAGATCTGGAAGGGATCCCGATCGCGCGGGTGGAGCTCGAGACGCGCGGCATCTTCGATCCGCTCCCACGCGGTCCCCTGAGGCCGCTCCATCGGCTGCTCGATCGTCTGCACGTGCGCACCCGCGCCTCGACCCTCCGTCGGCACGTGCTCCTGACCGCTGGGGACCGTTGGGACGAGGCGCGGGCCCGGGAGAGCGAGCGGGCGCTGCGGGCGCTCGACATCTTCAACCGCGCGCTCGTGGAGGCCCGTCGTGAGGGGGATTCGGCGGTGGTCACCGTCAGGACCCGCGATGCTTGGACCACATCGCCGGAGTTCACGCTCGAGCGGGGCGGCGGGCGGCTGTTCGGCTCGGTCCAGTTCTCGGAGCGCAATCTGTTCGGCCGGGCTCAATACGTCAGCCTCGCTTACCGCGAGGAACCCGCCGGCATCTCGCGCTCGATCGAGGTCGCCGACCCTGCCCTCGCCGGCACGCGGGTAAGGGCCACGGCCGGGGCGAGCAACGGCTCGAGCGGGACCTCCGAGGTCTTCACCCTCGAGCGGCCGTTCTTCGCCGAGGACACCCGGGTCGCGTTCGGCGTCCGCGCCGAGCGGGCGCGCGCGCAGGCGCGCCTGTTCGCATCCGGCCTCGAGGCCGCGACCTTCTACCGGCGGAATCAGCGGGTGGAGGTGTACGCCGGCCTCGGCCGCCGGCATGGGCGGACGATCGCGCGTGTGACCGGCGCGCTCCTGGCCTGGGATCGGCGTCTGGGCGGCAGCGTGCTCGTCCCCGGGGCGCCGCCCTCGTTCGCCGGCGGGGACGAGGAATCGCGCGTGCGCAGGTTCACCATCGAGGGGCGGCTCTGGCGGCCGAGCTTCGTGGAGAAGACCCGCGTCGAAGGGCTCGACGGTGTCGAGGACATCGACCTCGGGCGATCGCTCGCGGTCGCCGGGGGATTCTCGCCGGCCGCGTTCGGCGGGAGCGCCGACGAGGGATTCGCCGCGATCCGTCTCGGGCTCGGGGCCGATGGGCGCGGCGCCGGTTTCGGATGGATGCGCGCGGCCGCCGCGAGCCGTCTCGCCGGCGGCCTGCGCGAAGCCACCGCGCGTCTCGAGACCCGCTGGGTGAACCAGAGCATCCCGCGCCACACGCTGGTGGTGGCGGCGCTCGGCATCGGGGGCCACCGGACCGCGCGCGACTTCCAGCTGGTCGTGGGCGGGCTCAACGGACTCCGGGCCCATGACGTGCACGCGCTCGCCGGGGATCGCCTGTGGCGTCTCAATGCCGAGAGCCGCTGGCTCATCGGGCGCGAGCTGCTCCAGATCGTCTCCCTCGGAGCCGCAGCGTTCTGGGACGCCGCCCGGACGTCCGGTCCCGGCTCCGGCGGGCTACCCTGGCAGCACGATGTGGGCCTGGGGCTCCGGGTCTCGCTGCCCCGCTCGGCGCTCAACCGCATCGCCCGTTTCGATGTCGCCTGGCGGCTCTCACCCTCCGGGGCGGGACCGCGCGAGGCGGTGTTCTCGTTCAGCTCGAGCCAGGCGTTCTGACCTGGCCGGGCCTGGCCCCGGCTCCAGCTCCGGCTTGACGCTCGCGCTCATGGCCCCGTAGCGTCGCGTTTGCGGAGGGACGACCATGGAAATCACGGCAGTGCCGCTCGAGATCCCGGCCGACTGCAACCTGGTGGCCGGTCAGGCGCACTTCATCAAGACGGTCGAGGATCTCGCCGAGATCGTGGTCACCAGCGTGCCCGCCGCCCGGTTCGGTCTCGCCTTCTGCGAGGCCTCGGGGCCGTGCCTGATCCGCACTGAAGGCAACGAACCGGAGCTGGTCGAGGCGGCGGTGGCGAACGCGGAGCGTGTCGGGGCCGGGCACGTGTTCATCCTGCTCCTGCGTGGCGCCTATCCCATCAACCTGCTCAACGCGGTCAAGCAGTGCCCCGAGGTGTGCCACATCTTCTGCGCCACCGCCAATCCGGTGCAGGCGCTGGTCGCCCGGACCAAGCAGGGGCGCGGGGTGGTCGGCGTGGTGGACGGCACCCCGCCGCGCGGGCGCGAGGACGCGCCGGCGAAACAGGAGCGCCGCGAGTTCCTCCGCCGCATCGGCTACAAGCACTGAATCCGTGGCCTTCGGGGCCATGTAGGACCGGCGGCGTTTAGCGTTCCCCCGGTGCGTGGCTTAGACTGCGCGGCTGCCATGAACCTCATTATCCGCTGTAACCACGTTGGTGCCCCCGGAAGCTCCCCCGGAAGCTCCCCCGGAAGCCTCGATGCCGGGTCCGCTCGCCGGGCGGGAACCTGATGCTGCGTTTCGGCACCTCGGGCATCCCCCTGTCCACCCGGCGACCGGGCACCGACCAAGGCATCCGGCGCGCCCGCGAGCTGGGACTCGATTGCCTCGAGATGGCGTGGGTCAATGGGGTGCGGATGGGGGACGAGACCGCGGACCGCATCGCGGCGGCCGCGCGCGAGACCGGCCTCGAGCTGACCGCGCACGGGCCGTACTATGTGAACTTGTGTGGGGAGGCCGACGTGGTGGGGCGCAGCCTCGACCGGTTGCTCCACACCGCCCGCATGGCCGAGCGCTGCGGCGCTCACAGTTTCTGCTTTCACGCCGGCTTCTACCAGAAGCTCGACCCCGCCGAGGCCGACCGCATGGTGCGCAAGGGGCTGGCGTCCATCACCAGCCGGTTGCGACGCGAAGGAGTGAGCGTGGACGTCCGGCCGGAGCTGACCGGCAAGCCCTCGCAGGTCGGCTCGCTCGATGAGATCCTCGGCTGGAGCGAGAGCATCGAGGGCGTTCGCCCATGCGTGGATTTCTCGCACCAGTACGCGCGTCACGGCGGGGCTTTCAACAGCTATCCGGAGTTCGCCGGGATGCTCGAGCGCATCGGCGACCGGCTCGGTCGGGACGCCCTCGAGCGGCTCCACGTGCACATCGCCGGCATCGAGTTCGGGCCGCGCGGCGAGCGCCGGCACCTGCCGCTGCGGCAGTCGAAGTTCCGCTACCGGGAACTGCTGCGGGCGCTCAAGGACTGCCGGGTCTCCGGGTGGGTGGTGTGCGAGAGTCCGGAGATGGAAGACGACGCGCTGCATCTTCAGCGGGTCTATCGGAGGTTGCGCTAGCCGCCATGCCGCTCACGCACCGGGTGCTCCATCTGGGTCCGCTCGACAACAACACCTATCTCATCGTCTGCGCCGCCACGCGTGAGACTGCGGTGGTGGACGTCGGCTTCGCGCCGGAGGCGGCCATCGAGGCCGTGCGGACGGCGGATCTCAACGTCCGCTACCTGCTCAACACCCACGCTCACTACGACCACGCCGCCGGGATGCGCGCGGTGCAGGAGGCGGTGGGCGGCGAGTACTGGCTCCATCCGGCGGACCGGCCGCTACTCGAGCGCCTCGCCGAGCAGGGAGCGGCATTCGGCTTCCCTGCCGCGCGGGCGCCCGCGGTGGTGCACGATCTGGCCGACGGTCAGCGCCTGCTGCTTGGGGATGAATCCCTCGAGGTCATCCACACCCCCGGCCACTCGCCCGGCGGCGTGTGCTTCCGCTGGGGGGATTGGATCTGGGTGGGCGATACGCTGTTCGCGGGATCGGTCGGGCGAACCGACCTGCCCGGGGGCTCGTTCGAGGACCTGGAGCGCGCCATCCGCACCCGTCTGTTCCCGCTCGGCGATGGGTTGCACGCGTTCCCGGGGCACGGCCCGGCGACCACGCTGGGCCGCGAGCGGCGCGAGAATCCGTTCGTCGGCGAGTCGGCGAGGCTCGCATGAGCGGTGCGGCGGGCGACTGGACTGCGCGGTTGCGATTCGACCCGACCGTTTTCGTCGCGCCGGGAGCGGTGGTGGTCGGAGACGTGACGCTGGGCGCGCGGGCCAGCGTCTGGTTCAACACGGTGGTGCGCGGGGATTCCGCCCCGGTCACGATCGGCGAGGACTCGAACCTCCAGGATCTGTGCGTGGTCCACGAGGACGAAGGGCTGCCCGCGCTGATCGGCGCCCGGGTCACGATAGGCCACCGGGCGGTGGTGCACGGCTGCGTGATCGAGGACGAGTGCCTGATCGGTATGGGTTCGATCCTATTGTCGGGCGCCCGCATCGGCACCGGCTCGCTGATCGGCGCGGGTGCGCTGGTGCGCGAGAACCAGGTCGTGCCACCCGGAAGCCTGGTGCTGGGCATGCCGGGAAAGGTGGTGGGCGAGGTGACGCCCGCCCAGCGTGAGGGCATGCGAAACAGCGCCGAGCACTACGCGGCACTCGCCCGCAGCTACCTGGAGCGCGGGTTCGCCCGCCCGCATCCTCTCACGCACAGCGACGCCGGGATCACCTCGCGCGACGGTCGGACGCTCGACTTCGTGGAGTGGAGCCGATTGCTGGCGGTGCTGACCGAGAGTTCGAAGTGGGTGGCCCGGCGGCTCGATCGCCATCCGGATGTGCGCTGGGCGCTGGTCGCGGCCCCCGGGCGCTGGTCGGCGCTCGAGGTCCTGTGCCACCTGCGCGACAGCGACCGCGATGTCCTCGTCCCGCGGCTGGAACGGATGCTCACCGAGGAGCGGCCCGCGATCCCCGATGTGAACATGCGGGGATGGGACGCGCAACGCGCCTACCGTTCCGAGTCCCCGCGCGCCGCGCACCAGGCGTGGAGCGCCTCGCGCCGTGCCCTGCTCGCGCGGCTGGAGCCGCTCTCCCCCGAGGACTGGCGGCGCGTGGGTTACCACTCGGTGCGGGGACCGTTCCCGCTCGGGGACATGGTGCGGCAATGGGTGGAGCACGACCTCTCGCACCGCCGGCAGATCGCCGCGGCGCTGGGGGAGTTCGCGTGACGCGACGGACCGCCGCCGGGGCGACCCCGGTCGGCCGCCGCCGCCCCGTCCGCTCGCGGCGGGCACGCCCGGCCCACGCGGCGCCCCACCGGGTCGGGTGCGCGATCGTCACCGTCAGCGACACGCGCGGTCGCGCAGAGGACAGGAGTGGCGCCGTGCTGCAGCTACGCCTCGAGCGCGGCGGCCACTTGGTGGTCTCGCGCGACTGGGTGCGGGACGATCTCGCGGCCATCCGCCGCTGCGTCCGCTCGGCGCTCGCCCGGCGCGGCGTGGATGCGGTACTGGTCACCGGCGGCACCGGGGTGGCGCCGCGCGACGTGACGCCCGAAGCGGTCGAGCCGCTCGTCAGCCGATGGCTGCCGGGGTTCGGCGAGCTGTTCCGGGCGCTGTCGTACCGCCAGGTGGGGAGCGCGGCGTGGCTGTCACGTGCGGCCGCCGGCGTCGCGCGTGGGAGATTGTTGGTGATCCTGCCGGGATCGCCGGCCGCAGTGCGGCTGGCGGCGGACCGGCTGTTGGTTCCCGAGCTCGCGCACGCGGCGCGGCTCCTGGGCCGTCTCAAGTCTGGAGGGTGAACATGTCCATCAAGTCGGACCGTTGGATCCGGGAGATGTGCGTCAAGCACCGGATGATCGAACCGTTCGCCGAGAAGCAGGTGCGCGATGGCGTCATCTCGTACGGCATCTCGTCCTACGGCTACGACATCCGGATCGCAGAGGAGTTCAAGATCTTCACCAATGTCAGCTCCAGCGTGGTGGATCCCAAGCACATGGACCCCGCCTCGATGGTGGACTTCAAGGGTCCGATCTGCGTCATCCCGCCAAACTCGTTCGCCCTCGGACGCACGGTGGAATACTTCCGGGTGCCGCGCAACGTGCTGTGCACCTGCGTCGGCAAATCGACCTACGCCCGCTGCGGCATCATCACCAATGTCACGCCGTTCGAGCCCGAGTGGGAAGGATTCGTCACCCTCGAGATCAGCAATACGACGCCGCTCCCGGCGCGCATCTACGCCAACGAGGGCATCGCGCAGGTCTTGTTCTTCGAAAGCGACGAGGTGTGCGAGACCTCTTACAAGGACAAGGGTGGGAAGTACCAGGCCCAGCAGGGCATCACGCTACCGCGGCTGTAGCGCCGAAGGCGGGCGGCGGGAGGCGCGCTCCTTCGCGGGGTCCCCATGAATGGCCCCGCTCGTCGCGCCCCTCCCGCCGCCCGCCTTCGACGTATCGGGCGCCGGCTCCTTGCGCTCGCCCGCCGCCCCCGGTAGGCTGCCGCTCACCCGTCGCACGGACACCGCGAGGATCCCGAACATGTTCAAAGAGTTGGGCCAGGGTCTGGGCGTCACGCTCGAGAACCTGTTCAGGAAGCCTTTCACCGTCCAGTACCCGGAAGAGAAGCTGGAGATGTTCCCGCGCTTTCGCGGGCTCCACATCCTCACCCGGCACGAGGACGGGCTCGAGCGCTGTGTCGGATGCGAGCTGTGTGCGGTGGCCTGCCCGGCCGACGCCATCTTCGTCGAGGCGGCCGAGAACGACCCGAACGACCCGAAGTCGCACGGCGAGCGCTACGCCCGGCGCTACGAGATCAATATGCTGCGCTGCATCTTCTGCGGCATGTGCGAGGAGGCGTGTCCGGAGGACGCGATCTT
>CAYONG010000151.1:0-3293 GCA_964405235.1 uncultured bacterium | reverse complement strand
GACCATGCGGACCTCCCCGGAGGCGAGACTCCGGTGATTCGGCTCGCGGCCAGCGGACCCGTAGGATCAATCGCGTGCCGGCGTCGGCCCGGAAACCATCGTCAAGTAGACGCCTGCCTTTTCGGGGAGTCAATAGCCAACGCTGGATCGCCAAAACCCTTGGCCGCTCAGGCGAATCCCGCCACGATCCTCTCGAAGAACTCTGGGTGGGGAGCCTGCGGGCGAGAATAGGTCACGTTCTGGAAGCACGACGCCGTGGAGGTTGGCCGCCGAAGGACTGTAATGCGGGACGGGGACGGTCAGTTCGGGACGCGGCACGAACGACCAGACACGGATCTTCTGTGAACTTCCAGATTCCCCGAACAGGATGACGCGGGAGGAGTCGGCAGGCCCTTTCAGCACGGCCACGTGGGACCCCACCGCTGGGGGGAATTTGGAGTAATTGAGATCCGTGAGAGGCAAGCCGAGAAGATATGGTCCCCGCCATTGCCCGGTCTGGCTGAGGTCGGCCTCGGCCGCCCCCGCGGCAAAGAACGCGAGGAGGAGCAGGGCCAGGTGTCCCTGCCAAGCACGGGAGGTGTCGATAGAGCTCCGACGGCGCGTGGCAACGTCATCGAGTGTACTCATGGGTACCCTCCTTGATCGGAAAGCGGAACCGTGTGCTTTCGCGCCGCGAGGAGGGTAAGCAGGATGTAGGCGCGCAGTTTGTAGAGCTCTTACGCTTTCACCGAATTCGCACTACTCGCCAAGTGGCACTTTCGCCGGCGAGGTCGGCGCGCACCAGGTAAACGCCTGGCGGCACCGGCCGCCCGGCTTGATCGTTACCCTCCCAGGTCAACATCTTGATGCCAGGCGTCAAGGCGCCCTGGTGGAGTGTGTTCACCTCGTGCCCGGTGAGATCGTAGACCCGCACCCAGGCGTCGCCCGCCCGAGGTGCCATAAGTTCCATGCGCACTGCACGGGTAAACGGGTTGGGGCTCATGCTCTCCCACGCGAGCCGCGTGATTGGGGACGGGAGGACAACGCTGACCGGGCCATCCCAGTCGCTCAGGCCTCCCTCCCGCATGACTTCCAGGCGATACCTGTAACCCCGCCCCGGCGATACGGCGTGGTCTTCGGCCCGGTAATCCCCGGGACCGACGCTGAGCCGCGATGTCTCGTCCAGGGGCTCGAAGTCCCCGCGCTCCCCGTCAGCCCGGTGGAGTCGGAAGCCGACAATCCCCGTGGCGTCACTCACCGTCCAGAGAAGTGCAACATGCCCCTCGGACGGCTCGGCAGTGAAGCGCGGTACCGCGATCCCGGTCGGCAGGTCGTCGATGCGGACCGCGTAAATGTCGGCATCCAGTCCCCGGGTATCGGTCCACAGCACGTACACCCGCCCGCCTGACGTTGTCATCCCCAGCTGATCCCCGATGTTGGAATCGTGGTCTGAGTTGACGAAGTTCCACGAGCTGCCCTCGGTGCTGAGGCGTTGGGCGGCGACGAAGCTCACCCCCCCGTCGGTCGAGTACATCCAGTACGTGTTCGCCACATCGCCGCAGGTTTGGTCGTCCCGCCGGTCGTACCAAGCCAGGTGCACGCGGCCCTGCTCGTCCACCCCAACCGCCGGGAACGACTCGTCGTAGCGCGGCGGGGCGTCGCTCACCCGCCGCTTGGCCATCCAGGTCCCACCCCCATCGTCCGACCAGGTCAGCACCACGTCCCGATGGTCTCGGGCCGCCTGCCCCCCCAGCGGGCTCACCGCCCGCAGGGAGAACTCGTACCAGAATGAACTCATCCCCCCGCCCGTGCTCAGGTAGTAGCGCCCGTCCGCCGGCAGCGAATAGAAGATCAGCGGCGGCGGCGGCTGAATGCCGATCGGCGCTTCGCCATCCGCGATCCGCGTGAGTCTTAGCGTATCTTCGCCACAATAAAGGCTGAAGCCGAGCCCCAGGGGCCGGCTCGGCGCGGGAAAGACATCCGTCACCCGTCCGGTGAGCTGGATCATGGTGCCCGCGGTGCCGGTGAACGTGTAGAGGTCGGGGTCCGCCCCACCGAAATCCACCCCTTGCGTGAAGCCGCGGATGTCATCCCCGATCGCCACCGCAGTGGCACCGGCATACCCGTTGTTCGGCTCCAGGTCAACGCTCAGGCCGCCCGCGGCCCCGACCGAGCCCTCGGCGTAGTCCGTCCAGGTCACGTAGAGGCGGCCCCGGTGCGGCCCGATGCTCCGGTCGACCGCCAGCGAGGGGAAGTCGGAAGCCAGCGCGATGTTCGGCGGCTGGAAGAGCGGATTGAGGCGCCACACGGGCGGGCGCCAGCCCGGGGGGGGCGTGCCCAGATTGTCCCGGATCTCGCCCACCACGAAGGGCGGCCCGAAGCTGGCCCCCAAGTCGGCCGAGCGCCGCCCCAACACCTGCCGGGTGGCGAAGTCCTCCCACACCACGTACACCTCGCCGTCGGGACCCACGGCCGGGCGTGAGCCGTTGCTGGCGATGCCGCTGCTGAGAACTAGGGGCATGCTCCAGGTGGTGCCACCGTCGAGCGAGCGCACGAACTGAATCGTGTACTCATACTGCCCATCCGCCACCCCGCGGCTGAGCGTGTACGAGAGGTACAGATACCCCCGCTCCGGATCACAGGTCAGCCGCACGGCGTCGAGCGGCCTCGGCACGTCGGATCCAGGCAGAGTGGGCACCACCGCGTAAAAGGGACCCTCCCACGAGAGGCTCCCAGCCTGCGGCGTGCCGCGGTAGACCGCGACGCCCCAGCCGGCCGCAGTGTACACCGTCGCAGCATAGAAGCGGCCCGCCTGGTCGACGCACACCGTCGGCTGCCCGGCGGTCGCCTCACCGCTAGGATCCACGACCCGGAACCCACCGCCGTCGATCCACGTCCCGCCGCCATCCAGAGACAGGCCCCATCCGCTGTACCGATTGAGAACCTGGCGGTACCACACGGCGACCAGCGTGTTCCCGAAAGCGGCCACCTGGGGCTCGTTCTGGACATCGGCGGCGGCGGTGGCGGGGACATTGGGGCCGATCCGCTGGCCGACAGCCGGAGACCCCATCGCGAGCAGGGCGAGCACCAGAATCGTCCCGAACCGCGGGATCGGCCCGATCCGACCGGAGGTTTGCGTGGCGAGACCGCCCTGCGGGCCGTGGGGTCGTTGGTGTCGCGTGGCAAGGACCATGCGGACCTCCCCGGAGGCGAGACTCCGGTGATTCGGCTCGCGGCCAGCGGACCCGTAGGATCAATCGCGTGCCGGCGTCGGCCCGGAAACCATCGTCAAGTAGACGCCTGCCTTTTCGGGG
>CAYONG010000150.1:0-4234 GCA_964405235.1 uncultured bacterium | reverse complement strand
CAGCCGTTTCGGAAGTCGTCGCCCCGGACTATGGCCAAATAGTTGCGGGAACGCGCCGGAGCCCGTTTTGGGGAGGCGCTGCGGAGTGACGCTAGTTTCGCAGCGCCCTGGCGAGGGGCCCGACGATGCTCGTGCACGCCGGGTCATGGGATGCCCCGGATCCATGGAGCGATAGGCCGACGCGCAGAAGTGGACAGGACGAGGGGGTGCCGCGGCGCCGTCAGCTCGAGTCGCAGGGCACTGCGGTGGCGAGGCTGAGCCAGAACGCTCGCACGAGCTCGATGGCCGCACGCGGCCGGTGGCAACCGCGATGCAGGTAGCGCAGGCGGTAGAGCCGTTCGAGGGTGAGCGCCAACATGACCAGTAGCCAGTCGATCCGCAGGCTGGCCGGATGATGGTGCCGGATGTGCTCGAGGTCGTGATGGTTCTTGGCGTCGTTGAAGCCCTGGTTCTCGATCTCCCAACGGCTCTTGGCGACGGCGAACAGTGCGCGTGAGCCGATCTGTATCGTGGGCCAGTCGGTCAACCAGTAGGCCTCATAGACCTTGCCGTCGGGCTTGTACTGGCGATACCGCAGTACCCGCACGGTGGCCCAGTTCAGCTTCTCCCACGGATCGAAGCCGTCGGCATCCCAGATCTCGACGCGGTCCGCACCCACCGTGAAGGTCTGGTGAGGTGGTTGGGCTTCGAAGTGCTGACGGGCGGTGTCCGCCAACGTCGGCAGGTTGTCTTTCAGGCGCACGACCACGTGCAGCCCGAGCGCGCGAACCCGATGGAGGAACCGCGCGTTGGCGTACGCGCCATCGACCACCACATAGTCGGCGAAGCGCGGTCCCAGCGCTTTCACCGTACGGTCCAACAGACGCTCACTGGCACGCACCTCACTGTCGCCGGGCCCGTACGGCTCGACATCACAGGGCAGCGTGAGCCCGGTGCCGACCACGCTGATCAGGCTCAGGTGATGCCCATAACCGATCACGTTGCCGTCCGCGTTGGTGACCGGACGACACAGCGCGCAGTGCCGCGCTGCACTGCCCCCGGCACCCGTGCCGTCGAGCGCCAGGCCGATCCAGCGGGTGTTCTCGAACGCCTTGTTGCGCTTGGCCCGCCGCACCACTGCGGCCAGCGCTGCGCGCATCGGCGCCACCGCCAGCCGCTCGGTGAAGTAGCCCAGGGCGTCATCCCCAAACGGCCGCATCACACCCAGCGGGCGGCGGGCGGAGGAGTGCACCAGCGCCTCAATCGCATGATGGCTGCTCGCGCGCAGCACCTGGCCGATCAGCAGCGACCAGAGCAGATCGCGGGCCGCAATCTGCGGCCGCACCCGGCCATCCCCGGGATGTTCCAGATAATCCCCGAGCCGCAGACCCCGCATCACATAGCGCCGGAACCGACCCAGCGCCGAAAGCTTCACCGCGGGCGTTGCTTGCGCCACAACACCAGCAGTTCGGCGTTGGCGGCAAACACCTCCGCCACCGCGTCCTTGTAGGCGCGCCCGGCGGCGACCCGCTGCCGCACCTCCTCCACCCAATCTGCGGGAATCCGCTCCTGGCGCTTGTGGCCCTTGACCATGAAGCTCAGGTACCAGATCGGATGGCCCTCGCCGCGCGCGCAGTGACAGGTCGGCTTGCCACACCGGCGGGTGCTGTACACCAGCGAGCCCGGCAGCGGATCGCCGGGGATGGCAAAGCGGCGGATCAACTGATGCTTCCGCTGCCGCAACCGCGAGGCCTCTGAACCCTTCGGGGCGATCTTCATCTGCAATCCACTATGATTGCAGAAAGACCTGAATGCAAGCGGTTCTCATAAGCGCGAAAATAGCCGCGTTCGGCCAGCCGGGGCAAAACCGCCCCAAAGCCCTGCAGATCAGGGCTCAGGCGGAGGGACGGTCAGCGATCTTCCGAAACGGCTGTGCCTCACCGGGCTGTCGAGCCTCCGCCCGGGGGGCATGCCGGGACAGGGGCCGGTTGGCGGCCGGCCCCAGGTGGGTCACGAATCAGATGTTGGGTGGGGTCGGGGTGAGGAGGTGGACTGCGGAGCGTTTTGGTGGGATCCCGGTCCGGGTGCTGCCGGATCCCTTTACAAGATCCGTTCCAGTGCGCCGGATCGTGCCCGATGCCCCGAAATCGGGAGCCGGCCGGCGCGGCGTCGGCCCTGTGGGTGTCACCGGTGTCGCCATTTCGACACCCTGGACGTCAGCCGTGACAGGCCCGAAGGCCGGAAGCGATTGTGGCGGGCCCCACAGCCGGGCGGATTTCTTGACACCCCGAAAACCCGTTCCTATACTGCCCCGCTCATCTGCACCGGGCGTTCCCCACGGTCTTCCCACGCGGAAGAGGAGTCTCCTGCGCATGATTCCACGCGTTCGCTCGGCGGGTATCGCGCTGTGTGCGGTGCTCGCGGTCGCTTCGCCATGCCTGGCGGCCGAAGGGATGGCCCCGGGTCGGGGGGCGATCGGGGGCCAGATCGGTGGTTCGTCCTTTTGGGCGGACGGTGACTACTCGGAAGGCTCCAAGCCCCGCCTCGCCTTGAGCGGCCACTTCCGGTACGTCCTCAACAATCGGTTGCGCTGGCAGGTCAGCCCCGGCTTCACGTGGACGGGCTACTCGGGTGCCGTGGCGGCGCCGGTGCTCGACGGTCGTTACCCGCAGGACATCACCAAGCGTACCTACCTGACCCTCCTGCTACCGATGACGTTCGAGATGCAGTATCTCCTTCACCGCGGGAGGTGGCACTATCACCTCGGCGCGGGTCCCGGCGCCTACCGCGTCTCGGTCGAGAACCGGCACAACGTGCTGCTCGATCCCGTCACCTTCGTCAGGCACCTCGGGCTCTTTCCGGGCGTGACCGGCGAGATCGGCGTCGAACGGTTCATCAAGTCGATGCCTTCGACCAGCGTGGAGGCGTGTGTCGCCACACACTGGGTGTTCGCGGAGAATGCCAAAGACTTCCCGACCGGTTACAACAGCTTTCTGGCGGCGACCGAGGTCCGGATCGGCGCCAACTATTACTTCGACATGAGCCGGCTCAAGAAGAAGCCGGATCAGCTGCCCCCCTCGGCGAGGTGAACCGGAGCGAGTGGCCCGTCCGGCCGCGGCTCTGCGGGAGGTGACCGGACTCCCATGCCGGATCGTGTGATGTGGGCCGAGAAGGTCGGGGAGACGCCGTCCGCCCCGGCGGCGGTGCCGTGGACTGAGAAGGTGGGCCGCGAGGCGCTCACCTTTGACGACGTCCTGCTGGTGCCGCGGCTCTCCGAGGTCCACCCGCGCGACGTGGACACCCGCACGCGGTTCTCGCGCCACATCACACTCAACATCCCGATCGTCAGCGCGGCGATGGACACCGTGACCGAGTCCGAGCTGGCGATCGCCCTTGCCCGCGAAGGCGGGATCGGCGTGCTCCACAAGAACCTCTCGATCGCCGACCAGGCCGCGCAGGTGGACCGGGTCAAGCGCTCCGAGAGCGGCATGATCGCGGACCCCTTCACGCTGCCGCCGGACGCTTCGCTGTACCAGGCGCGCGAGTTGATGGCCCGCTACCACATCTCGGGCGTGCCGATCACCCAGGACGGGAAGCTGGTCGGCATCCTCACCAACCGCGACCTGCGCTTCGAGGACGACCTGGGCCGCCGGTGCGCCGAAGTCATGACGCGCGAGCGCCTGATCACCGCGCCGGTCGGCACCACGCTCGAGCAGGCGCGCGCGATCCTCGCCCGGTATCGCATCGAGAAGCTGCCGGTGGTGGACGACGAGGGACGGCTCAAGGGGCTCATCACCGTCAAGGACATCGAAAAGCGCATCCGCCATCCCCAGGCGTGCAAGGACTCGCTCGGACGCCTGCGTGTGGCGGCCGCGGTGGGTGCGGGCGGCGACTGCCACGAGCGCGGCGCCGAGTTGGTGCGCGCCGGCGTCGATGCGCTGGTCATCGACAGCGCTCACGCCCACTCGCGCGGCGTGCTCGAGACCACCGAGCGCATGCGGGCCGCGTTCCCCGATGTGGACCTGGTGGTGGGCAACGTCGGCACCGCCGAGGGCGCAAAGGCGGTGGCCGCCGCGGGCGCCGACGGGGTCAAGGTGGGAATGGGGCCGGGCGCGATCTGCACCACCCGAGTGGTGACCGGCGCCGGGATGGCGCAGATCACCGCGGTGCTCGAGGCCACCGAGCGCATGCGGGCCGCGTTCCCCGATGTGGACCTGGTGGTGGGCAACGTCGGCACCGCCGAGGGCGCAAAGGC
>CAYONG010000149.1:0-11572 GCA_964405235.1 uncultured bacterium | reverse complement strand
TTTCGGGCCATCGCGAGCGAGGGCGCGGGCGCCCGCGATCCTGGAATTCTCTGCGGTCAAGGAAGTTGGAGGCGGCACCCGGATTCGAACCGGGGAATAAGGGTTTTGCAGACCCTCGCCTTACCACTTGGCTATGCCGCCTCGGAGGTGTTGCAGGGCAGAGAGTTATACCGCACTCGGTGACTCCCCGCCAGGCGGTGAGGGTCCAATGGACCCTCGCCTCTCCTTGGGAGTCACTGCCGAGACGTTGGTGATGGCTACGGTGAGTCGGATCTTGTACCCGTAGGCGTGCGGAGTGGCTCATCGTCGCCCAAGCGCAAGGCTTGATCTCGTCCCACCGACCGCGCTGCGTTCGGGCGGTGCGGTTCCTACCTCGCGGCCACCGCCGGGGCCCAGTTCACCGTCGCCGCCCACGTCGCGAGCGGGGTCGGACGGATGCCACTCTCGGCTGAGGTCTTCGCGATGTCGGCGTCGTAGCCCACGCGGTCGAACCACTCCAGCATGAGCGCATAGTCCATGCTGAACTTGCGGACCTCCTCGATCGGCAGCCGAACGAACTTCACTTCTCGACGCGTGGCCGCGGCGAGGATCGCCGCCGTCGCTGGCATGGTGGCCTGATCGCCGGCAAGATCGATGGCCCGACCGTTCAGCGCGGCGTGGTTCTCGAAGGCCCACATTCCGTACTTGCCGATGTCCGCGACCGCGATCATCTGCAGCACGGTCGCGGGCTCGAGGGCCACGGCCAGCTGCCCCTGCTGGATCCCGGGCAGGAACGAAGGCAGCAACAGGTTCTCCATGAAGAACACGGGGCGCAGGATGGTGTACGAGGGGAATCCCAGGGCGCGCACCTTCTCCTCCACCCGCCACTTGTTGTCGAAGTGCGGAATCCCGGTCTTGCGGTGGGCCGAGCCCACCGAGGTGTAGACGTAGTGTTGAACACCCTGCCGACGCGCGACCTCGGCGATGCGCTTGCCCTGCTCCTCCTCGCGCTCGACGCCGGCTTCCCACGTGTTCTGCACCGCGAACACACCCCACGCGCCCTTCACCGCGCGCTCGAGCGAGGCCGCCTCATCGAGATCGCCGGCCACTACCTCGGCCCCGAGCTTGGCCATCTCGCGGGCCGCCGGGGAATCCGGTTTGCGTGTCATCGCGCGCACCTTGTGACCCCTGGCGAGCAACTCGCGAGCGGTCGCACCTCCCTGCTTCCCAGTGGCGCCGGTTACGACGATCAGGTTCTTTCCGGTCTCCATGTCTCGCTCCTTCTCTTTAGGTACGGTTGGGAGTCTTGTTCTTCGTTGGCAGATGCATCTCGTGCTCGAGCGTGATCCGCAGGCCCGCCTCGAGCGGACGGGGTTCATAGCCCAGTTCGCGCCGGGCTTTGGCGTTGTCTCCGAGGTAGCTCACGCCCGCCGTGACGATGAGGCCTTCATAGGTGTAGCTCTTTGGTACCGGAACGATTCGCTCGACCAGTCCCATGATCCGCGCCAGCGCGCGCATCGTCGCCGGCGACGGATGCAATGTCGGCGCGGGGATGCCGGTCATGCGCTCCGCGACCTCGAACGCTTCGACCAGCGAGTGTCTTGGGCCGGCGATGATGTACGCCTCCCCGGCGCGGCCGCGTTCCATCGCCAGAACATGGGCACGGGCGATATCGTCGACGAAGCCCCAGCAATATGCGGTCTTCTCGGGAAGCGCCGGCAAGCGCCGCTGGAGATACTGGAGGAATGTGTCGCGCACCGCGCTGTGGTCGCCGGGCCCATACACGAGGCCCGTCTGCACGATCACGAGCGGCAGGCCGGATCGCATCATCGGCGCGGCCACATCATAGTGGGCCGACCACTTGGTGCGGTCGTACTCGGTGAGCCATGGGCCGCCCCGGTAGTAGGTCTCGTCCACCATCTGGCCCTGGGTGTCGCCGAAGACCGCGAGCGAGCTCGTGTAGACGCCTTTCGCCACGCCGGCCCCCCGCATGGCTTCCAGTACGTTGCGGGTGCCATCCACATTGATGCGCTGGGCCATGCTCTTGTCGCGGACGCCGACTTCGTACCAGGCGGCGATGTGGAAGACGCCGTCGGCGCCCTTCATCGGTGCCTCGAGCGTTGCGGGGTCGGTGATGTCGCCGCGGTGCACCTCCACGCCCATCTCGGCGAGGCCGCGCGCCCGGGCGGGATCGCGCGCGAGGGTGACGACCGCGTGGCCGGCTTCACACAACAGGCCGGCGACGCGTCCGCCGATGAACCCCGTGGCACCGGTGACCAGGTAGCGGCTCATGCGCATCCCTGCGCGCCGTCCACGCCACGTTCCCGAACGGTTTTCGGACTGCCGGGCATCTCAGGCCTTCGCCCCCACCGCGCTCGCTGCTTCGATCGCCGGCTTCAGCACCTCCGCCGCGAACTGCTCGATCGTCGTGGGCGTCGTGGTTTCCGCGCTGCGCGGTTCAGCCTGGTGGAACACCCCATTGCCCATGCTCGCGATCATCTCGAGGTAGGCGTCGGCGACGAAGGCTGGAATCCCCATTCCGAGCATCCCCTCGCGCGCCTGGCCCGGCGTGACCTCGACAAACGATACCGGCTTGCCCATCGCCTTCGAGACCGCGGCGGCGACCTGTTCGTAACTCACATCGGCCGGCCCGTGCAGGCCCAGCACCTGTTGCCCGATCCAATCGCGCTGTCGAAGCAAGCGTGCCGCCCGCTCGGCGATGTCCCGCGTCGCGATCTGCGGGAATCGGAAGTTCCCCGGCGCGGGGGCGAAGATCGAACCCATCTGGGCGATGGTCGCAACGCTGGCGAAGTGATTCTCCATGAACGAGGCAGGCCGCAGGATCACGAGGTCCTCGAACCCGGCACGGAATTCCTGCTCCACCGGATGAAGGGTGGCGATGGGGCCGGTTCCAGCCGGCACCTGTGCCGAGATGCTCGACAGGACGACTGCGCGCTTCGTGCCCGCCCTCTTCGCGGCGGCGACCGCCAGGCTCGCGATCCTCCGGCTCCAGGCACCGTGGTCGGGGCTGTTGATGGGCGGAGTCGCCCAGAAGACCGCCTCCACTCCGGCGAAGGCCTCGTCGAGGACCGTCGGGTCGTCGAGCGAGCCCTTCACGATTCGGACTCGGGATGCGGCCTCTCCCAGCTTCTCGGGGTGGCGGGCGATGACGGTGACGTCCTCCCCGGCGCTGAGCAGTTCCTCGGTGACGGCGCGGCCGACGTGACCAGTGGGCGTGTTGATCAGGATCTTCATTCGAACTCCCTTGGGTTAGAGGAATCGTCGAAATGTGAGGCTTTTGGCGGCGAGCCCGCGAGGTGGAGAAGCTCAGCGCCCGAGGGTCTCCACGATCAGCTCGGCGGTCTCGGTGCCGGAGAAGTTCTGCTGGCCGGTGATGAGGTTGCCATCCCGGATGGCGAACCCGCGCCACAGGCCGGCCTGGACGTAGTTGGCTCCGAGGCGTTTCAACTCGTCCTCGACGCGCCACGGCATCACATGCTTGTCCCGCGGCAGCAGGTTCATGCTCCACACCGCGTTGTCGGCGAAGTCCTCCTCCACGTTCGCGAAGCCGGTCACCGTCTTGCCCTCGGCCAGCGGCATGCCGTTGCCCAAGCGCGCGTACCGCAGCACCGCGACGCCATGGCACAGTGCACATGCGACCTTTCCGCGTTCGTAGAACTCGACGAACTTGTGGTGCAGGTCGACGGCCTTCTCGAACGTGAACATGGGCGCCTGCCCTCCGGCGACCACGATCGCGTCGAAGCGATTGATGTCGATCTCGGACACCTTGCGGGTGTTCTCGACCAGGGCGGCGAGCTTCGGCGTCGCGATGAACCCCATGCTGATGAGGTCGCTCGCCGAGTAGCCGCTGGCGTCACGCGGATCGCTCATGCCGTCGGCCTCGCACTTGCCGCCATTCGGGCTGAAAACCTCGACCTCGTAGCCGCGTTCCGTCAGCGCGAAGTAGGGATGGGTCAGCTCGCTCCACCAGAAGCCGACCGGCCAGCCGGTCGTGGTGGACACGGCCGGGTTCGCGATCACGATCGCCACTCGCTTCGGGCGCTTGGGGTCGGCAACATTGGGGTCCCTGAGACTCATGAGAGGCTGCCACCGAAGGTGAGGGGCGCGTGAGCGCCCCGGGTGCCGTCAGCGACGCACGAGCCGGAACGCGATGTCGCGTCCGTGGCCGCTGACCGAGAGTGAGATCCAAAGCAGCGCGAGGTGTTCGAGCTCACGCGCCCGCGACAGAGGACCGGCGTCGACCGCATCGAACCCCAGGCCGGTCGCGAGTTCGTGAGCCATGCGGTTCGCCGCGGCGTCGTCTCCAGCGTAGAACATGACGGTGGGAACACCGCCATAGAGCGGGTCGGCCATGTTCTGGAAGCCGGTCGTGTTGAAGATCTTGACGACCCGCGCACCGGCCGCGAGTGCGGCCAGCCGCTCCGCGCCTGACTCCCCCGCGGGGCCCATGTCCGCCCGAAACCCCGGCGCGATGGGGTTGGTGCTGTCGAACAGCACCTTGCCCGTGATCGATCCCATGGAGCGGATCGCGTCCGCCGCGGCGCCCCACGGCGTGCACAGCTCGATCACCTCCGCGCCGGCGCACGCGTCGGCGACCGAAGCCACGCGCGTCCCGGGCGGCGCGCCGCCCTTGACCTCGCCACCTTCCCGTACGCCGAACGTCACCTGATGTCCGAGGGCCGCCCAGCGACGGCCCAGCGTTCCACCCACGTTGCCTGCTCCGATCACGGCGATCCGCATGTTCTTCCTTTCGCTGGTGTCCGAATTCATCGATCGACCGGAATAGGGGAGATCGCCCGAGAGAGCCACTACCCGGGTTCGCTCCCGACCTGCACGGACTCACCCTGCTCCTGCATGTGGGGCTTGCCCATTGAATCCAGGATGTGCCCGGACTTCTCCCGCTTGGTCTCGAGGTAGAAGCGGTTGTAATCGTTGGGAGGAATCACGTGCGGCAGGCGCCCGGCGATGCGTGCGCCGTGGCGCATGAGCTCCTCCACCTTCCTGGGGTTGTTGGTCATCAGCTGGATCGAGCCCACGCGCAGGCTGTGCAGCATGTGGGCCGCGATCGAGTACTCGCGCTCGTCGTCGCGGAAGCCGAGCGCTTCGTTGGCCTCCACCGTGTCGAGCCCGCGGTCCTGGAGGCCGTAGGCGCGCAGCTTGTTGAGCAGCCCGATGCCGCGCCCCTCCTGCCTCAGGTAGAGCACCAGCCCGCACTCGTGCTCCGCGATGGCGCGCAACGAGACCTCGAGCTGGTCGCGGCAATCGCAACGGAGCGATCCGAGCGCGTCCCCGGTCAGGCACTCGGAGTGGACGCGGGTGGGCACGTCTTCGCGGCCCATCGCGTTGCCGTGCATGATCGCGAGGTGGTCCTTGTCGTCGCGGTTGTTCCAGAATCCGAACACCTGGAAGCGGCCGAAGCGGGTCGGCAGCTCGGCGATGGCCGCGATCTTGACGCAGATGTGGTGCTCTCCGAAGCCCGGGCACTCATGGTCCACCTCGGCCTTCAGGATGGCGTCGATCTCGGGGATGGTCAAGGACATGGGGTTCTCCAGTCAGTTGAATCCGGTCTTCGGGGCGGCTTCCATCAACCGATCGGCGAGGCCGAGACCGGACAGGAAGGCTCCTTCGACACCCCCGGCGGGATGGAATCCGTCGCCGGCCAGCCCGAGCACCGCACCGCCTTCGAGCCGCACCAGGATCGGCGCGGCCAACCGCGAAGGCGAGTCCACGCGTGCTTCGTGCCAGACGTGCGCCTGAACGAGTTCCGGCTTCGCCGCCCAGTCTCCGTGAATGGCGGCGGCCTCGGCGAGCAGGGCGCTCGTCCAGCGCCCCGCGGGTTCTTCGAGTCTGTCGCGCGAGAATCCCGGCCGCGCCTGGACGACGAGCGTCAGGCGCGGGCGGCCGGCGCGCTTGCTCGAGTCGTGCAGGATCGTGTGGATGGCCGGGCTCGCCGCCGGGAAGCTGGCCTCCCACGCCGGGGGCGCGACACCTTCTGGATAGCGCGCGATGACCGTCAGGCAGGGTAGCGTGCGGACCAGATCGAGAAGCGGCATCAGTGCCGCCACCGCCTCCGGGAGCGGTGCCAAGTCCCGCAGCAGGCGGATCGCGGAAGGCGGCGGCATCGTGAGCACCACGGTTCGCGCGCGGAGCGTCTCGCCCGAAGCGAGGGCGAGATCCCAGCCCACGACCGGCCCGACCTGCGGCACTAGGCGGAGCGCCACGATCTCCGCCTGGAGGCGAATGTCGACTCCCCGAGCGAGGTGCTTGGCGAACCGGCTGACGCCGGCGCGCGGCGCGATGCGCACCCCTCCCGCCTCGAAGGACTCCGGCTGGCACGGCAGGCCGTTCCCCTCCCGGGAGCGGGGCCATCCCTCGACCTTCGGCTCTTCGCCGAGAGCGTCGAGTTCGGATCGGAAGCGCTCCGAGCGGCCATGCAGGTAGGCCACGCCATGGTCGACGGGCTGGCCCTCGACCCGGCGCGTTGCACAGCGTCCGCCGACGCCGCGCGCCCGCTCAAGCACGACCGGGGCGTCTCCTTGCGCCCGAAGTCGACGAGCGAGCGCCAGACCGGCGATGCCGGCGCCCACGACGATCACGTCGTGGTGCATTGCGTCGTGCTCACCGTCCACGGACCGAGACGGGACCGTGAGCTGCCGGGATGGTCCGAGGCGGGGTTCATTTCGGGTCTACGACCCCGCCCGGTCCGCTCGAGGCGCGAGCGGGACTTCCGGGCCGCACCATCAACGAAACCATCGTCGCACCGGCCAGCAGCGCCAGGACGACGGTGAGCGATACCTGCACGGGCACCTTGTAGAAGTCGGATGCCAGCATCTTGAGCGCGACGAAGATCAGCACCAGGGCGAGTCCGACCTTGAGGTAGCGAAGGCGAGCCACGAAGCCGGAGATGGCGAAGTACAGCGCACGCAGCCCCAGGATGGCGAAGATGTTCGAGGTGAACACGATGAAGGGATCCGCGGTCACGGCGAAGACGGCCGGAATCGAGTCCACCGCGAACACGAGATCGGTGATCTCGATGAGCACCAGGACGGCGAACAACGGGGTCGCGATCCGCCTCCCATCGGTCCTCGTGAAGAAGCGCGCGCCGTCGTAGTCGGGGCTGGTGGGCACCAGCTTCCGGAACAGGCGGAAGAGCGGATTCTTCTCCGGCTGCTCCTCACGGCCTCCCGTGACGAGCAGCTTGACGCCGGTCAGCAGCAGGATCGCGCCGAAGACGTAGATCACCCCGTGAAACGCCTCCAGCGCCGCCGTGCCGGCGAAGATGAAAGCAGCACGCATCGCCAGCGCCCCCACCACCCCCCAGAACAGGACCCGGTGCTGAAGGTACGGTGGCACGGCGAAGGTGTTGAAGACCACGAGAAACACGAACACGTTGTCCACCGAGAGGGCCTTCTCGATGAGTTAGCCGGCGAGGAACTCCATCCCCCGCTGCGGACCGTGGGCGGCGTAGATCCAGCCGTTGAAGGCGAGCGCCAGCAGGATCCAGGCGACGCTCCATGCCACCGCCTCGCGGAAACCGACAACGTGGGCCTTGCGATGGAACACGCCAAGGTCGAGGACCAGCATGGCCACGATGAAGCACGTGAACCCCAGCCATAGAAGGGGGGAGCCGATGCTCTCGATCATGCGCGAAGCCTCGCATCGAGCGATTCGAGGCTGTCGAAACGCTCAACGCCGTCGGGGGGCGGTGGAGCGCCGGCTCCCCCCGCCCACAGCGGCAGGCGGCGCGGCAGCAGCTTGCGCAGGCGCCCGATGTCCTCGGAGGCGCGCCGGCGCGACCGGCCCGGCGAGACGCTGACCGCCACGATCTCGATGTTCCCGCTCGTCGCCGCCGCCGCGATCTGCTCGACCGGGGTGTTGGGGCCCAGGTAGACCACGCGGTAGCCGCGATAAGCCATCAGCACGCAGGCCATCAGCAGCCCGCTCTCGTGCTCATCCCCGGGGAACATCGCGGCCGCCACCCGCGGTCCGCGCGCCTGGTGGTCGAAGGGCTCGCGCACTTCCCGCAGGAAGTCCGAGAGACAAGCCGAGGCGAAGTGCTCGTGGCGGATCTCGAGGGTCTTGTTCTCCCAGGCCTTGCCGACCACGACCATCAGCGGGCCGGCGAAATCCTGCAGGAAGCGAAGCGGTCCGAACCGGATCCAGTTGGCCCGCAGCTCGCGCACCAAGGACTCGCGGTCGAGGTCCACGGCCGCGCGCAGCGTCGCCTCGAGCGAGCGTCCGAGTTGCTCCCCACCGAACACGGAGGCCTCCGGATCCTCCGCGGGCCGTTTCACCTGGGGTTCGGACAGCGAGAGCATGGCGTCGAGCTCGCGCAGCGAGAGTCCGAGGATCTCGCCGGGGCGATGGCCGTGAGTCAGCAGGCGACCGACGCGGCGGAGTTGTTCGACCGAGGCAGCTGGGTAGAGCCGGTGTCCTGAGGGCTTCCGCTCGGGCTTGGGCGAACCGTAGCGGCGCTCCCAGGTGCGCAGCGTCTCGACCGGGATGTGGGCGGCGCGGGACAGCGCCCCGATCGACAGCGCTTTCGGCTCTGGGCGTGGTCGCCCTGTCTTCTCCCTCGTCCCCATGATCATCGATTCCCTATCGGTGCCACGGCCTTCCGCCAGAACCGCGAAGCCCGCTCTCTGCGGGCTCCGCGGTCTGCGGGCGAGTCGTACTGAGCCACCCCCAAGGTAATCGCCCGGGTCGTTTCGATGCTACCCCTCATAGTCGAGACCGGGCCTCAGACCCGTTCGCAGGGTCAGTTCTTCGGAATCAGGACGGCATCGATCACGTGGATGACGCCATTGCGGGCGAGGATGTCAGTCTGCAGGACCTTCGTGGTCCCGTTCAGGTAGACGGTGCCCTTCACGACCGAGATGGTCACCGACTGCCCATTGAGCGTCTGGGCCGAGCTGAGCCCCACGACCTGGCTCGCCGGCACCGTGCCCGCGACCACGTGATAGAGCAGGATCTTCTTGAGGGCGGGCGGGTCCTTGAGCAGCGACTCGACCGTACCCGGGGGCAGTTTGGCGAAGGCCTCGTCGGTGGGGGCGAAGACCGTGAACGGCCCGTGGCCCTGCCCGGAGAGCGTGCCGACCAGGTCCGTGGCCTCGAGGGCCGCGACCAGGGTCTTGAACGAACCGGCCTCGCGGGCGATCTGGACGATGTTCCTCTGCGGCTCGGCCTTCTTCGCTCCTCCGGCGTATGCGCCCTGTGCTGCGAGACCAACGGTCAGAGCGACCGCGCTCATAACCCCGACGACGAACCGTGACTTCGACATGGCGAACTCCTCTTGTGCTTGGTGGAGGACTCCGGGGAGGGTCCCCGAGCTCAGAGGGGGAGAATTTCCCCCAACTGCACGTCATCAGATGTCCATCTTTTGAATAGGATTCAACCAAATCACGTGGCGGGAGGGTGATCACGGCCACGGAAGGGTCTCGCGCCCCTGACAAACCCACTCTTGGGCAATAATGGAGCACATCTTGAGGTTGTTCGCCGCCAGGCGAGCCGCCAGGCATAACGTCATAGAATCGCAAAGTCTATTCAAAACTAGTTCAAACATGGAATCCATCGTACTGAATCGGCCATCTACATGCCCGTCACCGCCGGACCGACCGGCGATGAAGGCACCTGGCCCGGCGGGGTCGCCCCGCTGGCGGGACTTTCAACGGAGGATCCGATGTCGAATCACCTGCGCTTCCCTCTTCTGGCGATGGCCCTCGTCGCCACCGTTTCCCTCACGGGCTGCAGCTCGGACGGCAAGAACCCGTTCGCCCCCATCGCCTCGGCCCCGCCCGCGCGAGTCATGGCGGTGCACGCCTCTCCCGACGCCCCCGCGGTGGATCTGATCGTGGACGGTGCCGTGGCCGGGACCGGCCTGGCCTTCCCGAACAACACGGCCTACCTCAGCGTCGCGGCAGGCACACGCAACGTGAAGGTGAACGTCGCCGGGACCAGCACCACGGTGATCAATGCCGACCTGCCTGTGACCGGCGGCGCGAGCTACACGGTGTTCGCCAACGACGTGGTCGCGAGCATCGGCGCGATCGTCCTGACCGACGACCTCACCGCTCCGGCGTCCGGCAAGGCTCACGTTCGCTTCGTCCACCTCTCTCCGAATGCACCGGCGGTCGATATCGCCGTCCAGGGCGGACCGGTCCTGTTCCCGAATAAGGCCTTCAAGCAGTACACGGCCTTCACCCCGGTCGCGGCGGGGACCTACAACCTCGAGGTGCGGCTGGCCGGAACCGCCACGGTGGCGTTGCCGCTCAATGGTTTCGTGCTGGAATCGGGCAAGATCTACACGGTGTTCGCGAAGGGCCTGGCGGGCGGTTCCGGCGCGCAGGCGCTCGGTGCGCAGATCATCGTCAACAACTAGTGACGATTCGCCGGGGCCGGGGGACCGCATCGGTTCCCTGCCCCGGCGGATCCATTCAAGCTGCAGAGCGGCAGGCGGGAGATCGGGGCCGAGCACAGGGCGTCACGCGTCTCGGCCCCGGCCCGCGAGCAGTCGTGCCGGCGCGAGCCTCACGGCCACACATTAGAGAGGGGCCCGATGAGATCCAGAGACCTGGTTCTGACGGTGGTGATGATGGGCTTGGCGAGCGCGGTGCTGGTTGCGGGGGCCGGTGCGACGCACAAGCCCATGGCGGCCCCCGCGACGAACGGAGAGAAATCGATGTCACACAGCATCTACGACTTCCGGGTCGCGACCATCGATGGCGACCAGAAGTCCCTGGCCGACTACCGCGGCCGAACCCTGCTCATCGTCAACACGGCGTCGCGCTGCGGGTTCACGCCCCAATACACGTCGCTCGAAGCCCTGTATCAGCGCTACAAGGACCGCGGCTTCGAGATCCTCGCGTTCCCGGCGAACAACTTCATGGGTCAGGAACCCGGGACCAACGCGGAGATCAAGGAATTCTGCAGCCTCAAGTACCGGACGACCTTCCCGCTGTTCGAGAAGCTCAGCGTGAAGGGCAAGGACATCGCGCCGCTCTATGCCTATCTGACGCGGGACTCCGGCCATCCGGGAGGCATATCCTGGAACTTCGCCAAGTTCCTGGTCGGGCCGGACGGGCGAGTGGTCGCGCGCTACGATCCGGCCACCGATCCGCTCGACGAGAACGTCACCCAACGCATCGAGTCTTCGCTGGCAAAGCGATAGCATCCGAGGTACACCCGGGTTCAACCCCACCGGGCAGGAAGAGAGGGTCCATGCCTGAGAAGCCCCCCGCCGCCGCGGACGACCTGGAGACATCTGTGACGGGCGCTGCCGACGTCGATGTCTGGGCCCCGGTGGCCGTGCCCCCGGAGCCCATCCACTGGCGGGGCAGCCTGCCGTTCCTCGCCATGCATGCCGGCCTGGTCGCAATCATCTGGGTGGGGGTCTCTCCCATCGCGGTCGCGATCGCGCTGGCGCTCTATCTCGTCCGCATGTTCGCGATCACGGGCTTCTATCACCGCTACTTCTCGCACCGCACGTTCCGGGCGGGGCGCCCATTCCAGTTCCTGATGGCCCTGGCGGGAACGACGGCCGTGCAGCGCGGCCCGCTGTGGTGGGCCGCGCATC
>CAYONG010000148.1:0-3038 GCA_964405235.1 uncultured bacterium | reverse complement strand
GAGCAACTAGGCCGGATCGCAAACGATAGGAAACCCCATGAAGCCCCCCTGCAAGTCGGTTCACCGGAACGAGCGCGGTGTCGTCATCATCTGGTCCGCGTTCTTCATGCTCATGATGCTGGGCTTCGTCGCCCTCGGGATCGACGTGGCCAAGGTCATGGCCACGCGGACCGAGCTGCAGAACGCGGCCGACGCCGCGGCACTGGCGGGGGCTTCGGCGCTCAACGTGAGCACCGGCCGGCTCATGCCGGATACCGCGATGGTCCGCGCGCAGTACACCGCCTCGGGCAACCGGGCGTTCGTGGACGGCCCGGTGCCGGTGACGCTGCTGGCCGCCGACATCGTGGTGGACCCGGACGAGAACACCGTGCGGGTGACCGTGCGCCGGAACGAAGCCACCGATGGCTCGATGATCACCCACGTGGCGCAGGTGCTGGGCATCACGAAGGTGGACCTCAGCGCGACGGCCACGGCCAAGGCGGATCGGACCTGTGAGCAGTGCGAGAAGATGGTGCCGATGGGGGCGGTGCCGCCGATTGGCCAACAGAACTTCCAGACCGGCTGCGGCAACAGCTACGTCCTCAAGCGCGGCGGCGGCAACAGCGTCGCCCCCGGCAACTACCTGGCGCTGGACTTCCCGGAATGCGACGAGGGGCCGTGCGCCGGCATGCCGACGACCGGCGCCAACACGTACCGCTGCCTGCTTGAGCACGGCTACGGGTGCTGCATCCGGATCGGGCAGGTCATCCAGACCGAGCCCGGCAACATGGCGGGACCGACCCGGCAGGGGCTTGACGCACGCTGGGACGCCGACACCGACCCGCGCACCGACATCTGCTACAGCGACTACCAGGGGAACGGCAACCGGATCGTGAACGTGCCGATCATCACCCCGATCGGCAACGGCCGCACCAACGTCACCGTGACCGGGCTGGCGGCGTTCTTCCTGACCCAGCGGCCCTCGGGCAACGGGGACATCGCAGCCGAGTTCGTCAATGAAGTGGTGCCGGGCACCGGCGGCGGCTGCAACAGCACCGTCTTCACCATCCGACTCATCCAGTAGGCGAGGGACAGCCCGTGAATTCCATCCTGACGGTGGTTCTGGTTCACCGCGACGACTACGAACGCGGCCAGTTGCGGCTCGCGCTCGAGGGCCTGAGCGGAGTTCAGATCGCCGGCGAGCGCAACGACATGCGGGCCGGCATCGCGCTGGCGAACCAGGTGCGTCCGTCCATCCTCATCCTGGACATCGCCCACCCGGTCGAGGACACGCTGCACGCGGCGTCCCAGTACAAGCTGGACCATTCCGACTGCGCCATCTTCCTGGCCACCGAGGTGTTCGACCCGGACACCCTGCTGCGCGCGCTCCGCGCGGGCGCCCAGGAGGTGCTCCGTCGCCCGCTCGACCGTTCCGCCCTGCGCGAGGCCGTCGAGCGCGTGGCCCGCCAGAACGCCAAGAAGTCCGGCGGCACCGGCACCTCGCGGAGCGTCATCACGGTGTTCTGCAACAAGGGCGGCTCGGGGGTCAGCACCACGGCCACCAACCTGGCCATCAGCCTGCGGCGCCTGACCTCGCGCGAAGTGGCTCTGGTCGACTTCGACTACCAGTCGGGGGACGCGGCCTTCATGCTGGGCCTGACGCCCACCAAGTCGCTGGGCGACGTGCTCAACGCGCCGCGCATCGACTCGGCGAGCGTCCACGACGCCCTGATGAAGCACTCCTCCGGGTTGCACGTGCTGTCGCAGCCCGAGCACCTCGACCGGGTGGACGGCGTCACGCCGGAGCAGGTCGCGAACGTGCTCGACATCATGCATTCGACCTTCGATCTGGTCGTGGTGGACGCGCCGCATGTCTTCAACGAGATCACGCTCGAGATCTTCGACCGCTCGAGCACGATCCTCCTGATGACCGAGCCGAGCATTCCGTCGGTACGGGCAGCGCGCCGCTCGCTCGAGATCTTCCAAAAGCTCAACTTCCTGGTCTCGCCCGACCGCGTGCGCCTGGTCGTGAACCGGCGCGGCGAGCAGAGCGCGATCTCGGTCGCCCAGATCGAGGAGACGTTGGGGATGCCGGTGTTCGGGAGCATCTCCAACGACTACGCTGCGGTCAGCATGGCCATCAACGTGGGCAAGCCGCTGTGCGGCGATCATTCCGATTCCCGGGCCGGGCGTGACATCAATGCCCTCGCCCGCAAGCTGGTCCCATCCGAGAGTGTCGAAGAGCCGATGGGAACCGTTCCCGTCAAGCGTCCGGGCCGCATGCGCCTTTTTGGAAAGGGGTAGTCCACCATGAATCTCCGCCATCGCCTCGGACGCGGGAATGGTGCCACTCCGGCGTCGGCCCCGCTCCTCACCATGCGGCCCGCCGAAGCCGAGCCGGACCGCTACCAGGTCATCAAGAAGCAGCTCCATCGTGAACTGATCGCCAAGCTCGACCTGGCCATGCTGGAAGGTCTCGACGAGACCCAGCGCCGCGCCCAGGTCGAGAACCTGGCGCGCCGCATGCTGGTCGAGGCCGAGATCCGCCTGACCCGGGGCGACGAGGAGAAGCTGATCACCGAGCTGCTTCACGACACCTTCGATCTGGGCCCGATCACGCCGCTGCTCCTGGACGATGAGATCAGCGACATCCTGGTCAATACCCACCGGCAGGTCTATGTCGAGCGGCTCGGTCGGCTCGAGACCACGAGCGTGACCTTTCGGGACGAGGCGCATCTGCGCCACATCATCGACCGCATCATCTCGCGGGTCGGTCGCCGCATCGACGAGTCGACGCCGCTGGTCGACGCCCGCCTGCCGGACGGCTCGCGGGTCAACGCGATCATCCCGCCCGCGGCGCTCGACGGCCCGATCCTCTCGATCCGCCGTTTCCGTCGCCGGGCACTCTCGATCGACGATCTGATCGGGCTCGGCAGCCTGACCCCCGAGCTCGCGCAGCTCATCACCGGCGCGGTCGCCGCGCGGCTCAACATGCTGGTCACCGGCGGCACCGGCTCGGGCAAGACGACGCTGCTCAACATCCTCTCGCGCTACATCCC
>CAYONG010000147.1:0-10221 GCA_964405235.1 uncultured bacterium | reverse complement strand
CGTCCTGTTTGTCACCGCCCTGATGACCACATCGTCCCCGATCCGCAGCCTCTCGGAGCTGAACGCCAACATCCAACAGGGGCTGGCGGCCGCGCGCCGGTTGTTCACGCTGCTCGACACGGTGCCCGAGGTGCGGGACCTCCCGGGCGCGCCGGCGCTGCCGTCGTTCCGCGACCGCATCCGCTACGAGCAGGTCACTTTCGGCTACGGCGAGGGGCGACCGACACTGATCGAGGTGTCGTTCGAGATCCGGCGCGGGGAGATCGTGGCGCTGGTGGGCTCGAGCGGCGCCGGCAAGAGCACAACGATGGACCTGCTGCCCCGCTTCTACGATCCGACCGGCGGACGGGTGACGCTGGACGGCGTCGACATCCGCGAGGCGACCGTGGCCTCGCTGCGGGGCCAGCTCGGCATCGTCACGCAGGAGACCATCGTGTTCCACGACACGGTGCGCAACAACATCGCCTACGGATCGGAAGATACGGACGACCGGGCGATCCGGGCGGCGGCTGAAGCGGCCAACGCGCACGCGTTCATCCTCGGACTTCCGCAGGGCTACGACACGGTGATCGGGGATCGCGGAGTCAAGCTCTCGGGCGGCGAGCGCCAGCGCATCGCGATCGCCCGCGCGCTGCTCAAGAATCCGCCGGTCCTGCTGCTCGATGAGGCTACTTCGGCGCTGGACACCGAGAGCGAGCGTCTGGTGCAGCAGGCGCTCGAACGGCTGATGCGCGACCGCACGGTGCTGGTCATCGCCCACCGGCTTTCAACGGTGCAGCACGCCGACCGCATCGTGGTCCGCGAGCAGGGCCGCGTGGTCGCGAGCGGCACGCACCGCGAGCTGCTCGACCAGGAGGGCCTTTACCGGCGCCTCTACGACCTGCAGTTCGTGGCCTGACCGATGAGCCGTCGCGGCCGGCCGGGGGCGGTGCCCGCGGGTGGGTTCCGCGCCATCCATGTGATGCGGCTCTCCTCGCTCGGCGACGTCATCCTCGCCCTGCCGGTGGTGGACGCGCTCAGGCGCGCGTACCCGGAGGCGCGCATCACGTTCTGGGTGAAGGAGGAATACGTCGACCTGGTTCGGTTCGATCCCGCGATTACCCACGTCCGCGTGCTCGAGCGGGACGGACGGCGGCTCGAGGACCTGCTCTCGATGAGCGCAGAGCTCGAGGACGCCGATTTGATCGTGGACCTGCACGGGAACCTGCGCACCCGGCTGCTCGTGTTCCGTCAGAAGTCGCAGCTGCTGCGCTCGCCGTCCTTCCGCCTGGCACGCTCGCTCCGGATCCATGCCCGCTGGCTGGGCCGGCCGGCGCCCCCCAGCGTGCTGGCGCGCTACGCGATGACGGTGGCGCCGATCGGCGTGGTGGCGGACCGCCCCCCGCAGGTCCACGCCGGCGCCGAGGCCGAGGCGTGGGCGCCGGCGTGGCTGGCGATGTGGGGCCCCGGGGATCCGCCGGTGGCGATGATCACGGGGGCCGCCCACGCCACCAAGCGGTGGCCCGAGGCGCACTGGCTCGATCTGCACGAGCGGCTGCGCAGCGCCGGGCACCGGCTACTCTATTTCGGCCTCGAAGCGGATCGTGCCCGGGTGCCGCGGCTCGCGGCGCGGATCGGGCTCGATGAGGGCGCGCGCTGGTGCATGGAACGCCTGCCGCGCGTGGCGGCCCTGCTGTCGCACTGCGCGACCGCGGTGGCCGGGGATACCGGCCTCATGCACCTTGCCGCGGCCCGCGGGCTGCGCGTGGTGGCGCTGTTCGGGAGCACCGCTCCGGAGCTGGGATTCGCCCCGGCCGGCGCGGGGCACGCCGTGATCTGCCGGAACGAGCCCTGCCAGCCCTGCACTCTCCACGGACGCGAGCGGTGTCCCAAGGGTCACTTCCGCTGCATGGTCGGCATCACCGCCGAGCAGGTGGCGGCCGAAGCGAGGCGGATCGCGGCCGACGGTTAGGGCGCCCGGGTCCTCAAGGAGCGTTGCAGGGCTCTGCCGAGCCTTGTCGGTCCCTGCCGGGCCCCGGCATTTGGCCCCCGCTCGGCGGCAGGCCTATACTCCGCCGCCTTCGCGCGCGCCGGGACGAACTTGGGGCGAGGGCAGGCGTGCAGCAGAAGTGGCGCTGGAAGATAGGAGAGACGCTTGGCCGACACGCCTGACACCGACCACTTCGTCGAGGATCTGACCGACCAGAGCGACGATTTCTCGCGCTGGTACACCGAGGTGGTGCGCAAGGCACAGCTTGCCGACTACGCGCCGGTGCGCGGATGCATGGTCATACGTCCCTACGGCTACGGGCTGTGGGAGAACATGCAGCGGCTGCTCGACGAGCGCATCCGGGCGACCGGCCACCAGAACGCCTACTTTCCGCTCCTGATCCCCGAGTCGCTGCTGCAACTCGAGGCCGATCACGTCGAGGGCTTTGCGCCCCAGGCGGCCTGGGTGACGCACGGCGGCACCGAGAAGCTCGAGGAGCGGCTGGCCATCCGCCCGACCAGCGAGGCGATCATCGGCCACATGTACTCGCGCTGGATCGAGTCCTACCGCGACCTGCCGGTGCTCATCAACCAGTGGTGCAACGTCATGCGCTGGGAGAAGGCGACGCGGTTGTTCCTGCGCACCACCGAGTTCCTGTGGCAGGAAGGGCACACGGCGCATGCGACGGCCGGGGAATGCCAGGAAGAGGTGCTGCGGATGCTCGAGGTCTATCGCGAGTTCGCCGAGACCGAACTGGCCATCCCGGTGCACGCCGGGAGCAAGAGCGCGGCCGAGAAGTTCGCGGGCGCCGAGATGACCTACTCGATCGAAGCCCTGATGCGGGACGGTAAGGCGCTGCAAGCCGGCACCTCGCACAACCTCGGACAGCACTTCGCCAAGGTGTTCAACATCACCTACCAGGACGAGCAGGGCAAGCGCCAGTACGTCCACCAGACCTCGTGGGGGGTCTCGACCCGACTGATCGGCGCGGTCATCATGACGCATGGGGACGATCAGGGACTGAAGCTCCCGCCGCGGATCGCGCCGGTGCAGGCGGTGGTGGTGCCGATCTGGCGCAAGGAGGAGGAGCGCGCGGCGGTGAGCGAGTTCATCGCCAGGGTGGGCGAGGTCCTGCGCGGACGCGTGCGGCTGCTGGTGGATGACCGCGAGCAGTACACCCCGGGATGGAAGTACAACGAGCACGAGCTGCGCGGCGTGCCGGTCCGACTCGAGGTGGGCCCCAAGGACGTCGCAAAGCAGGCGGTGATGAGCGTGCGACGCGATGGCCGCGCCAAGGAATCCATCCCCCTGGCCGATCTGGCACAGCGTCTGCCGGCGCTGCTGGAGCAGATTCAGCGTGACCTCTTCGAAGCGGCGCGCCGATTCCGCGACGAGAACACCGCTACCGCGAGCGGCCTGCCGGAGCTGGAGGCCCATTTCGCGGAGAAACGGGGCTTCGTGGCGGTGCCCTGGGATGACGACGCCGGGTTCGAGGCGGAGGTCAAGGCGAAGACCGGCGCCACGTTGCGTTGCGTTCCCCTCGACCGCTCACTCTGGCCGGGACTCGCTCGAAAGGGCCAGGACGTGGCGCTCTTCGCCCGCTCGTACTGAGCGCCGGTGGCGGGAGCCGGTTCCCATCGCCCCGTGAGCGGCCCACGACGCATTCTGATCCGCCTGCCGAACTGGCTCGGCGACGCACTGATGGCGCGGCCGCTGCTGCATGGCGTGCGGCGCGCGCACCCGCAGGCCGAGATCCGCGCGGTGGGCCCGGCGGCGCTCCTGTCCCTGCTCGCCGCAGAGCGGACGTTCGACGCGGGTGCAGCATGGCCGGGGGGCCCGGGTGACGGAGACTCACGGGTGGTGGCGCAGCGGCGGTCGGGTCTCGCGGCGGAGCTACGCGCCTGGCGACCCGACGCGGCGCTGATCCTGCCGTTCTCGTTCTCGAGCGCCTGGTTCGCACGCAGAACCGGGGCCGCGATCCGGATCGGCTACGCCCACGAGCTGCGCAGCCCGCTGCTCACGCACGCGTTCCGGCGGCCGGCGCGCGGCGAGCGGCACCTGAGCCGGGAGTACCTCGCGCTTGGGAACCCGCTGGGCGCGAGCCCAGGTCCGTTGCCGGCGCTGGTCCCGCCGCCGGAGGCCGAGGCCGCGGCGGGCGCGCTGATCGGGCGGGCGGCGCCCGGCGCGGAGCGGATCGCCGTGATGGCGCCCCGTTCCGCCTACGGCCCGGCTCGCGAGTGGCCCGCCGACCGTTTCGCGGCGCTGGCGCGCCGGCTGGTCGGACGTGGTCACGCGGTATTCGTGTGTGGCACGGCGGCCGAGCGCGAGAGCTGCCGGCGGATCGCCGCCGAGGCGGGGCCAGGCGTATTCTCGGTGGCGGGCGAGACCGACCTGCCGACCCTGGCGGCGCTGGTGCGGCGCGCGGCGCTCGCGGTCTGCAACGACTCGGGACTCGCCCACCTGGCGGGTGCGGTGGGCGCACCGACGGTGACGCTTTACGGTTCGACGTCGAGCGCGTGGACCGCAGCTCTTGGGCCCCGAGTGCGGGTGGTGCAGCATCCTCCGGTGTGCTCGCCGTGCTTCCGTCGCACCTGTCAGATTGGCTATCCCTGCCTCACCGGTATCGGTCTTGACGAGGTGGACGGGGTCTGCCGCGAGGGGGGGGCGTGAGGCTGCTGGTGCACGGCGCCTCGCTCGGGGCAACGGGTGCGCGCATGGCGAGCGCCCTCGCCGGTCTGGCCCTGCGTGGCCATGAGGTCGTCTGGTCCGGCGCCTCTGGCGAAACGCCTGACGGTCAGGTCGCGCACCCGTCCCTTGGATCCCGTGCCCGCTCCATACCTGGACCGGGGGGGGCGCAGATCGTGGTCGGCGGGGGGAAGGCTCCGTTGCGCACCGCGTTCGCGGGCTGGCTCGCCGGCGCGCAGGTCATGCTGCTGGATCTCGACGTCGCGGGGCTCGACCGCTGGGGGTGGCTCGAGCGCTGGGCGTGGGATTCGCTCTTCTCGGTGGCCCTGGTCGAGGAAGGGGAAGCGAATCGTCTGAGCGCCGATCCGCGCGGGCTGGCGCACGAGCGCATCGGCCTGTGGGCCCCGATCGCGCCCGGCGTGGCGCAGGGCGCGGCCCACCCGGACGTCGAGGTGTTGGAGCGCGCGTGTGAGCGGGCGCTCGCCCGACACCGGGGCGGCGCGGCGCGGCCGGGTGTGTTCCTCGACCGTGACGGGACCCTGGTGCGGGAGACCGGCTATCTCTCGGATCCCGAGGCGGTCGAGCTGTTGCCGGGGGTGGGACGCGCGCTGCGGAACCTGGCCGAAGCGGGCATCCCGCTGATCGTGGTGTCGAACCAGTCGGGGGTGGGGCGCGGCATGTTCACGGCCGCGGACGTCCACGCGGTCATGGCCCGCCTGCGCCGGCGGCTGTGCGTGCACGGGGTCGAGATCAGCGCCATCTACTTCTGCCCCCATCGTCCCGATGAGGGCTGCCCGTGCCGCAAGCCGCGGACGGGACTGCTCGAGCGCGCCGCGGAGGATCTCAATCTCTCACTGGCGGGTTCGGTGATGATCGGGGACAAGCGCATCGACGCGGCCGCCGGTCGGATCGCGGGCGGCCGGGGTGTCCTGGTGCGGACCGGCTACGGGCGCGAGGAGGAGCTGCGTACCGACGCCGCGGGCCCTGCGCCGGACCAGGTGTGCGACGATCTCGCCGCGGCCGTCGCGTGGTGGCTCGGTCCGCAGTAGAACCCGGCTCAGGGCTCCCGTTCGAGCCGGAGCCGATAGTCGGCGCCCGTGCCCTGGCGTCGGTAGAGTAGCCGGTGACCCGGCACCTCGATCTCGCGGGCGGAGAGCCAGTGGTCATCGACCAGCTGCTCGAGCCGCTCTGGGAAGCCTCCGTTCTCTCGCTGGTAGAGCTCGAGTACCTTGCGCAGGTCGCGCATCTGGGTGGCGACAAATACGTCGGTGGGGCCCCGCTCCGCGGGCGCTGCGCGGGTCACGAAGTGGCCGCCCGCCAGCAGCGTCGCCACCGCGACCAGGGCCGCTGCGCTCGCGAACAGCTCGTGGGCCAGGGCGCGACGGCGCACGGGGGAGGGGCGCGCAGGCGTCTCGGCCGCCTCGTGGCCCGGGTCCCTGCGGCCGTTGATCTCGACCCAGCCCGCCTCTATCAGGCGGTGGAGGGCCTCGTGGGTCTCGTACTCGGTGAGCGGCGCCGCCGAGGTCACCTCGGCGATCGTGTGCTTGCCGTCGATGATCCCGAACAGCTCGCGCTCCTCGTCGGAGAGCGGCTCCTCGGGATCCGGCAGGTCGCGGACGCCGAGCACCTTGTGCGGGTCGGCAAACAACGCCTGGAAACGCTTGCTCTCGTCCACCCGCCGCGCGGATTCGATGAGGACGCCCTCGGTGCTGAGCTTCACCAGCCCCGCGCCCTTCCACAAGATCGCGGGATCGAAGCGGTAGGTGCCGACGTCCCAGTTCGAGAGGCGGAGCAGGGTTTCGAGGATCTGGCGCTCGACGTAGGAGGAGAGCTCCTCCTGTTCCATGTAACGTCCGTTGAGCAGCAGGTCCTCGAGATCCCGGCCGGTCTCCCGGTTGAGGGTCAGCAGGCCGCGGTACTGCTCCTCGGGAAGCCGATGGATAGCCCGCAAGAACGCGAGCAGGGGGTCGTCGGAGCGCATGCCTGGATCGCGGGCCGACACCACGCGCCCGTCGCTCACGTAGATGACGACGTTCTCCGCGTCGCGCTTCATCACGAGGCAGCCGGTCTTCTTCTGGGTGCCGAGCAATTGGAGAATTTCGGACACCGTGAAATCGTTGAGGTTACCCTGAAGCGCCACGGCGGCTCCTTATGCGGCCTTCGCCTCGACCCGACCCGCCGCCAAGGGACGGCTGCGGGCCGGCGCGACGAGGGCCGCCGTTTGTTCGGCCGCGCGGGCCGCCTGCGAGAAGTACCCGAGCAGGGAGTTGGAATAGATGAGGAACCACCCGGCGAACGGCAGCACCGGTGACACGGCGCCGGCGCCGAGACCGGGCCAGGAGTGATAAGAGAACGGCGCGGAGACGCCGAACCAGGGTGCGGTGAGCAGGACCGCGCCCGCGATCATCAGCGTGGCCCGGAAGACGCGCCGCAGCGCCAGCAGACCGTAGCCGGGCAGCAGGGCGGCGAGGGTCGTCCGCACGATGAGCTGGCCGCGTTCCCGGCGCGAACGCAGGCGGGCGAGCAGCACGCGCGCGAATTCCGGGCTTTCGGCAAGCGCTTCCTGCCCCGCGCAGGCCGGGCAGAGCGCGAGCTCACGGCGGCGCTGCGAGCAGCGCCGGCACACCACCCGCCCGCAGTTGTGGCAGAGTCGCAACGGGATCGAGTGCTGCCAACGTGTCCCGAGCACGACGCTGGCGGCCGCCAGCACGAGGGCGAGGACGGTAAAGAGCGGTCCGGAGGTCTCGACCCGCCCGCTCCAGACCGGAGGAAGCGCCACCTCGGGCGCCGTCGCGTCCGCGGGGGCGAGCACCGAGGTCCAGAACGTGGCGGGGGCGATCCACTGGTCGGCCATCGGCAGGACTCCGTCGGCGGTGCCCATTGCCTGATGACGTTTCACCAGCTCGAAGTCGAGCGTGGACGCGCGGGCGGTGGCCTCGCTCGCCGCCCGGTATTCGAACTGACGGGTGTAGACCAGGGACAGATTGAATGGCGCGGCGGCGTTCTCCGGATCGGCCGTCATGGCCGCCCGGTAGAGATCGATCGAGGGGCCGATGTGGCCCTGCTCTACCAGCACGTTGGCGAGGTTGTTCAGCGTGCGCGCATCCTGGGGCCACAGGGCGAGCGTCCGGCGGTACGCGCTCTCGGCGGTGGGGAGGTCCCCACCCTGGCGGGCCATCCAGCCGAGGCCGAACTGTAGAAATGGGTTGTCGGGATGTTCCCCGGCGAGGCGTGTCACCGACGCCTGCCTGGACTGCGTCCACGCCCCGTCCGGGAGCGCCGAGATTCCGTAGAGGGGGCCGCGGTCCTCGCGAAGCGGCATCGCCAGACGGCCCAGGATGTGGCCCGAGAGCGGCGCCGCCGCCAGCGCAATCAGCATCGCCACGAAGACCAGGCGTTCGCGCACCCGCAGCAGCGGCCACAGCATCCCCATGAAGACCACGGCCGGGAGCGCGAGGCCGAAGCCCGCCGCGAAGGGAACCGTCAGGATGACCCACGCCCACACCCGGGAGCTGCCGAGGGCGAGCCGCCGGCTCATCCGCTCGTGCCAGATGTGGCGAAGCTCTGCCTGATGGAGGGCCACGAGCAGCAGCGACGTGACCAGCAACCCCAGGAACAGCCCGTGCAGGGTGAAGAACACGAGGTTCGCGACCAACTCGATCTGGAGCAGGAAGCTGCTACGCACCAGGTCGAGCACCACCGCGTAGCGCAGGAGCGCCTGGCTGGGGTCGCGCGTCAGGGCCCACGAGGCGAGCGTCAGGTGCGACGTGACGAACGTCGGATCCAGCTCCGCGGCGCCTCGCACGAAGCGGATCGCCTGCTGGAGATCGCCGTCCCGCTGCGCGAGCATGCCCCGGCGATAGAACAGGCGGGCCTCGTCGGGAAGCGCGGGCTTGTGGGTGTCGCGCTTGAAGTCGAGCCAGGCACCGAGATCGCCCAGATCGGCGGGCGGCACGGCCGACCGCGCCGTGGCGCTGCCCGCCGCACTGCCCTCGGGCGGGTTGGGCGCGAGCGCTTCCTGCTCACCGGCGTGGGTGACCGGCGTGGGTGACAAGCTGGCGCCGCCGGAAGTCGGATCCGCGGGGGCGGGCGCCGACGCGGTGACGAGCAGGACGACAACCGTGAGGACCGCGAGCGGGCGGCCGCGTCGGTGAAGCGGTGAATCGCTCGTTTCGCGGCGCCCGGCGTCATGCTGGAAGCCGCGGCCGACGAGCGACCGCCAATGGGTGAAGATCATGGGGCGCAGTCCCTTGACAGTGGAGAGGGGCGTCCGTAACGTGCCCGGCATCCGCGAGGGTTATCGGCGCCCACCGCCGAACGCTTAACGCCCTCCCGAACCGGCACGATCGTTGACGTCTGTTGCCGGTCTCATGTTCCGGTCCGCCCGGCGCGGGGCACGCTCGTCCCGCCCGCCGTGGCACGCGACGGGGGATCCGCCGATGGAAGTGGACGGAGTGACCGCGACCCCGCCCTGGGTCCGAATTGCCGACGCGGGGCATCACGTCGGCGCGACGGTGGAGCTGCGCGGCTGGCTCACGCACCGTCGCTCGAGCGGCAAGGTGCAGTTCCTGGTCGTGCGGGACGGGAGCGGGCTCATGCAGTGCGTCGCCGGCCGCAACGACCTGAGTGCCGCGGAATGGGAAGCGTGCGAGACGCTGGCGCAGGAATCGTCGCTGGTCGTCCGGGGCGCCTTGCGGGCCGATGCGCGCGCCCAGGGCGGTGTGGAGATGGGCCTGCAGTCGATCCGGGTGATCGCCGCTGCCGAAAGCTACCCGATCACGCCCAAGGAGCATGGCACCGACTTCCTGATGGAACACAGGCATCTGTGGCTGCGCTCACCGCGGCAGACCGCAATCCTGCGCATCCGCGCCCAAGTGATCGACGCCTTTCGCGATTGCATGAACGCCGAGGGGTTTGTGCTGGTGGACGCCCCGATCTTCACGCCCAACGCTTGCGAAGGCACGACCACGCTGTTCGAGGTGGCCTACTTCGATGAGAAGGCCTACTTGAGCCAGAGCGGCCAGCTGTACATGGAGGCCGCGGCGATGGCGCTGGGGAAGGTCTACTGCTTCGGCCCCGCCTTCCGCGCCGAGAAGAGCAAGACGCGGCGTCACCTGATCGAGTTCTGGATGATGGAGCCGGAGTGGGCGTTTGCGACCCTTGAGGACGTCATCCAGCTCGAGGAGCGCCTGCTCGTGCGCACGGTGGCGCGGGTGCTGGAGCGCTGCGGCGAGGAGCTCAAGCGGGTCGAACGCGACACCTCGAAGCTCGCCAATATTCAGGCGCCCTTTCCGCGGCTCCACTACAGCGACGCGGCGAAGATCCTCATCGAGCACGGGCTGCCGTTCGAATGGGGCAGCGACTTGGGGGCGCCCGACGAGACCGCGCTCTCGCAGCGATACGATCGTCCGCTGTTCGTGACCCACTACCCGGCGGCGGTCAAGGCGTTCTACACCGAGCCCGATCCCGCCGATCCGCGACTGTGCCTCTCGTGCGACTGCCTTGCACCCGAGGGCTTCGGCGAGATCATCGGCGGGGGCCAGCGTCTGGCCTCACTCGATCAGCTT
>CAYONG010000146.1:0-6582 GCA_964405235.1 uncultured bacterium | reverse complement strand
GCCGCGGTAGAGCAGCTCCTCGCAGATGCCGGCGGTCACCGCGAGCCGATTGAACCAGCGCATCTCCTCGGCGCTGCGCGGCATCATGCGCTCGAGGTTGCGCATCTGTCGGCGGACCCCGGCGAGCGCCTCGTCGTCCTGCAGCGCCTTCGCGCGCTGGACGAGCACATAGACGACCACGATGACGAGCCCGACCGTGACGCCGAGCAGCCCCCACGTGAGCTTCGGGACCACACCGAGCGCATTCCACGGCCGGCCCTGCCACGCCCAGAGCGCGACCGTCGCGGCGGCGAGCGCCCACTGGATGCCAATGCCCTGCCGGTAGAGCCGCAGGCGCACGCGCGGGACGTCGGCGGGATCGGCGGCGGTGAGACGCCGGTAGCCGAAGAGCGCGGCCCGAACCGGGAACAGCACGGCGAGCGCGAGGGCGAGCAGGTGATCGGGCGCGATCGGCATCGCGGGACGATACACGACCCCTCGCGAGAACGGCGAGCGTCCCCATCGCCTCGCCGGAACGGAACTTCCTGCCCTGTCGTTCGTCCAAGCGAATGTGGACCGGGCGCCCGCATCCCGTATGATCCGGGCTCGGAGGAACGAGCATGACCCCGTTACGGCTCTCACCATCGTCACACTGGCGGCGATCACTCCTGTGGGGTGCGATCGCCATCGCGTCCGTCGCCAGCGCGCTCCCGACCAGTGCAACGGAAGAGGAGCCGTCCGGCGGGCCGACGCTCGCCGGCGTCTGGAAGCTCGACGTCGAGAAGAGCGATTCCGCGCGCGAGAAAATGGAGGCGATGCGTCGATCGGGAGGCCGCGGTGCTCGAGGCGGGATGGGGGGCGGCATGGGGGGCGGCGGGATGCGCGGCGGCATGGGCGGTGGCAGACGCCCGCCTGGCCCGGGCGAAGGACCCGGCGAAGGCGGCTCGCGAGAGCGACCCCGCGGCCCCGAGGAGCGGCTCATGATGCGGCCGCCCGCGAGCATGCTCATCAAGCAGACCGACAGCACCGTGGTGCTCTTCGAGCAGGGGCTGCCGATTGAGGTCCTGGTCCTCGGACTTCCTCAAGATAAGGCGGGCACGGTCGAACCCGACGCGTTGCACATCACGGCCTCGTGGAGCGGGCGGCGCCTGCTCACCCTGCGCGAGGACGAGCGGGGCGGGCGCGCGACGCAGTTGTTCGCGTTGAGCCCGGACGGCAAGTCGTTCACACTGACCTTGCGGCGCGAGCCTCGCGACGACATGCCGCCGTTCGAGATCAAACGCGAATACCGGCGCGACGACGGGGATTAGCACCGGCGGCGGCACGAGGCTCCACGCGCGGACGCCGTGTTCACAGCGACCGTCCGCGACCTCCCCCGCGCCCGTCCCCCGAATCGCCACGCTCGTCAGCCGCGGACAGTCGTTGGTGCGCGCACCCGCCCCCGGTGCTAACCTCCTTCGCTTACGTCCCACCGCCATCCACCGCAGCCAGGAGACCGGTCGTGAAACTCACCCGACGCGAGTTCATCCGCACCATCGGCATCACCGCGGGAGCCGCAGTGGTGACCGATATGCTGGGCGCCCCCGGGATCTGGACCGTCCAGCGCCTCGAGGCCGCACCGCTCACCCAGGGCGAGATCAAGACGCTCGCCGACGTCGCGCTCAACCAGGCGAAGAAGTTGGGCTGCTCCTACGCCGACGTGCGCATCAACCGTTACCGCAACCAGACGGTGTCGCTCCGCACCAGCCCCGACCGCGGGGCGGGGATGATGAGCGGCAAGGTGAACCACGTGCCGGCCGCCATCGAGAGTGAATCGTTCGGTTTCGGCGTGCGGGTGCTGCACTCCGGGACCTGGGGCTTTGCCGCCAGCCCGCGGGTCACGAAGGATGAGATCGCGCGCGTCACCGCCGCGGCGGTCGGCATCGCCAGGGCGAATGCGGCGCTCCAGAAGCGCCCGGTCCAGCTCGCCCCGGTGCCGCCATACCAGGACCGCTACGCGACGCCGTTCGAGAAGGATCCATTCGACGTGCCGATCCAGGACAAGCTGGCGCTGCTGCAGGCGGTGCACGAGGCGGCGCGCAAGACCCCGGGCGTCATGGGGGTCAACTCCTCGCTCACGTTCCGCTCGGAGGACAAGTACTTCGCCTCGACGGAAGGTTCCTATATCTCGCAGTTCATCCTGCAGACCGCGCCCTCGTTCGGCGCGTCGGCGGTGGACTTCATGACCCGCAAGAACAAGTCGCGTTCGTTCCAGGTGCAGCCGATGACGGCCGGCTGGGAGCATATCGAGCGCTGCGGGCTGCTCGAGAACGCCGAGCGGATCGGCGCCGAGGCGGTCGAACATCTGAAAGCACCCTCGGTGACACCGGGGGTCAAGGACCTGGTGCTGATGCCCTCCCACCTGGCGCTCACCATCCACGAGAGCATCGGGCACTCGACCGAGCTGGACCGCGTGCTGGGCTACGAGGCCAACTTCGCGGGCACCTCGTTCCTGGCGCCGCCCGAGAAGATGATGGGCAAGCTCCAGTTCGGCTCGAAGCTGGTGAACATCCAGGGCGATCGCACGCTGCCGCAGGCCATGGCGACCGTGGGCTACGACGACGACGGCGTGAAGGCGACCTCCTGGGACATCATCAAGGAGGGCGTGTTCCAGTCCTACCAGACCACGCGCGACCAGGCGCACCTGGTGGGCGAGAAGGCCTCGCGCGGCTGCTGCAACGCGGACTCGTTCGACAGCATCCCGTTCCAGCGCATGCCCAACGTGTGGCTCAAGCCCGGCCCTGACGGCACCTCACCCGAGGACCTGATCGCGCAGGTCGAGGACGGCGTGCTGATCGAGGGGCGCGGCTCCTACTCGATCGACCAGCAGCGCTACAACTTCCAGTTCGGCGGCGACGCCTTTTGGGAGATCAAGAACGGCAAGAAGGGCGCGATGATCGCCGACGTGGCCTACCAGGCTAAGACCACCGACTTCTGGAACGCCTGCGCGGGGATCGCCGATCAGCGATTCTGGCAGAACTTCGGTCTCACCAACGACGGCAAGGGCCAGCCGAGCCAGTCCAATGCGATGAGCCACGGCTGCGCCCCCGCCCTGTTCCGCGGCATCAACGTCCTGCGTACGGAGTAAGCCATGCTCCCCACCGAGAAAGAATGCCAACAGATCACAGGGCGCGCCCTTGGGTTCACGAGCTCGCCGGACGCCTCCGTATCGCTCACGTTCGGGCGCGGCTCAAACACGCGCTTCGCCAACAACGAGATCAGCACCTCGGGCGCGGATGAGTCCATCAACGTCGTGGTGAGCGTGACCCGGGACGGGCGGACCGGTCGCGTCTCGCTCAACGAGACCGCCGATGCTGCGCTCGAGCGCGCGATGAAGCGAGCCGAGGAGCTAGCCGGACTGCTGCCCCCCGACCCCGAGTACGTGGGGGCGCTGCCGCCGCAGAAGTACCTCGCGATCGCCGCGTACGACGAGGCCACCGAGACATTCGCGGCCGCCGAGCGCGTGCCGGGGGTGCGCGCGGTGGTCGAGCCCGCAGCGAAAGAGAACATGAACAGCAGCGGGTTCTTCCAGAACGGCGGCGCCGTGCAGTGCATCGCGAACAAGGCCGGGAACTTCGGTTACTTCCGGCGCACGAGCGCCTCATTCAGCGCCACCGCCCGCACCGCTGACGGCACCGGCTCGGGGTGGGCCGAGGACGCATCGCACCGGGTGGGCCAGATCGACGCCGTGAAGCTCGCGGCAACGGCGCTCCGCAAGGCGCGCGAGTCCGCCGGACCGAAGAAGCTCGACCCGGGCGACTACACGGTCGTGCTCGAGCCAGCGGCGGTCGCGGACCTGGTTGGCTTCAATTTCGGCTTCGCGCTGAGCGCGCGCGCCGCCGAGGAAGGCCGCTCGTACTTCTCGAAGAAGGGCGGAGGCACGCTGGTCGGCGAGAAGGTGTTCCACGAGTCGGTGACCATCAAGAGCGATCCGCTCGACCCGCGGCGGCCCGGCTCCCCGTGGGGCGGTGGCGGTGGTGGTGGCGGCGGTGGCGGCGGTGGCGGTGGGTTCGGCGGCGGCGGCGGCGATGGTGGGCTCGCGAGCGCTCCCATCACCTGGGTCGAGAACGGCGTGCTCAAGAACCTGTCCTACGATCGCTACTGGGCGAAGAAGAACGACCGCGAGCCCACGCCCGGCCCGGGCAACACCGTCTTCGAGGGCGGCAAGGAGACGCTGGAGTCGCTGATCGCCTCGACCGAGCGGGGGCTGCTCATCACCCACTTCTGGTACATCCGGGTGGTCAACCAGCAGACCATGCAGCTCACCGGCCTGACGCGCGACGGCGTGTGGCTGATCGAGAACGGCAAGATCGCCTACCCGGTGATGAACTTCCGTTTCAACGAAAGCCCGGGCGTGCTGCTCAACAACATCATCGGGATGACCGGGGCGGTGCGGACCGGCAACTCCGTCGTGCCGGCCATCAAGGCGGCCAACTTCACGTTCTCGAGCCTCAGCGACGCGGTGTGACGCCCCCGTCAGGGGCGGAGCGGGCGACAGCAGGACGGTCCGGCATGGTCGCCGCCCGGGCCGTCCGACGTGGCGGACCGGCGCCGACGCGGTGTAGTCTAGCGGCGTGAAGCTCACGCCGCCGGTCGAGTTGGTGTCGCCGCCCGACCCTGCCGCGTGGGACGCCCTGGTGGCCGGGTCCGATACCGCCACCGTCTTTCACACCTCGGCCTGGGCGCGACTCTGGATCGCCGAGTGGCCCGGGGCCCGCTGGGAGGCGGTCGTCCTCCCCGACGAGGCCGGCTACGTCGGCGCCCTCGGCCTCATCATCCACGATGGCCCACTCGGGCGCTGCGTGCTGGCCATGCCCTATGGGACCTACAGCGGTCCGATCGTCCGGCGTGGTCACCCCGATCCTTCCGGCGTGCGCCGCCTGCTGCTCGAGGGCTACGCCCAGCTCGTGCGGCACGCGTGGGTGATGCTTTCCGAGCTGACCTGGTACGAGGGGAAGCGCGACGAGCTGCCCGCCGATCTGATTTCGATGGAGGGATCCACTCACGTCCGGCCGCTCGGGCCGGATTTCGAGGCGCTCTTTCGGTTGCTCCCGCTCAACATCCGCTCAAGGGTCAAGCAGGCCGAGGAGCATGGGCTCACCGTGCGGCCGGTCACCGATACGCGGGGGGTGAACGCCTATCACGCGCTCGCCGTGCGGACGGTGCGCAGGCTCGGCGGGCTACCCAAGCCGCTCTCGCTCTACCAGCGCATCTTCCGCAACCTCGTGCCGTCGGGGCTGGCGCGCTACGACCTGGTCGAGCACCAGGGCCACCCGATCGCCGGCAGCCTGCACTTCACCTACCGGGGCAGCGCGATCAACTGGCTCACGGTCTCGGACGTTCGCAAGTTGGACCTGCGACCCAACCATCTCATCTTCGCCCGGGTGATGCGCGACCTGTGCGAGAAGGGATTCCACGAGTACAACCTCGGCGGCTCACCGCCGGACGCCCAGGGGCTGATCAGCTTCAAGGAATCCTGGGGCGGCACGCGGCGCCCGGTGCTGGAGCTCAGGCGGCGCGGCATGGTCTATCGCCTGCTGCGCGGCGAGGTGCCGCCCGGGCCGGGGGCCGTGTGAGGGCGGCGAGCCGAAGCCCGGCGATGGCGGTGTGGGTCGGGGTGGCGGTTGAGGAGCCTGCACACGCACAAGACGCGGTTATCGATACCAGGGGTTCGTCTGGGCACGTCTCCAACCCCTCATACGCGCGGAAGCTGGCGAAGGAGATCGCCAGCGGACGGAAGCAGTATGGGGTCAGCTCCCGGAAGTCCAAGAACAGCCGTTCGGATTCGAATAGACGGCGCGCCGCCAAGCGATTCGCGGATCGCGACCCGACACCTCGGGTCGTCGACATGGAGGGCATGATAACAGGCTCCCAGACTGACTGGCGAACGTGCGCGCTCACCCGCGGCCGCTCAGCGCCAGTGTAGCGGCCGTCGGGTGCAGCGCGGGGTTAGGCTGCGCAGCTACACGCGATCGCTCCGAATCACGCGCAGAAGTTCGTGTCGGTGGCATTGTCGCTGGTCTTCCGCACAATGGCACATCAGCGTAACGCGGCCACGTCGGGCGAGCCGCTTGATGAGCCGGAGCGTGAACTTCTGACCATGATTCTTGATGGTGCGGCTCCGCGCATCAACGGGGCCATCCATGAACAGTTCACGGCGGTACTCCCGGAGAAACTGCGCCCAGGTGATCCGGCCCGCTTGGCCGTTCCGCAAGAGCCGCTCACTTGGAGCAAGCGACGGCATCCACACGTCGTAGCGGCTCGTCGGCATCCCGCGCCCGCGGAAGCGCGTGGCAAGAATTCGAATGCCATCGCTCTTGCGATCAATCGGACTCCACACTGACTTCGTGCGCACCATCAAGGAATCTCCATGCTGGCTTTAGCAGCCTAACGCGCAGCATCAGCGGCGGCGCGCAGCGCCGGCCGCTGCATGCTGATGTTAGACCTCAACTCGTCTTCTTGAACACCTGGACTTCCGACAGGAGCCGGTGGGCTAACCGGTCCTTCTCAACCTCGAGATCATACCGACCCTGGAGATTGATCCAGAACCGCTCCGACGTCCCG
>CAYONG010000145.1:0-2853 GCA_964405235.1 uncultured bacterium | reverse complement strand
GCGAGCGGCGCCAGCTGGGCGGCGGCCGAGAGCGCGAGGCTCGACTCGATCATCGAACCCAGCATGACGCCGAGGCCGTGGCTGCGCGCGGCGTGGATCATCCGGAGCATCTCGCGGATACCGCCGGTCTTCATGAGCTTGAGGTTCACGCCGTCCACGCGGCCCACCAGGTTGGCGATGTCGCCGAGCTGGTGACAGCTCTGGTCCGCGTACACCGGGATGGGACTCCGCTCGCGGACCCAGCGCAGGCCGTCGAGATCCTCGCGCGCCACCGGCTGCTCGACCAGGTCGATATCGAGCGGCTCGATCTCGCGCAGCACGCGCACGGCGTCGGACGGCCGCCAGGCGGTGTTGGCGTCCACCCGGATGCGGCCCTTGTAACGCGTGCGGATGCGGCGCAGGTTGTCGACATCGCCCGGGGCGCCGAGCTTCACCTTGATCATCGGGAAGTCGATCACGGTCTCGAGCTTGCGTTCCATCTCCTCCGGCGCGGCCATGCCGAGCGTGACGCACGACAGCGGGACGCGCGTCCGATCGAGCCCGAGCATCTTCCACACCGGGACCCCGAGGCGCTTGCCGATCCAGTCGTGCAGGGCCATGTCGACCGCCGCATGCGCCGCCCCGTGGCCCCGCAGGACCGCGTGCATGCGCCGCTCGATCGCGTCCAGGTCCATCGGGTCGTCGCCGAGGCAGGGCGCCCAGGCGGCGAGCGCCGACTCGACCAGCGGGCGGTTCTCCCCATAGTAATGAGAGGGCGATGCCTCCCCGAGCCCCTCGATCCCGTCGTGCTCGAGATGGACGATGGTGTTCGCGTGTCCGTGGCTCGCGCCGACGGCGATGCGGAACTCGAACGTGGTCGTCAGATCGATCGGCTCATGACGCAGGCGCATGGTGCCTCCGTGCCGCGTGGGCGGCGATCACCGCGTCCGCCAGCGGACCGGCGCCAAAACGGGCTCCTCTCACAATTCCGTAATCACAGCACGATCACAGCCCACGGATTGTCGGGCAGCGAGCAGCGCTGGAAGATTTTGAGCTTGAAGTACTCGGGGTCGCGGTAGCCACGCGCCTGACGGCGCAGCGCCGCGATCTTGCCGTTGATGGCCTCCACCAGGCCGAGCGGGACGTCGTGCTGGTGACCAGCGATCACCGCGTCGAGGTGGGTGGCGAGGCGGAGCGCCACCGGCTCGAACTCCTTGAGCCCGCTGCCGAGCACCGCCAAGATCCAGCCGTGGAGCCGCGCCCGCAGCACGCCGAAGTAGCGCCAGGGATAGCGGAGGATCCCACGCAGTTGCTCCTTGAGCAGGTAGCCCTGGTAGAGCGGCTGGTTGAGTTCCATCAACTCGTCCAGCTGCAGCCGATCGTGGCGCTCGAGGTTCTCGCGGGCCGAGAGCAGCAGCCACTTCTTCACCTTGAACGTGCGTCCCAGTTCGTCGCGCGGCGCGCCCGAGAACAACCGGCGCCGCAGCTGCGTGAGCGCCTCGTTGACCCACTGGACGATGTGGAAGCGATCGAGCACGTGGACCGCGTGCCGCAGCCGGCTGGCAAGGATGGACTGATAGCCCAGGTCGCTCACCACGCCGCGGATCTTGCGCCGCCCCTTGGCTCCCAGCGCGCGCAGGAACGGCAGCAGGCCGCGGCGGCCCTTGCCGTTGCCGATCCACACCACCCGACCGCTCTCGAGATCGGTCACGATCGTGAAGTACTTGCGGCCCCCGGTCCACGACACCTCGTCCACGCCGATCCAGCGCAGCTTCGTCAGATCCAGCGCGCGATCTCCGAGCCCCAGCTCGATCGCCCGCCCATCGACCTTGGCCACCGTCGCCCACGACAACTTCGCCATCTGAGCCACCGCCGCAATGGGCAGCCGCGTGCACAGTGCCGCGATCCGCTCGAAGAACCGCTGCGTCATCCGGAACCCCGGCATCGCGAACCGCAGCCGCTCGATCCGCGTCCCCCCGCAGCACGCCACCCGCATCGGTTCCACTTCCAGGTAGGTCTCGAAGTCACCGACCGAGCAGTCCCGGAAGCGGATCGACTCCGCTTCCTCGAACAGCCCCTCGGCGTGTTCCCGCCCGCAGTCCGGGCAGCGGTAAGAGCCGCAGCGCCGGACCAGGCTCATCACCTTGATCCGGCCCCGGCGGCGCGACGCCTCCACCTCCACCAACGCCACTTCGAACTCTTGCAGCCCGAGATAGATCGCGAGATCATCCCGCTCGTTCTGGTTCATCCCTCTGACCCCCCTTCCGCGAAGAAGAAGGGCCATGGATGAACCAGGACGTCTCGTCTCGTCAAGCTCCTCGAATCAGCCGGATCAGCCCCGCGCCCCTGCGTTTACGGAAATCTGAGAGGAGCCCGTTTTCTCCTACATCACGCGATAGATCTCTCGTTTCCCGGACACGTACATCTCGGTGTAGCCCTTCATGCGCTCGCGTATGTCCTTCCGGCTCTCGTACTCCTTCATGAACCCCTCGAAGTCACCGAACTCCTGGACCTCGATCTCGAGCACCACGGTGTTGAACGGGCCAACGGCATCGGTCAACACGCGCGTCTTCGCGCGCGCAGTGGCCGTGAGGAAGCTTGGCCCGCCTCGAGGTCGCCGATGCGGATGATCTCCACCTGGAGGCCCAGTTCCCGCCAGCGATCGAGGGTCCACGAGGTGGTGCCGGGCACCTGGCTCTGTCGTCCGTCCCAGACCGCGAGCGGCACCAGGTCCGTATGCATCTGCCGCGCGCGGATGCGAGCCAGGCCCAGCAACAGCTGGTTGGCGTACTGGAAGGGCACGCTGCCGCGGTCCAGGCGCTGGGGCGAGGCGGTGATGACGCGGCGGGCCGAGGCGAGCACGGCCTCGAAGCG
>CAYONG010000144.1:0-2631 GCA_964405235.1 uncultured bacterium | reverse complement strand
CCCCAGCGTTCGGGGTCGCCGTCGAACTTGCCGGCATAGGCGCGCATCGCCGATTCGACGGCGTAGCAGTGCTTGCGCAGGTTGGGATTCGCGACCCATTCGTGGAGCAGGGCGAGGGCCTGCTCGCGCGTGGGAAGGGTTTCGAGGGTCACGGGGCGTTCCCCCCCGGATCGCGACCCCGCGGGGGCCGGATCATCGAGCTCGCCGGCGACGCGAGGGGCTCACTTCTTATCGAAGAAGGCGCGATTCTTCTCGGTGAACGACTGCCATTTCTCGGGCACGCCGTTGTCGGGGAAGATCGCCTGCACCGGACAGGCCGCTTCGCAGGCCTGGCAGTCGATGCACTCGTCGGGGTGGATGTAGAACATGTCCTCGCCCTCGTAGATGCAGTTGACGGGGCACACCTCGACACAGGACTTGTCTTTGACGCCGATGCACGGCTCGGCGATGACGAAGGTCATGGCTCCCTCACGAGGGCTATTGACGGACGGGCAGGACGACCGGCCCGATGTGGATTTCGGCCGCGAAGTTTAGGGGCAGGGTTCCCGGAACGCAAGATGCGGGGCGCGGATCTTCGATGGCCAGATCGCTCGCCTTGACCGGCTGCGCGGGGCTGGATACGGTTGCGTGCACACTCTCCGCCAACGGACTCCCATGAACGCGACCCCGCCCGACCTCTCACGACTGCGTATCGACCGTTCCGAGCCCGCGGCCACGCCCGTCGGCCGGGGGCTCATTGCGATCGTCATCGGGGCTGCGTTCCTGGCGGTGATCGTGGCGGTCATCGCCTGGACCCGTCTCTCCCCGCATGCGATGGACGTGCAGGTGGCCGTCGCCTCGGCGATCGGCGGTGGAGCCGCATCGGGCGGTGGCATCAGCGCCAGCGGCTACGTCGTCGCCCGCACCAAGGCCTCGGTCTCGGCCAAGGTGCCCGGCCGCCTCGCCTACCTTGGGGTCAGCGAGGGCTCGGTCGTCCGTCGCGGCGAGGTCATCGCGCGGCTCGAGAACGACGACTACCGCGCGGCGGTGAATGCGGCGGCGGCGCGCGTGCAGCAGGTCGTGATCGAGCACGAGCAGGCCGGCCGCGATCTCGAGCGTGCCACCAAGCTCCACGGCCAGCGCCTCTTGTCCGACGCGGAGCTCGAGAACCAGTCCGCCCGACTCCGGTCGCTGGGCGCCCAGGTCGACGCCGTGCGCGCCCAGCTCGAGGTGGCACGAGCCAGCTTCGACAACACGATCGTGCTCTCGCCCTTCGACGGCACGGTCCTGCGCAAAGACGCCGAGGTGGGCGAGTTCGTCGCCCCCTCGACTGCGGGCGGCGGGCTCACCCGCAGCGCCATCGCCACCATGGCCGACCTGCGCACGCTCGAGGTCGAGGTGGACGTGAACGAGGCCTACATCGCCCGGATCCGCAACGGCCAGGCGTGTCGGATCACGCTCGACGCCTACCCGGACACGTCGTTCGCGGGCCGTGTGCGGCAGGTGGTCCCCACCGCCGACCGCCAGAAGGCGACGGTCCAGGTGAAGGTCGCGATCCTTGACCGCGATCCGCGCATCCTGCCCGAGATGGGGGCCAAGGTGGAGTTCGCCGGTTCCGAGGACGGCACGGCCGCCGCGACCGGCACCCCGCGACGGGTGCTTGTCCCGGGTGCGGCGATCGTCCAAGGTGGCGACGGCGCCCGCGTATGGATCGTGGAGAATGCCCGCGCCGTCTCGAGGACGGTCGAGCCGGGACCGGCGCGGGGCGAGCAGGTGGAGATCCGCTCGGGACTCACAGGCGGCGAGAGCGTCATCCTCGCGGTCCCGGCCGGGCTAAGAGAAGGGACGCGGGTGCGTGTCCGCGGCAGCTGAAAGCGGATATCCTCGGCATCCGCCGGAGCAAGGCGCGTGGCGATGCCCGGCGCGATGTCCCGCGTGATCTGGCACAACAGGAGGATCCATGGGGCTGGTGACGGTCAGAGACGTGCACAAGGAGTATCGCCGCGACACCCAGGCGGTGCCGGTGCTCGCCGGACTCTCGCTCGAGATCGCCGAGGGCGACTTCGTCGCGCTCATGGGGCCGTCGGGCAGCGGCAAGACCACCCTGCTCAACCTGATCGGCGGCATCGACCAGCCCACATCGGGTGAGGTGAACGTCGGCGGCGAGTCGATCGGGCGCCTCAAGCCCCGCGACCTCGCGCGCTGGCGTTCGCGCAACATCGGCTACATCTTCCAGCTCTACAACCTCATCCCGGTGCTCACCGCGATCCAGAACGTCGAGCTGCCTCTGCTGCTCGTGAAGATGAAGGGCAAGGAGCGGCTCGAGCGGGCGAGGCATGCGCTCGACATCGTGGGCTTAAGCGACCGGCTCAAGCACTTCCCGCGTCAGCTCTCGGGCGGCCAGGAGCAGCGCGTGGCGATCGCGCGCGCGCTGGTCAGCGACCCGACGCTGGTGCTCGCCGACGAGCCCACCGGGGATCTCGACCGCAAGTCGGGCAAGGAGATCCTCGACCTCCTCGTGCGGCTGAACCATGAGTTCAAGAAGACCATCATCATGGTGACGCACGATCCGCATGCCGCCGAGCGCGCCCACCGCGTGCTGCATCTCGACAAGGGTGTGCTCTCCAACTGAGCGCGGAGATGCCATGAACC
>CAYONG010000143.1:0-30454 GCA_964405235.1 uncultured bacterium | reverse complement strand
GCACACGTCGGCGATCGAGCGCCCCCCAAGGCGCACGCGCAGCGCCTCGGGCCGCAGGCGCCGGCCGCCACAGTCCTCGCACGCGAGCGAGGTCTGGTAGCGCTTGACGATGAACCGGTTGCCGGCCTTGTAGGACTTCTCTTGAAGCCGCTTGAGGAACGGGATGGCGCCGCGGAACTCCTTGCCGCCTTCGATGAGGAGCTTTCGGTGCGCGGCGGGGAGCTTCTTCCACGGCACGTCCAGCGCGATGCCACGCTCTTGCGCGAGCTTCTCCAGCTTCGGCCAGAACACCTTCCGCCACGAGCGCGCCCACGGGTCGAGCGCCCCCTCACGCAGGGTCTTGCCCGGATCCGGCACGATGCGATCCTCGGTGAAGGTCAGCACGTTCCCGAATCCACGGCAGGTGGGGCATACGCCGAGCGGGCTATTGAAGGAGAACAGCGCCGGCTCGGGCCGCAGCGCCGCCGCACCGCAGTGCGCGCACTCCCAGCGCTCGCTCCGCCGCTCGAGGGGACGGTCGCCGCGCTTCAGATCGAGCCGACCCTCGCCGCGCCGGAACGCCTGCTCGCAGGAGTCCACCAGCCGCTGCGACTCCTCCGGTCGCCAGGTGAACCGGTCCACCACCACCCGTACCTGCTTCGTCCCGCGCTTGAGCTTCGGCAGCGGATCGAGCGCAACGACCTCGTCGCTGATCAGGATGCGGGTGAAGCCGGCGGTGAGCAGGTGCCCCGCCTGCTCCGCCCACGCGAGGCGCTCGGAGATGGCGATCGGGGCGAGGACGAGCAGCGTCTCCCCTGCCGGCCAGCCGACCGCTTCGCGCGCGATGCTCTGGGGGCTGTCGGCCGTGACCGGGCGCTCACACTTGCCGCAATGGACGGTACCCAGCCGGGCGAACAGCAGACGGAGGTAGTCGTGGATCTCGGTCGCCGTCCCCACGGTCGAGCGCGCGCTGCGCGCCGCCGACACTTGCCGGATGGCCACCGCCGGCGTCAGCCCCTGAATCGAGTCCACGTCCGGCCGCGGCAGTCGGTCCAGGAACTGCTTCGCATAGCTCGACACCGACTCGACGTACCGCCGCTGCCCCTCGGCGTAGAGCGTGTCGAATGCTAGCGATGACTTCCCCGAGCCCGAAACCCCGGTGATCACCGTGAGCCGCCCGCGCGGCAGGTCCAGGTCGATGTTCTTGAGGTTGTGCTGCCGCGCCCCGCGGATGCGGATGAAGGCGTCGGGTGGCGGGGCGGGATGAGTCAACGGAAGCCTCGAGGGTGGCTCAGTGGAGCAGGCCGGACCGCGATGCTAGCACGGCTCCGCCGAACCGCCGGCGACCCGCAGCAAGACGCCTCGATCTCTCGCGAGCCAAGCACGGCTCCCCCCGACCGCGGAGCCCCCCCAGACGCGCGAACGGCCCGCCCATCCATGGGCGAGCCGTCGCTTAGCAGCTGGAGGAAGACGGCTAGCCCTAGCTCGAAGCCTCCAGCCCTATCTCGCGGGCCACCAGCCGGCTGTCGCGCTCGACGATCGTGCGCGTCGGTCCGATGTGCTTGAGGTCGCCCAAGCGCTGCTGAACAGCCATGGGCGTTGTAGACGAGAGGGGAATCGCTCGTGAGGTTCGCGGCGTTGGCACTGAAAGCAGTCGGGGATTGGTCAACGGTTCGCGCCGACCAATCCCCCGAGGACGTGCCAGGTCCGGAAATTCTGCCTACTTCTTCTTCTTGGCAGCCTTCTTCTTGGTGCCCTTCTTCTTCGCGGCCTTCTTCTTTGCCATTTAGAATCACCTCCTCAAGTGTTTAGTTCTGTGCGGCGAGATCGCCTTCGCTCGTCGCGAGACTGGCGACGGCCGCGTGTTCGGCGGCCGAGGCGGCGCAGTCGCGCGTCGCCCGAGCGCCGCGCGTGGCCTCGCACAAGCACCAGCACCCACCGTGCCATCGGACCCAGTGTCGTCGCACGATGCGAGCTAAGTCATTGTGGATATGAGCGAAGAATTCTTGCGAGGCGTTCGAAGGCACGCGCGCGGACTGTGGATGGCGCGGTGGAGAACGCTCCTAACCGTCAACAAACTTGGAGATTACGCGGGACGTAACTCCTAAGCGACTATCGCAACTACAGATGAAGGCAGGTGTCCAGATCCTTGTGGGTGTCAAGAGACTTGACGACCGATGCCTTCCTCGATGCGCAGCCGCCGCAACTTCTCGATGAGCCCCTGGCGCGAGATGCCGAGGACACGCGCGGCGCGACTCTTGTTCCCGGCAGTGAGGCGCAGCACCTCGCTGATGTGATCGGCTTCGATCTGCGCCAGCGTCGGCAACGGGATCGCCTCATCGCCCGATATCTTCCGGCCCTGCAACTCGGAGGGCAGATGACCGACCTCGATCTGCTCGTCGTCCTCGAGCAGCACCACCCGCTCGATCACGTTCTTGAGTTCGCGCACGTTGCCCGGCCAGCGGTAGCTGAGGAAGAGCTGCTGGGCGCCCGCGGCCAGCTCGTCGAAGCGCTTCTGGAACTTGCGAGAGAACTCGCGCATGAAGTGCCGGGCGAGGAGCAGGATGTCGTCGCCCCGGTCCCTGAGCGGCGGCAGATGGATGCTGACCACCTTGAGACGGAAGTAGAGGTCGCTGCGGAAACGCCCTGTGCGGACTTCGGTTTCGAGATCCTTATTGGTGGCGGCGACGATCCGGATATCCACCGCGATGTCCTGGGCGCCGCCCACCCGCTTGAAGTTGCGCTGGTCGATGAAGCGAAGCAGCTTGGCCTGTGTGGGCAGCACCATGTCCGCGACCTCGTCCAGGAACAGGGTGCCGCCGTCGCACAGCTCGACCAGGCCCTTCTTGGCCTCCGAGGCGTCGGTGAAGGCGCCCTTCTCGTGCCCGAACAGCTCGTTCTCGAGCAGGTTCTCGTGGAACGAGGAGCAGTTCACCGCCATCAGTGGCGCCTGGGCGCGGTCGCTCCGATAATGGATTGCGCGGGCGACCAATTCCTTGCCGGTGCCGCTCTCGCCGGTGATGAGCACCGAGGTCGCCTGGCTGCGGACCACCTTGTCGATCAGGTCGCGCACCACCTGGATGACCGGCGAGCGGCCGACGATCTCCTCCCCCGAGTAGTGCTTCCAGGCCTTGCGCCGATAGAGGTCCAGCTCGGTCGCCTGGCGGAATCCCTTCCCCGCCGAATCGACCGACATGACGATGTCCTCCATCTCATACGGCTTGCGCAGGAAATCGCATGCGCCGAGCTTCATGGCCTCCACCGCCGACTGCACGTCGCCGAAGGCGGTGATGACGATGACCTGGATGAGCGGATCGAGTTGCCGCACCCGGCGCAGCACCGAGAGACCGTCGGTGTCGGGCAGGCGCATGTCGAGGATCACGACCTGGGGCCGCACCTGCGAGGTCTTCTCGAGCCCCTCGGCCCCGGTGCTCGCCAGCTCCACCGCGTAGCCGCTCGCCTTGAGCACCTTGGCGAGGGACTTACGGATCAGGACCTCGTCGTCGATGACCAGCACCGAAATCTTCACCGGGCGGTCACTCCTCGGGCCGGCCGGGCGGCTCGGCCGGGACCGGGAACGAGACCCGGAAGGTCGCTCCGCCCCCGGAGTTGTTCTTCGCGGTGATGACCCCGCCCACCTCGCGCATGATCTGCACCGAGATCGGCAGGCCGAGCCCGGTCCCAGTCGAGCGGGTGGTGAAGAAGGGGTCGAAGATCTTCTCGATCAGCTCGCGCGGGATGCCGACGCCGGTGTCGCTGAACGAGATGTCCACCATCGAGCGGCGCGTCCGGTAGCGGCGCACGGCGGAAGCCGCCCGCAACTCGCCGCCCTCCGGCATGGCCTGGATGGCGTTCAGGCACAGGTTGAGGAACACCTGCTGGGTGAGGTCGGGGTCGGCATAGACCAGCGGCAGGTTCTCGGTCCGATCGCGGTGCAATATCACCTGGGCGTCGCCGAGCTGGAGCTCGATCATCGCCAGCGTCTTCTCGAGCACCAGGTGCAGGTCGCAGGGCTGCGGCCGGGCAGCCGGAGGGCGGGCGAACATGAGCAGCCCGGTAATGATCTGCTCGATCCGGTCCAGCTCCTTGATGACGTCGTCGAGGTCTTCGCGCCGCGGGTCGCGCGGCTTGAACTTGGAGCCCACGAACTGGACGGTGGTGCGGATGCCCGTCAGGGGGTTGCGGATCTCGTGGGCCACGTAGGCCGAAAGCTCCCCGAGCGAGACCAGCCGGTCGATCTTCTTCTGGAACTCACCGTCCTCGCTCTCGGAGATCGCCTCGGCCAGGATGACCGAGCCGATGACGCCGCCTTCGGCGTCACGCATCGGCATCGCCTCGGCCTTGAGGGTCATCTCGCGGCCTTCGGCCTCGAGCTTGAAATCGCGCGGCTCGCGCGCCGCCCCCTTGAGCCAGCGGGCGTCCGCGCCCGGGAAGAGCCGCGAGCCCGCGAGCCCCAGCAGCCCCTCGGGATCGAGCCCCATGAGGTCCTCGATCCAGCGGTTGGCGTAGACCACCTTGCGCTCGCGGTCGAGCGCGACCACGCCCTGCTCGATCGCGTCGAGCACGTGATGCGCCAGCGGGGCGGGGCGCGGCGCGGGCGCGGGCGCGGGGCCGCCGGGCGCGGGCTCGATGGGGCGGGTGACAGTCTCGCTGCGCGTGGTCAACGGTCCTCCCGGTAGCGTTTCGCAGGCTGTAACACCGCTATGGGTAGCACACGGACCCCCACCCCGCAATCGCGAGCGTACCGGGACGGGCCGCCCTGCGCGCTCGGGCGGGCGGTTCGGGCTGGCGTTCCCGGCGCCAGTCACAACTCCGCGGCACCTCGCGCGACACTCCATCGTTGTCTCGACCCACCTGTCGCTGATAGACTGCGCGGCCGCTCGCTCGCGTGCCGCAACCCATAAGACCTCAGCCATCTCCGGAGTCCCGAATGCTTCAGTTCCTGCGCATGGGCAATAAGCGCACGAAGACGCTCTGGTGGATCCTGATCATCGTCACGGTGGTCACCTTCCTGGGTGGATTCGTATTCCTCGTCGGCGTCGGCCTCGACACCTCGCTCAGCGCCCGCTCGCGTGGCGACATGGGCACGGTGAACGGCGCCCCCATCACCCGAACCGACTTCGCGAACGCCCTCAACGAGCAGCGCCAGGCGTTCCTCCAGCAGACCGGATCGGATGCCGACCCCGAGGAATCGAGGGCGCTTGAGACCCAGGCGTGGCGGGGGCTGGTCACGCAGCAACTCCTGGGCGCGGAAGCGCAACGACTGGGGCTCAAGGTTACCGATCGCGAGGTCGTCCTGGCGCTCCAGTCCGCGCCACCCCCGATGCTGGCCCAGGCGCCGGCCTTCCAGACCGACGGCAAGTTCGATCCCAAGAAGTACGTGGCCGCCCTGAAGGATCCCGGCAACAACTGGGCGCCGTTCGAGGATCTGGCCCGCCAGCAGCTGCCATTGCGCAAGCTCCAGGAGCGGCTGCTCGCCTCGCTCAAGCTGTCGGAGCCCGAGCTGCGCCAGGCTTACCGGGACCGTTTCGAGCGCGTCGGCGTGACCATTCTGCAATTCCCGCCCTCGCAGCAGGCGAACGTGGCGGCCCCGACCGAGACCGAGGTCGAGCAGGCCTACCAGAAATACCGGGGCCGCTTCGCCTCCGGGCCGCGCACCCAGCTTGAGCTGCTCCAGATCCCGATGAAGTTTTCGCCGGATGAGGTCCGCACCGCGCGCGAGCAGGTGCAGGGGCTCGGCGACCGGGCGCGGCGTGGCGAGGACTTCGCAGCACTGGTGCGCGATTACTCCGAGGGCCCTGGCGCGGCGCGCGGTGGCGAGATCAACCGCGTGTTCCAGCCCCATGAGTTCGGCCAGGCCATGGAAGCCAAGATGGCGGCGTTGAAGCCGGGCGAGATCAGCGAACCGTTCCAGGACGGCCCGTACTGGCTGGTGCTCAAGGTGATCAGTCGCATCCCCGACCCGGTCTCGTCGATCCCCAACTTGCGCGTGGCCCAGCTCGCGATTCGCGTCCGCGCGGGGGAAAGCTCGCTCCGCGAACAGTCCGACAGGGCCAAGAAGATCCGCGACCGGGCGGCCCGGATCGGGCTCGGCAAGGCGGCCGCCGAGAACGGCCTGGCCACAGGGAAAACCGGGTTCTACGACTACGGCAACGCGCCGCCTGAGCTGGTCACGATGCCCGAGGCGGCCGACTGGGGCCTGAGCGCCAAGCCGGGCGCGGTGAGTCACCTCATTCAGGGCCCGCAGGAGTTCGTCATCGTCCAGGTGGCCACCCAGCGAAGCGCCGGCGCCCCGCCCAAGGAGGAGATCGCGGAGCAGCTTCGCCAAATCGCACAGGTCGAGACGCGCGTCGCTCTGGCGAAGCCGGCGGCGCAGCAGGCCGGCCAGGCGATCGCCGCAGGCGCGCGAATCGAGGACGCCGCGAAGGCGGCGGGCATGACCGCCTTCACCGTCGAGTCGATGAGCCGGGCGCAGCCCGATCAGCGACTGGCCCCGGTCCCGGAGGTACTGGGCGCCGCCTTCGCGGCCCAGCCCGGCCGTACGGTCGGACCGATCGAGACCCTGGCGGGATGGTACTTCGTGCGCGTGGATAAGCGGGCGCCCGCGGACCCTGCGGCATTCGACCAGCTCAAGCCCCAGATCACCCAGGACATCATCGGTCGGCGCCAGCAGGCGTTCTTCGCCGGCTGGATCGCCGAGATGCGCTCGAAGGCCAAGGTACAGGACTTCCGGGGCGACGCCGGGCTGTAGGCGAGGCCGAACATCCGGGGCGCCACGGCACGCCCGGATTCAGGGCTTCCGGAGTCATGCCGGGCTCTCGCCCGGCGCTACCCCGACTTCGGGCCCGAGCTATCCGAAGCGGCCGGCTTCTCCGCCGGCTTCTCCGCCGGCGGATCCTCGCGGTTCACCTCGTCGGTGATCTCCCGCTGCGCCTTTCTGAACTCCCGCATGGCCTGCCCCAGCCCGCGCGCCATTTTGGGGATCTGACTGGGCCCGAAGATGAGCAGAACGATCAGGAACACCAGGCCGATCTCACTTCCACCGAGTCCGAACACGAAGGTCTCGCCTCCCTCTGGTCAATCGTCCAGGTGGAGCCGGCTGCGGTCGCTGCCGAGCACCACCGTGACATCCGCGACATCCGAATCCCACGACTGTCGAATCACCGGCGGGCCGCCCAGGAAGCGGGCGACCGCGCGCGCGGAGGCCGGGTCCGCACGCCGCGCCACCACCATGGTGGCGAGATAGTCGGGCCGGTCGGCGTTGCGCACCTCCACCACGTGGAAGCCGCCCTGCCGCAGGAACGACGCGACCCGTGAGCCGATGCCGCCCTCCCCCGAACCGTTCAAGACCTGCACCCGGATGACCCGCCGGGCCGGCGTGCCGACCGTGGCGAGGTCGCGCGTCGTCTCGACCCCGGGCCGAAACATGGCGTAGCCCCAAGAGACGACCAGCGCGGCCACCACCACCGCCAGAGCAGCGGTGGCGATGCGCGCGACTCCACCGCCCTTGGAGCCTCCTTGGGAGCCGCCCCTCCTGACGCCCTTAGCGCCGCGAGCCACGGCCGGTCTTGAGGGAGGGCGCCAGCCCCTTGATCGCCCGCCGCAGGCGGGTCCATGTGCGGGTCAGCGACTCCGGCAGCACCTTGGTCCCTCCCACCACCGGCATGAAGTTCGTGTCCCCGTTCCAGCGCGGCACCAGATGCAGGTGCAAGTGTCCCGGGAAGCCCGCGCCGGCCACCCGTCCGACATTGGCCCCGTAGTTGACGCCGTGCGGCCGATACTCGACCGCCAGCGCCCGCTCGGCCAGCGCCACCAGCTCGAGCAGGTCCGCCCGCTCGTCGCCGACCAGCTGGCCGAACCGGGCGGCGTGTCGCGTGACCGCGACCATCAGGTGACCCGGATTGTACGGGAACCGGTTGAGCATCAGGAACGCATGGGAACGCCGCGCCAGAACCAACTGCGACCGGTCGTCAGGCTGACGTCCTGTCTTGCAGAAGAGACACCCGCGCACCTTGTCGGCTTTGGCGATGTAAGTCATTCGCCACGGCGCCCACAGGTGGTCCACCCCGGTATCGCGCGGCATTTTACCTCCGTTCCTGCTCCGGCCCCAACCCGCCCTGGCGCCGCGTGTGGATGCGCTCGACCTCGGCCAGTTGGTCCGGCGTGTTGATGCCGAGCAGCTCGCGCCAGTCCTCGGCACACAGGACCTCCGCCCGGTGCCCGGCATCCTGGATGAGCGACAGCGTGTCGGTCAGGTAGTACTCGCCCTGTGCGTTCCCGGTGGTGAGGCGGCCCAGCACGGCATCGAGCACCGGGTAGCGGAAGGCGTAGATGCCCGAGTTGATCTCGTCGATCGTCTTCTGCTCGGGCGTGGCATCGCGCTCCTCCACGATCGCCACCCTTTCGGCACGGGCGCCACGGACGATGCGCCCGTAGCCCGAGGCGTCCGGCACGCGGGTCGAGAGCACGGTGACCGCGGCGCCGCTCGCAGCGTGATGCTCGAGCAGCGCGTGCAGGGTGGCCCCCCGCAGTAACGGGGTGTCGCCGCACACGACCAGCAGGGTGCCGGTGAAGCCGGCGAGCGCCGGGCCCGCCATTTGGATCGCGTGGCCGGTGCCGTGTTGCTCCGCCTGGACCACCCACTCCACCCTGGGCTCTGGGAAGGCCTCGCGCACGCGCTCACGCTGGTGGCCGACCACCACCAGCACCCGGCCCACCCCGGTCTCGGCGAGTGCCGCAAGCACGTGGGCGAGCAGCGGCTCCCCGCACATCGGATGGAGCACCTTGGCCAGATCGCTGTTCATGCGCGTGCCCTGGCCGGCGGCGAGGACAATCGCGATGGTGTCAGCGTGACGGACGGGGCTCACCTGGCGCCCCACTCGAGATTGTCGATCAGCCGCGCGCGCCCGACCCGGGCGGCCACCGCGACCAGTACGCGACCGCGCACCCGCGACACCGGCTCGAGGCGGTCCGCGTCCACCACCGCCACGTAGTCCTCCCGCACCAGCGGGAACGCGCGCCAGGCTCGGCGTACCGCGGCGCGGATCGTGGCCGCCGAGCGTTCCCCGGCCCGCAGTCGCGCCCGTGCGGCATCGAGGCCGCGCCACAACGCCACCGCCTGGCGCCGCTCCTCGTCCGCCAGGTAGGCGTTGCGCGAGGAGAGCGCCAGACCGTCACGCTCGCGCACCGTTGGCGCCCGGCGCACGCGCACCGGCAGATCGAGGTCCTCCACCATCCGCTCGACCAGCCGGGCCTGCTGGGCGTCCTTCTGCCCGAGCCACAACGTGTCCGGCGCAACGACGTTGAGCAGCTTCAAGACCACCGTGGCGACGCCAACCAGGTGGCCGGGCCTTGAGGCGCCCTCGAGCGCCTCGTCCATCCCGCCCACCCGGACCCGCGTGAGGTGCCCGGGCGGATAGAACTCGTCGGCCCGCGGCTCCCAAAGGAGATCCACCCCCGCCGCCCTGAGCAGCGCGCGATCGCGACGCACCGGGCGCGGGTAGCGCCGGTAGTCCTCGCTCGGGCCGAACTGGAGCGGATTCACGAACACGCTCGCCACCACGCGATCGGCGTCGCGGCGCGCGCGGGCGACCAGGCTCAGGTGCCCGGCGTGGATGGCCCCCATCGTCGGCACGAACGCCACGCGACGGCCGCGCCGCCTCCAGACCGCGACGGCGTGGCGCACCGTCGCGACGCGGTGCGTGCGGAGCATCAATACGACTCCGCGTCCGATGGGAAGCGCCGCGCCTTGACGTCGGCGGAGTAGCGGCCGAACGCCTCGCGCATGGCATCGCCGAGGGCGGCGTAACGCCGGACGAACTTCGGCTGGTGGCCGAGGAACAAGCCGAGCAGGTCGTGGCTCACCAACACCTGCCCGTCGCACTGAGGCCCGGCGCCGATTCCGATGGTCGGGATTCCGATCGCCCGCGTGACCAGCCCGCCGAGCCGGGCGGGGATACCTTCGAGCACCAGCGAGAAGCAGCCGGCCTGCTCGAGCAGCCCGGCCTCGCGCAGCAGGCGCTCCTGGTCGGCCTCGCCGCGCGCCTGCACCTTGTATCCACCGAAAGCGAGCACCGACTGCGGGGTGAGCCCGAGATGGCCCATCACCGGGATGCCGGCCTCGACCATGCGCCGGACCGCGGGCGCCACCCGCTCGCCGCCCTCCAGCTTGACCGCGTCGGCACCCCCTTCCTTCACCAGCCGCCCGGCGTTCAGGATCGCCTGCTCGTCGCTCACCTGGTAGGACATGAAGGGCATGTCGGCCACCACCAGCGCCGTGGGCCTGGCGCGGACGACCGCGCGCGTGTGATGGAGGATGTCCTCGACCGTGACCGGCAGCGTGCTCTCGTAACCAAGCACGACGGTGCCCAGGCTGTCGCCGACCAACAGGATCTCGACCCCCGCCGCGTCTGCGTTGCGGGCGGTCGGATAGTCGTAGGCGGTGACCACCACGATCGGGTCGCCGCGACGCTTCATCTCGATGATGCGCGGGGCGGTGAAACGCGGGCGCGGCGACGCCTTGTCGCCCGGCCCGCCTGTCCCGCCAGGTTCGCCCGTCCCGCCAGGCCCGCCTGTCCCACCAGGAAAACCCGCGGCGCCGAGGGACTCGCCCCGGGGCAGCTTGCCGACAGGCGGGCCGCCCGGAGGGCGTTCGTCGCTCATGTCGCCTGCCCCTTCTCGATCGGCGCGTAGTACACGGTCCCCCCGCGGTGGGTACGGATGCGCTTGAGCAGGTCCTGGAAATCGTCCGGGTCGTTCACGAAGTCGATGCCGTTGGTGTTGACCACCAGCAGCGGCGCCTCCAGGTAGTGGAAGAAGAAGTGATTGTACGCCTCGTTGAGCGAAGCGATGTAGGCGCGGTCCATGTCCTTCTCGAACGGCCTGCCCCGCTTGGCGATCCGCTCCATCAGGGTCTCGGTCGAGGCCTGCAGGTAGACGACCACATCCGGCCGGGTGACCTCGAGCTCCAGCCAGCCCACCACCTTCTCGTAGAGCGCCAGTTCCCGCTCCGACAGGTTGAGCCCCGCGAAGATGCGGTCCTTCTGGAACAGATAGTCCGACACCATCCGCTCGCTGAACAGTTCGGTCTGGCGCAGTGAGCGCTGCTGCTGGTAGCGGCTGAACAGGAAGTGCATCTGGGTCTGGAAGGCGAACTGGTCGCGGTCGCGGTAGAAGTCCTTGAGGAACGGGTTCTCCTCGACCTCCTCGAGCACCAGCTTGGCTTGCAGCTGCTCGGTGAGCAGCCGGGCGAGACTGGTTTTGCCCGCCCCGATCACCCCTTCGACGACGATGTAGCGGTTGTCCGCCATCCTAGTTCAGGAGACGGCTGCCACGTTTCACTGGTGGCCGTGTCTTGAGCGACGTGAGATGGGCGGTCAGCGTCTCCCCCGTGACCGGGTGGACGAGCAGCGGGTCCAGCTCGACCAGGGGCACCAGCACGAACGAGCGGCGGGTCATCTCGGGATGCGGCACCTGAAGGTCCTGCTCATCGACCACCAGCTGGCCGTAGAGCAGCAGATCGAGGTCGATCGTGCGCGGGCCCCAGCGGCGGGTGCGCGTGCGTCCCAGTCGGCGCTCGATGAGCAGCAGGTTCCACAGCAGCTGCCGGGCGGATAGCTCGGTCTCGAGCTCGGCCACGGCGTTCAGGAAGTTGGGCTGCTCGACGTCGCCGGCCGGCTCCGAGTCGTAGAGCGACGAGGCGCGCACCAGTTGGCTCACCGGCAACCGCGCGAGGTCGTCGAGCGCCAGGCGGATCTGCGCCTCGCGATCTCCCAGGTTGGACCCGAGCCCGATGTAGGTCTTCACGCTCCGCGCTCCCGCACGACTTCGACGATCGCCCGGCCCCCGGTGGTCCACCCCAGGTTTTGCTTGGCGATGCGCACCCGCACCCGCCGCACCGCGAACCGGCTCAGGATGGTCTCCGCCGTCGCCGCGCCGAGGCGCTCGAGCAAATGGAAGCTTTGCTGCTCCACCACCTCGCGCACCGTGCGATAGAGTTGGTCGTAATCGACGGCGTCACCGAGTTTGTCGCTCGTCTCCGCGCGGTCGTCGGTCGGCTCCAGCTCGAGATCCACCTCGAGACGCTGGCCGGCCTCCTTCTCGTAGGGCCGGGCGCCGTGGTGACCGAACACCGAGAGACCCTCGAGACGGATGGTGGCCATCCTGATGCCTCCCATATCAAAGGGGCGGACGGCCGGTGGGGCCGACCGCCGTCAGGGCAGTCATACGCTGCGGGGGCGAGTCTAGGGGCGGGTCTGGGGCCGGTCAAGCGCGTCAGCGTCCCGGCGCGTGAGGGCGAAGAAGCGCTCCCGGGTAGTGCCGTAAAGCTCGCCCGCGAGGCCGGTTTCGAGCGCACGACGGTACGCGGCCAGCGCCTCGTCGGTGAGCCCCATCGCCTCGTAGCCCTGCGCGAGCCACGCCAGGTCGGGGTTCTCGCGGCCGATGCCGGCCGCGACCGCGAGCTCGAACGTGCCCTCGCGCGCGCGGCCGAGCGCAAGCAGGGCGCGGCCGAGCGCACGGTGCGGCTCAGCCTCCCATGGGTCCCGCAGCGCGGCGCTGGCGAGCGGCACGAGCGCCTGCTCGGGCGCTCGGTCCGCGCCCAAGGATCCGCCCTGCGCCGACGTACCGGCGCGGCCCGGCCGAGCCGCGCCGAGGCCTCCAAATAGCCGGCCCGCCATGGTTGCGGCATCGAGCACCGCGCCGCGCCCGACGGCGTCGCCCCAGATGGCGCGGGCCTCCACGCCGCGACCCGTCGCTGCGAGCGCGACCGCCAAAGGGTAGCTCAACTCACGATCGGGCACGGGGCCGGCGGCGGTCTCGAAGCAGGCGGCCGCCACGTCGAAGCGGGTGTGGATCAGGAACCCCTCGCCCACCCGGGCGCGTACCCGCGCGTCGGCGCGTTCGTGCGTGAACCGCACCGTGCCGGGATCGAAGCGCAACACGCCGAAATCGGCACCCGCGTCGGCCGGGGTGAACTCGGCGAGAAAGCGGACGCGCGCGACCGTGTCCCGGCAGGTGATGCGCAGTCCCGGGCCGATCGCCGTCGTGAATACCTGGTTGGGCGGCACGCCGGCCACGAACGTGCGCGGCAGCGCGCCGATGGCGTCGCACCACGGCTCAAGCGCCGCGAGTAGACGGTCGGAGAGCGCCCCGGTCTCGCGGAAAAACGCGTAGTTCACATGCGGGTGCCTCGCCGGCCCCGTTCCGGTCTCGAGCGGACGATAGATCCCGCCGGCCGCGAAATTCACCACCGCGGCCAGGATGAGGAGACCGCGCGTGAGCGGCGGGGCGAGCGGGGCGAGCAGCGCACCCAGGGCGAGCGCCGCCCCGACCGCCGAGAGCGAGAAGAAGTAGCCGCGCCAGCGCTCGATCACGAACCCGACCGGCAGCATCGCGAGCAGCGCGAGGGCGAGGCCGAAGAACACGACCGACGGCACCGGGCGCGATGCGGGCGAGCCGGGCGCGGCCCGGGAGGCGGATCCGGCGAGCGTCGGCCGCGAGGTCGCCGCCGGAGCGAAGCGCGGCACCGTGAACGCCGCCAGCACGGCGACCAGCGTCAGCCAGACCGGTTGGGCCCCAAGCGCCTGCTCGAACCCAGCCCAGGTGTCGGGCGGCAGGAGCGTGTGCGCGAAGTCGAGCGGCAGCCGCCAGGCGCCCGCGAACTGCCCGGGAGACCAGACGGTGATCGCGGCGCCCGCCGGCCACGAGGCGCGCGCCGCGACCGAGACCGCGACCGCCACGCCGAGCCCGGCGATGCCCGGTGCGAGGCGCGCGAGCCGCGCGCGATGCGGCGCGCCCGGGTGGAGTTGCCAGTCCATCACCGCGAGCGCCGCCGGCAGCACCACCGCCGTCTCCTTGGAGAGCGCAGCGAGCACGGTCGCGAGGCCCGTCGCCGCATGGCGGCCGTTGCGGTACAGCAGGAGCGCGGCCAGCGCCCAGAAGAGCATGATGAGGTCCTGCGCGCAGGAGACCCATGCCAGGAGCGCGCTCCCCGGCGGGAACAGCAGAAACGCGGCCGCGGCCAGACGGCCCGCCCGCGGCCCCGCCCACGCCCTGCCCAGCCGCTCGATCATCACCACGACCGCGGCGAACGTGAGCGCGTTGACCAGGTGGAACCCGCCTGGGCCCAGCCCTGCGTTGCGGCCCCACCCCCAGAAATAGAGTTCGCGCGAGACCGGGCGGTAGTAGCCGAGGATGCCGTGGCGTCCGCTCAGGAGCTCGCCGAGCGGGTGGCGAAGCGCAGCGTCGAGCAGGGTGAGGTCGTCTCCCACGAACCCCAGCACCAGCCCGCGCGCGTAGAGCACGAGCCCGAGCAGGAACAGGGCGACGGTCGGCAGGTGGGCGCGCCAATTGTCGAGGCGTGGCGCGGCGCGGCTCACACCGGGACGCCGAACTCGCGCAGCGCCAGGTTGAGCGACGTCTTGCGATCGGTCGAGGCGCCGCGCTCGCCGATGATGAGAGCGCAGGGCGTGCCGAACTCTCCCGCCGGGAAGCGTCTGGGACGGATGCCGGGGATCACCACCGCGCGCGCCGGCACCCGGCCGCGCGTCTCGACCGCAGTCGCGCCACGCACGTCCACGATCGGCGTCGAGGAGGTGAGCACCACGCCCGCGCCGAGCACCGCGCCCTCCTCGACCATGACGCCTTCGACCACGATGGCACGCGAGCCGATGAAGCAGTCGTCCTCGATGATCACCGGCCGGCTCTGAGGCGGCTCGAGCACGCCGCCGATCCCGACCCCGCCCGAGAGGTGGACACGCTTTCCAATCTGGGCGCACGAGCCCACGGTCGCCCAAGTGTCGATCATCGTCCCCTCGCCCACCCGCGCCCCGACGTTGACGTAGCCCGGCATCAGGATGACACCGGGCTCGAGGAAGCTCCCGTAGCGCGCGACCCCGGGCGGCACCACGCGCACGCCGGCCGCCGCGAGGCCCTTCTTGAGCGGGATCTTGTCGTGGAACTCGAACGGGCCGATCTCGAACGTGGTCGAGACGCGCATGCGGAAGTAGAGCGCCAGCGCCTGCTGGAGCCAGCCATGGGTGATCCACTCGCCCTCGCCCGCCTCCCCGACAGGCTCGGCGACCCGCAACGTGCCGGCATCGAGCGAGGCGATCGCCCCATCCACGGCGCCGCGCGCCTCCATATCATCGAGCGGCCGCGACCCCTCGTAGGTTTCACCGATCACCCGCGCCCAACGTTCGACCAGCTCGCCCGGCAGCCCGGCGGCCTGCCCGGCCCCGGTCGGGCTTTCGGATCCGCTCATCGCGACCCCGCGCCGGTGACCGCATCGAGCCGCGTCAGCGCCTCGCGGCAGTCCTCCAGGGTCGGTACCAAGGCCCAGCGCACGAAACCCGCCCCCGCATCGCCCAGGAATGAACCTGGGGTCGCCACCACGCCGGCGCGCAGCAGCTCGCGCACGAAGGCCACGTCGTCGCCGCCCGGGGCCTTCATCCACAGGTAGAAGGTGGCCTCGCTCGCCTCGACCACCCAGCCGCGGCGATTGAAGTAGTCGCGCAGCAGCGTGCGCTTCACCGCGTAACGCTCGCGCTGCCGGTCGGCGTGCGCATCGTCATCCCACGCCGCGATGGCCGCGTGCTGGACGAAGTCGGGGGTCGCGACCCCGACGTTGGGCCGAAACCGACGGAGCGCCGTGATGAGACGTTCGTCGCCGGCGATGAAGCCCGAGCGGTAGCCGGTCATCGCCGAGCGCTTGCTGAGCGTGTGGAGCGCGAGCGCGTTGCCGAACCCGCACTCGAGGATCGACGGCGGCGGCGAATCGAAGAAGACCTCGGCATAGGCTTCGTCGGAGGCGACCCAGAATCCGAAGGCGCGGGCGCGCTCGCTCACCCGCTTGTAGTCGGCGCGCGCGAGCACCGCTCCGGTCGGGTTGTGCGGGTAGTTGAGCCACAGCAGAGCGGTGCGCGCCCACACCTCGTCGGGCACCCGATCGGGGTCGAACTTCCAGCCGTCCTCGCTGCGCAGCGGGACAATGTGCACGTCCGCTCCCGCGAACCGGGCGCCCGGCTCGTACACCGGGTAGGCGGGCGTGGGGATCACGACCGTCCGCCGCGCGTCGTCCCCGTTCCGGCCCACCACGGCGAGCGCCATGAGGAACACTGCCTCCTTGGTACCATTGGCAGGCAGCAGGTGCCGCTCGGGGTCCAGGTCCACGCCGAAGCGACGCTTGAACCAGCGCGCGGCGGCCGCGCGCAACTCGGGCTGCCCCGCCGCGGCCGGGTAGCTGGAGACCGGCGTGATCCCCTCGCGCAGCGCCGCGCGGATGAACTCGGGCGTCTCCTCGCGCGGATCGCCCATGCCGAAGTGGATGACGCGCAGGTCGGGCGGAGCGAGCGCCCGGCGCATGCGGTCGAGCGTGACGAACGGATACCCGCCGGGACCGGTCAGGATCGGGTTGAGCGGGCCCGGACGACCGGCATGAGCGTCGGGGACGGACTCGGCCACGCCCGCGGCGGCGGTGCGAACGGTTTCGCGCTGGTTCATCGCGTCTCCCCGGTGAGGAAGTCGGCCAGCCAGCGATAGGCGGTCTCGAGGTTCTCGAGCGGGCAGTACTCGTCCACCTGGTGGGCCTGCTCGGGGATGCCGGGGCCGAAGTTGAAGGCCGCGACCCCGGCGCCGGTGAACTGGGCGACGTCGGTCCAGCCCTGCTTCCCCGCCACGGTCGCACCGAAGCGGGTGACGAACTCGCGCACCTCGGCGAGGTCGTCGCACACCCGGCCCGGGGCGGCCGCGTCCGCCAGGCGGAACTCGAACTCCGCCGGCACCAGCGCGCGCAGCCGGACCTCCGCCTGCGCCAGCGTGCGGTCGGGCGGGAAGCGGTAGTTGAGGTTGGCGACCAGCTCATCGGGCACCACGTTCTTCGCCCGCCCGGCGCGCAAGGTCGTAATCTGAAGTGTCTCGCGATACTCGACCCCGCCGACGGTCGCGGCGGTGACCGGGAAGCGCGTGATCTCCGCCAGCCACGGCGCCGCACGCTCCACGGCGTTGACCCCGAGCCACGGCCGCGCGCTGTGGGCGCTTTTCCCGATCACGCGCACCTCGGCGTTGAGCGAACCGATGCAGCCCAGCTCCACCCGCAGATCGGTCGGCTCGAGCAGGATGGCGAGCCGCGCCTGCTTGAGCCACGGCATCTCGACCAGCAGCCGGGTGAGGCCGTTCGCCTCGAGCGGACCCTCCTCGGCCTCGTAGAAGACGGCGGCGAGGTCGAAGCGGAGCCGCTCGGGGTCGAGCGTCTCGAGCAGGGCCAGCAGCACCGCGTCCCCGGCCTTCATGTCGCTCGAGCCGAGGCCGTAGAGGCGACCCTCGGCGCGGCGCGCGACCGCGTTGCCGTTGGCCGGGACGGTGTCGAGGTGGCCGGCGAGCACCACCTGCGGACGGGCGGGCGTGCCCCGCGGTCCGCGCCACACCAGCGAGTGTCCGGAGCGCAGCAGATCACCGTGGCCCAGCGCGCGCAGGCGGGACGCCATCCACTCGGCGATGGCGGCTTCGCGGCCCGTCTCGCTGGGGATGTTGACGAGCGTTTCGAGCAGATCGGCGAGGGTGGCGCTGGTGATCATCGCGGGCTCCAAGGAGGACGCGCGAATGTAGCATCGCCCCCGGCGCGCCGCCAACGCTCGCGCGCCGCTTGCTGTGCGGACGTGCGCTCCGTAGCATCGTCGCGTGCAGACCCAGGATCGGACCCCGAGATGAGCGCCACCACCGCGCTGCGCCTGGTGGGCGCCGACGCGCTTGCCCTGCTGCACCGCATCTCGACCAACGCCGTCGGCGACCTCGCCCCCGGGCAGGTGCGAGCGACGCTGTTCTGCGATTTCCGCGGGCGACTGATCCACCGCGCGGTGGTGGGCGTGACCGCCGACGCCGCCGTATGGCTGGTGCGCGACGACGCGCCGGGCGCCGAGCTCGCAGCGTTCCTCGACCGCCACATCTTCCGCGACGACGTGCGCATCGAGGACAGGTCGTCGAGCCTGGCCGTCTCCCGCGCTGACGATTCGGCAGGACTCGCGGTGGGCATGCTCTCGGAGCGAGACGGCGTGCCGGTCGGGCTGCACGTCTCCGCAGGCGACGCCCTTGTGGTCGGGAGCGATGCGGGCAGCGGCCCCGCGGGAGAGGCCGCGGCCCTCGAGCGATCGCGGATCCTCACCGGGCGCGCGGCTCACGGCCACGAGATCGTCGAAGCGTTCACACCCTTCGAGGTGGGGCTCGCCCACGAGGTCCATCTCGCCAAGGGCTGCTTCACCGGCCAGGAGGCGCTGATGCGCCTGATCACCTACCGAAGTGTGCGACGACGGCTGGCGCGCGTGGGTGGCGCGGGCGCTCCGCCCGCGACGCCCGTGGACCTCCACGCCGACGGCAAGCCCGCGGGCGTACTCACGAGCGCGGTCGCGGAGAGCAACGGGTGGATCGGCCTCGCGGTCGTGCGCAACGATGTGCTGGAGCCAGCGAAGGCGCTGCAGCTGCCGGACGGGGTCACGATCGGTTCGCTGGAGCCCGTGGCACCGACGCGGCCGCTGGGACGAGGCTGAGGGCGGCGAGCCTCCGCTCTTCGATGACCGACAAGCGCCAGGAATCGCGCCACTGTCTGCCGCCCATAGAGCGGTTGCCGATGCTGACGGCCCTTGGCAAATGGCCGGCCTGGCCGAAAACCAGCCGCAACCAGCAACCGCCGGATCGCCGCAAGCTCGGCAGTCGAGTTCGCAACCAGGCGAATCTCGTCACCCTTCTTGTATCGCCGATATCCTTCTTCCTCAAGACGGCGTCCAAGCTGCCAGCGAGCGTAGCCATTGCGTCTGAAGAGGTGCCGGAGCTGAGAGATCACGTCGCCGTCGGCAACCGCTTGAGCCGCCCGACGACTTGGACTCTTGCGCCTGGCATTCGTCACTTCCCCTCTCCGCGGCCTCGCTCGACGCCCAAGGGTTCGCGCTTACCCGCGCGGGCGGCCGCCGTGCTCCGCCTTGGAGGCCGCGAGGGATTCGCCACGCCGAGTTTTCGAGCAAGCACAGGATTGGCCTCGGCCCACCGTTCCACCCAATCATGCAGTCCAAGCAGATCCTGATACTTCACGAAGATGTCGCTGCGAAACTCGCTGACGTGAGCCTGTTCTATCGCCCTCAACGCCCGAGCCAGCTTCCGAACCTCCGCCGGCGTGAGGATCTTGGTCAACCACGGGTTGTCAGAGTGCTCGTGCATCGGGCTTCCTCTCGCCCCTGAGCCCGGCGAACCGGGTCCGAATGTACTCCCGGGCGCTGTCGGGAGGCAGCTTGACGGTCCCAGGCCCGCTCCTCACGAAGTAGTCACCCTCCGGTACCGCCTCCATCCCCTTCCACTTCAAGAACACCGGCTCGGGGCTGCGCTGACAGCTCACCACGCACACGGTCTTGCCCTCTACGATCTGGGTTTTCGGATCGATGCACGTCCCGGCTCGATCGCCGAGCCCGTTGCGCACCACCTGCGCCAGATGTCGCAGAAACTTGTCGTCGCTCTCAAGCTGGTCGCGCTCGATGCCGACGATGGAAGCATCATCTGCGACCCCGATGAGTAGGTCACCGCCCTCCGTGTTCAGGAACGCGGCGATGGTCTTCAGCACCGCGTGCGTGACGTCCTTGTCGTCCTGAAGGTCGTCCTTGAGGTTCCAGCGCAGGGTGGACTTGAACTCCAGCGTCTTCGACTCGCCGCGCTTGATCAGCTCTTCGGCGTTGCGGTGGGCACGCAGGTACTGGTCGAAGAGGAAGTTCTTGATCGCCGCACCGAAGGCACGGTCGTCGGTGATGCGCTTGTAGAGCTCGAAGTTGGAGTCGACGATCTCCTGGATCACGTGCTCGACCTTCTGGTCGAAGGTGAGCCGCACGTTCTCGCGCGTGTTGACCCGCGCCGCGGCATCGAGCGCCGCGTCGTCATCGAGCTTCTCCATCATCTGGCCGAGCGTCACGCGGTGCTCGGGGCCGAGGTTGAGCCCGAAGCGCTCGTTCAACTCGGCGATGATGCGTGAAAGCGTCTCCATCTCCTCCGTCGCGGTGCCGTGGGCGCCCTTGGTGCTCACGGGGTCGAGGACACCCGGCGTGCGTTCGAGGGCGATCTTGCCGCTCCCGGTCTGCTGGATTCGGTACGACTCCATGTCGATGTTCTGTTGCACCTCGCGCGGCAGCTCGGCCTGGGTCCCGGGAAGCAGCCGCCGCAGGTGTCGGGCGAAGACGTAGAGCTTCTCGAGATCGGCGTCGGCGAAGGTCAGCACCTGCGCGAGGAACGTGTAGAGCCGCACGTAGTCGGTGAGTTGGCCGCGAAAGTCCTCCCGCTCCTCCCCGGGGAGCGCCTGGAAGCGCTCGACCACGGGGGCGAGTACGGAGTAGAGCCGATCCTGCGTGGCTTTGGCGTCGAAATAGACTCTGGCGAAGCCGTCCACGTCGACCTGTGTGTAAACCGGGAACGCGCCGAACCGGGTCTGGATCTCGTAGAGCAGGTTTGGGTCGGTCGCCTCCGAGAGCAGCGTCGTCTCGTAGTAGGGCTCGAAGGCCGCCTTAATCTCGTCCGCTTCGTTGGCGAAGTCGAGCACCATCGCGCCCTTCTTCGCCGGATGCGTGCGGTTGAGCCGCGACAGCGTCTGCACCGCGTTCACGCCGCCGAGCTTCTTGTCCACGTACATCGTGTGCAGCAGCGGCTGGTCGAAGCCGGTCTGAAACTTGTTGGCGACGATCAGGAACCGGTACTCGGACCGCTCGAAGGTCCTGGCAGTCTGCGCCTCGGGGGAGCCGTTCATTCCGGATTCGGTGTAGGAGCGGCCGCCGTCCTGGACCGAGCCCGAGAAGGCGACCAGCGCCTTGAACGGATGGCCGCGCTCCGCAAGGTACTTGTCCACCGCCAACCTGTAGCGAACGGCGTGCAGGCGCGAGCGGGTGACGATCATGGCCTTCGCCTTGCCGCCGATCTCGCCCTGCACCTTGGCGGCGAAGTGCTCCACCATGATCCGCACCTTCTCGCCGATCGCGTGTGGGTGAAGCTCGACGAAGGACTTGAGCAGGTACTCCGCCTTCTTCCTGTCGTAGCGCGGGTCGTCCTCGACCTTCTTCAGCAGACGCCAGTAGGCCTTGTACGTGGAGTAGTTCGCGAGCACGTCGAGGATGAACCCCTCCTCGATCGCCTGGCGCATGCTGTAGAGGTGGAAGGGCGCGAACTTCCCGTCGGCTCGCCTGACGCCGAAAAGCTCAAGGGTCTTGGGCTTAGGGGTGGCAGTGAAGGCAAAGGTCGAGAGGTTGGGAAGCCGGCCGCGTGTTTCCATCTCGGTCAGGATCGCGCTTTCAAGCTCCTCCTCGGGCGACTGGGCGGTGGCCTCCTCGGCCTCCGCCGCTTCGAGCGAGTCGCAGGCGAGGACGGCTTTGAGGCTCTTCGTGCTCTCCCCCGACTGCGACGAGTGCGCCTCGTCCACGATCAGGGCGAAGCGCTTGCCCGGGAGTTCCCCGATCTCCCTGGCGATCACCGGGAACTTCTGGAGCGTCGTGACGATGATGGTCTTCCCCGACTCGAGCGCCTCCTTGAGCTGGCGGCTCGTGGTGTCAATGTTCTCCACCACGCCAAGGGTCTGCTCGAACTGGCGCATGGTGCTCTGGAGCTGCCGGTCGAGCACTCGCCGGTCGGTGACAACCACGATCGAGTCGAAGACGCGCCGATCGGAGGCATCGTGGAGCGTGGCGAGCTGGTGGGCGAGCCAGGCGATGGTGAAGCTCTTACCGCTCCCCGCCGAGTGCTGGATGAGGTAGCGCTGCCCCGCGCCCGCCGCGCGCGCGTCAGTCACGAGCTTCCGCACGCAGTCGAGCTGCTGGTAGCGCGGGAAGATCAGAAAGCGCTTGCCGGTCTTGCGCCCCTTGTCGTCCTCTTCCTCGACCTCGTGGATGAACTGGCGCACCAGGTCGAGCACGCTGTCGCGCGACCAGGTCTCCTCCCACAGGTACGCCGTGGCGTAGCCGTTGCGCGTGGGCGGCACGGGCGGGTTGCCGGCGCCGCCGAATTTCCCCTGGTTGAAGGGCAGGAAGCGGGTCTTCGGCCCGGCGAGCTGGGTGGTCACGTAGACCAGGTCCGGGTCCACCGAGAAGTGCGCGAGGCAGCGGCCGTAGGCGAGAAGCGGCTCGCGCGGGTCGCGGTCGGTCTTGTACTGGCGGATGGCGTTCCCGATGTCCTGGCCGGTGAGCGGATTCTTGAGCTCGGCGGTGAAGATCGGGATGCCGTTCAGGAACAGCACCAGGTCGAGGCTCTTCTCGTTCTTCGTGCTGTACTTGGCCTGGCGCACCACGGCGAACAGGTTCGCCGCGTGCAGCCGCCGCGTCTCCTCGTTGAGCCCGCTCGCGGGCCTGAAGTAGGCGAGCCGGCACTTGCAGCCCGAGTCCTTGATGCCCTGCCGGAGCACGTCGAGCGCCCCGCGTTGCTCGATCTCGGATGTGAGGCGCGTCAGGAACTGCTCCTTGACCGCCGCGCCGTGGTGCTGGGCGAGCTTCTGCCACTCCCTGGGCTGCGTGGCGAGCACGAAGTCCACCACGTCACGCGGCAAGAGGCAGAGCCCGCGGTCGTAGTCCTCGGGACGGCGCTTGCGGTAGCCGCCCGGCGGAGTATCGCCGTAGGGCGGCGGCGTCTCGCGGACGGCGGTCGCGTCCCCCTCGCAAGCGTCCGGGCCGTGCTGGAGCAGCCCGCACTCGATGGCTTCCTCGAAGGCGCGCTCGGAGATCTCGGGGGTCATAGTGGCTCCGTGCCCTCATTGAGAAGGCTCATGTACCGATCGTAACTGTAGATCCGATGTCGCTGCTTTCCGGTGATCTCGCGCGCGATGCCCAGCTCGCCGAGCACTGTCAGGGCCTTCGCGATCGTCGGCAGCGTGAGACGGGTCTTCTTCGCCAGGCGCGGGATGGTCGTGATCGGCGTACGCTGGAGCGCGTGGTGCACCACCGGTGCGGATGCCGCCCGCCGACCGAGCGCCGCGATTCGCTTGCGGTCGGAGTCGGCGACTTCCTGGAGCCTGCGCGCCGCCGTCACCGCGCTCTCGGCGGTCTCGGCCACCCCGGTGGCGAAGAACTCGACCCATTCCTCCCACTCGCCATGGCGGCGCACGGCGTCAAGCAGCTCGTAATAGCGCCCACGGTGCTGCTTCAGGTAGAGGCTCAAGTAGAGCATCGGTTCTCGAAGGATGCCCTCGACACAGAGCAGCAGGGTCACCAACAGGCGGCCCACCCGTCCGTTGCCGTCGAGAAAAGGGTGGATCGTCTCGAACTGGACGTGTGCCAGCGCCGCCTTGAGCAGGGGCGGTGTTCGGGCTGGCTGATCGTGAAGGAACCGCTCCAGTTGTCCCATGGCCTCCTCGATCCGTTGCGGAGGAGGAGGAACGAACCGCGCATTCCCCGGCCGAGTGCCGCCGATCCAGTTCTGGCTACAGCGGAACTCGCCCGGCGACTTGCCCTGCCCCCTGCCCCGCGAGAGGAGGATGCCGTGGATCTCGCGGATCAACCGATTGGAAAGCGGAAAACCGTCCCGCAGGCGCCTGAGGCCATGCTCCATCGCGCGGACGTAGTTCGAGACCTCGACCACGTCGTCCAAGGGAACACCTGGCGCCTCCTTCAGCTCGAAGAGCAGGAGATCCGAGAGCGTGGACTGCGTGCCCTCGATCTGGGAGGAAAGCACCGCCTCCTTGCGCACGTAGGTGTAGAGGAAGAGGTGGGTGTCGGGGAGCTGGCTCGAGACGCCATCCAGCCGCCCCAGGGACACCAGGGCGCGGTCCAGCGCCTCTCGCACGCGATCGTCCAGCCGGAGCGCGGGGCTCGGGGGCAGCGCCCGAGGGACGAAGGCCCGGACGGCCTCGCCCGCGATGGCGGTGCTTTCGTATGTTCCCGTGGCTGCCCTGCGCATGCGCCCTCCAACTGAAGCGGCTTTAGTTGCGGAGGCGATAAGTAAAGCTAGTGGAGATTAGCTTTAGCTGTCCGGAGAGTAAAGGTCGAAGCCGCAACAGGCTGGAGTGGGACAACGGGGCTAAACCACTTCCCGGACGTCGATCTTGCCGGTCACCGCGGCGGAGATGAGGGCGGTGCGGAGTTCCTTCAGGCGGTCGATTGCGTCGCGGACCTTTACGACGAGCGCATCAATCCGCAAGCGGTTCTTGTGTACGTGGAGGACGATGCTCTCCTGTTCCGGCACTGGAGGGATCGGTGTCACGAGGCTCCTAACGTCCGGCATGCCGATCGTGCGGACCGTGGCGCCCGCCGTGAGCCTCTCAAGCTCATGAGTCATCGACCTCAGAACTAGAAGCAAGTACTCCGGTTGGAGACGAGCGCTGCATACCCATCCGATGAAATGCTGAGATACAGCCATACCCGCGCGAGTGATCGCGCACAGTCCAATGGTCGCATCGCGCGAAAACACGACGGTGCCTGCCGGCAGGATGTGCGCTGACGAATGCGCAATGCCATCGGAGGTCGTCATGACCGCCGTATCCGCGATGTAGTCGACTTCGCGAAGCTGCCCGGTGTCTGCGAGCGACACCCAAGGGATATCTCCGCCCACCCAGTAGGAATCCACCTTCTTGTCTGGTGTGTGCCCACTCTCCATGCGGGCAGCCCACTTGATGCGCTCAACCTCCCAATGCGCCGGAATCTCCCCCAGCCACTCGACGCCGGAGTCCTTCATGGGGACGTTCGGGTCGAGGCCCTGCGTGACGGCGCGGGTGATGAGTGCGGTGCGCTTCTCCTGGAGCAGCTCGATCAGCCGCTCCTTCTTCGCCACCAGCGCATCGATCCTCGCCGTCTCCCGGTCGAGGAAGGCGGCGATGGCGCGTTGCTCGGGCTCGGGCGGGAGCGTGTGCTTGAAGTTCCGGATGAAGTCCTCCGGCACCCGTTTCTGTCCGCCAGCGCCGTACATGGCCCCAGCTCCCAAACACCGGAAGTGATCGCTGAGCGTCAGGTAGAAGAGGAAGCGAGAATCGGTTCGTGGCGCGGCTCGGAGGACATGCAGCTCGGTCGTGCCGCAGCCAATGCCGTTTTCCAAACCTGCGGCGAGAGCTCCTTTCCCGTTCTCGAAGCAGGGGGTGATCTTGGCGACAACGACATCACCGTCCCGGAAGTATGTGTAGCCCTCGAGAGAAGCGGCGAGCGGCTTCACAGCATCGAGCGTAAGGCCGCCGAACTCCCCCACAGACTCCATCGGAACGAAGCTGACGGGCAGCGCGGGATCGAGCCCGCGCACTTCGTGCTTGGACGGGTTCAGCTGCGTCACATACCGAAGCCGCCTCACCTCCCAACCCACCGGAATCTCCCCCAGCCACTCGACGCCGGACTCCTTGTAGGCCGCATACGGCTTGAACCGCCGCGGGCTCATCGCCACGGTCCTCCGGGTGTCCATGCCCCCTCGCCCCGCACACCCCGACGAAGATCCTCGAACACCGGGAGCAGAAAAGAGCCGAGCAACCGGCTGAAAACATGTCCGGGATCCTCTGGCAGCACCAGTCCCGCGCGCCGGGCGAACGCCCGCACTTGGGCCGGGCGCGTGGGGTTCTCCCAGTACGCAAGCGTGAGCCCGATTGGCGCTTCGGCTGGAATCGGTGTGCGCCGGCGCTCAAAGGTCCGGCGTACGGCCTCCGTCAGCGTCGCCCGGTCGAAGCCGAAGGTGCTCGCGAGGTGGTGCAGGTCAAAGAAGTCCTTAATCCGGCTGTTTCGGTCGCCCAAGACCACCAGCGCTTCGAGCTTCTCCGCCACGACTGCTTCGCGCGGATATGCAAACACCTCGGGTGCCGGAAAGTCGAGCAGCGCGGGGTACGCGCACAGCTGCGGCGCCGGCCACACCGAGTCGCCGAGCCCCATGTCAATCTGCAGCGGCAGGCGCGCCGACCCGCAGCGGGCGGGCAGAACCGCGCGGGTGCCAGCGTACTCGTCTTCGGCGCGAATGGCCTCGATGCGGATCGCGCCGGCATCGAAGTCGATCCCGTCCGCCTCCACCGGCACCGAGCAGATCGCTTGGAGGTCGGCGAGGATGGCATCGAAAGAGCCATCCCCCATGCGCAACAGGTCCAGATCGCGCGTCGCGCGGTAGGGCTGATCCGACCACAGCCGCAGGAGCATCGCGCCCTTGAGCACGAAGCGGTCGCGCAGCTCGGACCTGCCGAGGCGGTAGAGGAAGCGCTCGAGGCAGTACCCCGTGAGCAGGGTCTGGTAGTCATCGCCCGTCTGCTTCGCCCGGTTGAGCAGCCGCGCGGCGACGGAGGCGGCGAGGTTGCGCTTGTCGCCGGTCATGCGATCGCATCCAGGTAGGGCTGCATCACGCGCGTCACCCGGCAGACTCGAGCGAACCGCGCAAGCGCTGTCGCACCTCCACGGTGACGGCGGCTGAAATCTCGCAGAGCTTCGACCGCCACGTCGATGCCGACCTTGTTGCGGTACTTGAAGCAGTCGGCCACGGTCTTCGGGGCCGAGTAGACCCGGATCTCGACACCCTCCACGCGGTGCACCTCGATGCCCTCGGCGAGGGCCGGTCCCGAGAAGCGAGCCACCCGCAGGCGCGGTGAGTCGAGGCGGGGCTTGCGCGCCTTCGCCGGGAGCGCGATCCAGACCTCGGCGGGCGACTGCGTCGTCAGGCCGTGGAATCGCAGCGCGGTGAGGAGGCAGAAGACTGCCGCGGGCACGCGCCTGGCGACCTGGGCAAGCGTGTGCTCGGCCGTCGGGGCGTGTCCGGCCGCCACGTAGACTCCCCGCGCTCGTCGCTCGACGAGCCCCTCCCGGACGAGGCTGTAGAGCTGTGCGCGAGAAACACCGCGCGACTCGAGGTCGGCCGGCCGCACCAGGCCCAGGTTCTTGATGATCCGGATCGTCCGGACTTTCGGAGTGGCATTCATGGCAGGGAACAGAGTACAAAACGTCTAGTGTTATGCACAAGTCCCGACGTTTCGGTCACCCCCCCCCCCTCAGGCGATGTGGCAAACCGTCGACATTTACCAACAAGTGCCGACATTCAGTGCCCAAGGGTAGCGCTTCCCGTCACCTCGCCCAACATCCTCAGGATATCCGTCTCGATGGCCCGGATCTCCCCCTCGATCTCCTCCAGCGGCCGCGGCGGGGTGTAGCGGTAGAAGTAGCGGTTAAAGTTGATCTCGTAGCCGATGAGGCCGACGTCGCCGTCCTTCGGGTCGCGCCTGGCGGTGTCGATCCAGGCGTCGGGGACGTGAGGCGTGACCTCGCGCTCGAAGAAGGCCTCGACGCTCTCGGCGAGCGGCACGCTCTCGGTGTCGCGCAGCTCGGGATCGGGCTCGGGATTGCCCTCGTTGTCGCGGCCGATCGCCGCCGTCTCGTCACGCTCGGAGAGGGCGGAGAGGATCGCTTTTCTGGCCGGGGCGGGTAGGTTGAGGCTGGCCTTCTTCGCGGCTGCATCCAGGACGCGCTCGAACTCGTCCCGATCCTTGAAGAGCGTGCCGGGGAGCGCCCGGACGAGCTTCCGGATCCTCTCCTGCTGGGTCCGGCCCTCGGCCTGCTCCCTCGCACCCGCGGCGCCCTTCTTCTTCGACAGCGCGAGCCCCTGAAACCCCTTCTCCTCCTCCATGCGGGCGATGCGCTCCGGGCTGGCCTGGAAGCTCAGGCGGAGCGGACGCTCGACGGTGATCTTGCGGAAGCCGAAATGCGTGGTCGGGAAGATGCGGCTGACGATGACCTGCTCTTCCCTCCTGTCCTTGGTGATGGTGCGCGTCTCACCGTCCTTGAAGGCGGCAAGGATCTTCAGAATGTCCTGCGCCCGCGCAAGCGGGATCTCCCGGCGCTTGTCGCCCAGGCTTTTGCGCATCGGCACCCAGAACGACGTGGCGTCAACGAGCTGGACCTTGCCCCGGCGCTTGGCGCCCTTGCGGTTGGTGACCACCCAGACGTAGGTGGCGATGCCGGTGTTGTAGAAGAGCTGCTCTGGGAGCGCGATCAGCGCTTCGAGGAGGTCGTTCTCCAGGATGTACCGTCGGATCTCGCTCTCGCCACTGCCCGCGTCGCCCGTGAAGAGCGGCGAGCCGTTCATGATGATCGCGATGCGCGAACCGCCTTCCTTCGGCTCCTTCGCGTGCGCCAGCATGTGGAGCAGGAACAAGAGCTGGCCGTCGCTGATGCGGGGAAGCCCCGGGCCGAACCGGCCTCCCGCACCGCGCTCGTGCTCGGCGCGGACGGCGTCCTCGTCGCGCTTCCAATCCTTGCCGTAGGGCGGATTCGCGATCAGATAGTCGAAGGTCTTGTCCGCGTGGCGGTCATTCGAGAGCGTGCTCCCGTACGCGACGTTGTCGGCGTCTCGACCCGTGGGGTCCTTCATGAAGAGGTCGGACTTCGAGATGGCCCACGTTTCAGGTTGGCTCTCCTGGCCGAACAGGTGGATCGCGGCGTCCTTGTTGATCGCCGGGCGGAGCAGATCGCCGTTCTTCCGCAGCCCGACCGTGATGTGCTCCTTGCTGATCATCAGCATGCCGCCCGAGCCACAACAGGGGTCGTAGACGGTGCGGATCGCCTTCTTGGCGCGAATCTCGGTCTCGTCGCCGGCCAGCATCAGATCCACCATCAAATGGACGACATCGCGAGGGGTGAAGTGCTCCCCGGGGTTTTCGTTGAGGGCTTCGTTGAACTTGCGGATCAGCTCCTCGAAAACCGTCCCCATCGTGGGGTTATCGATCTTGTCCGGGTGCAGATCGACGTTCTTGAAGCGTTCCAGCACCTGAAAGAGCAGTCCCGCCTCGTCGAGCTTGCTGATGGTGTTGTCAAAGTCGAACTTCTCCAGCACTTCGCGCATGTTCGGGCTGAAGCCGGCGATGTAGTTCCGCAGGTTCGCGGCAAGGTGCGGTGCGTCTGCGAGGAGCTTGTCGAAGTCGTAACGCGACGTGTTGTAAAAGGCGAAGCCCGCGATCTTCCGCAGTTGCGGGCCGAGGTCTTCGAGCTTCCTTCCCTTTAGCTCCGCCTGCCTGCTGAGGACCTTTGCCTTGGTGCCGGCAAGGACGCAATCGAGACGACGCAGGACCGTGAGCGGCAGGATGACGTCCTGATACTTGCTGCGCTTGAAGGTGTCACGAATGAGGTCTGCGACGCCCCAGAGAAAGCTGACGATCTCGCTATGGTTCACTGAGTTCGCTCTCCGTACTCGCTCGTGATGGCTGTCTCGTCGTTGGGGCTGGCTAACGCACAGCCTCAGGGCTGAGCCGAAGGCGCCCACCGGCGTTCATCACACCTTTTGGGTCGTTCTGCAGCCGCTTGTTAGCTTAAGTACGGCCGATAGAAGGACCATGGGCTTCTATGTGATGACTGCGCCTCCCGGCGACAATGCTCAAGAACGATTTCGCGGTGCTTTTCAAATGCTGGCTCCAGCTCCGCCAAAACAGTGAGAAGCGACCAGTTCAAGAGCGTGCCACCAATCGTCTGAAGACTGGCAGAACCATGAAGAGAATCGTTTCGCCAGGCGTAGACAAGATCAAAAGGATCCTGCGAACCGTCCAACTCGCTCAGATGAACCCTCAGCTTGCTGATCAGGCTGCGAAGATTCGGAGTGGCTACAACCGAATACTGTAAATGCAATAGATCTCTGAGGCTGCTTACTTTTTTACCGACCTTATAGTCTTTCATTCCACCTGTCCTTCGCGGAACAGAGAAGTCCGAAATGACATTCCCCGCAAGATCCACAAATGCCGAACAGGCTCGCTTTGTCATCATCTCAAGCAGCGGAAAGCCGAGATACGCTAACGCAATGTGGGCATTCTGAACAAAATACCTCGCATGATGTGGTTGAAGATTGAAGAGCTGCGTCTGTGCCTCCCATTCCTCAGGACTCGCGGTTTGGCGGCTGCAATTCACTAGGGCGGCATGGCAACTAGTCCCAACAAGACCCCTAAGCTCTAGCTGATCCCTAGAGAACAATTGAGCACACGGACACAGAACGAGTTCAGCGGACCATGCCCACAGCGCAAAGTGATCGTGGCTCACGAACGCATTTAAGCCTGGGCGAAGCAATACCTTGGACGTCCCCGTAATCGCGGCACATAGACATTCGAAGTTGAGCTCATGAAAGATCACGCCATTGGCGAGCAGACGGTGCTTTTCGGTATCGCGGCCGATAGCAGTGCCACCGCCTGGCGTTGTCGTCGCCGCGCACCAGTCATCACAAAGCTTCTCAATCTGTGCCGCGGAAACGGCCATCTCCGCTCCCTATGTCCCGGCTGCCGCCCAAGAACGAATGGCGGAAGGAGTGCCAGATCGCCGCCACCCGATGATCGCCGAGTGGATCACGGTGAGCCTGGCTCCCCCCCATCCGCAGCCTGTGTCAGATATCCTTGACACCTGACCCAAGAGCCAGATTCTACTTCGTAACGATGTTTTGGCGCATCCTTCCAAGGCGAGAATACGCACCCCGGCGCACCTTAGCCCCCCGCCCCCGCCTCTCCCCCCTCACCCTCCTCCTCCGGCATATCCACCACCACCGCGTCGGTGGTCAGCAC
>CAYONG010000142.1:0-38786 GCA_964405235.1 uncultured bacterium | reverse complement strand
CCGCCGGCCTTGGAGTCGGTGCCGCTCATGTTGAAGCCGCCGAACGGGTGGGCGCCGACGATGGCCCCGGTGCACTTGCGGTTGATGTAGAGGTTGCCGACGAAGAACTCGCGTTTGGCGCGCTCGATCTTCTCGGGATTGCGCGTGAAGACCGCGCCGGTGAGCCCGTACTCGGTGCCGTTGGCGATCGCCAGCGCCTCATCGAAGCTCTTGGCCGGGATCACCGCCAGCACCGGGCCGAAGATCTCCTCCTGGGCGATGGTCGCGCCGGGCTTGATGTCGGCGATGACGGTCGGGGTGATGAAGTAGCCGTCCTTGCCCTCGAGCCCGCCGCCACCGGCGATGAGCCGGCCGTCCTTCTTGCCCGACTCGATGTAGGCGAGGATCTTGTCGCGCGCGGCGGCATTGATGACCGGCCCCATCATGACCCCGGCCTGGTCCGGCTCGCCCACCGTGATACGATCGACGTGCGGCTTGAGCTTCTCGAGAAAGGCGTCGTAGACCTTTTCGCTCACGATCGCCCGCGAGCAGGCCGAGCACTTCTGCCCCTGGAATCCGAATGCGGCCGCCGCCACGCCCTCGGCCGCCGCATCCACGTCGGCTTCCTCGTCGACGATGATCGCATCCTTGCCGCCCATCTCGGCGACCACGCGCTTGAGCCAGATCTGGCCCGGCTGGACCTCGGCCGCGAGCCGGTTGATGCCGATGCCGACCGCCTTGGATCCAGTGAACGAGACGAAGCGTGTCTTGGGGTGCCGCACCAGCGTGTCACCGACGATGGCCCCGCCGCCGGTGACGAAGTTGAGCACCCCGGCGGGCAGGCCCACCTCTTCCATGAGCTGGAAGAACTGCCATGCGATCGCCGGGGAATCGCTTGAGGGCTTCACCACCACCGTGTTCCCGGCGACGATGGCGGCACCGCACATGCCGACGCAGATGGCGAGCGGGAAGTTCCAGGGCGGGATGACGGCCCCGACGCCGAGCGGGACGTAAACGAGGTGCCCCTTCTCGCCCGGGAGCTGGGTCAGCGCCGGCGGATCGTCATAGCGCAGCATCTCGCGCGCGTAGAACTCCAGGAAGTCGATCGCCTCGGCGGTGTCGGCATCGGCCTCGATCCAGCTCTTCCCCACCTCGTACACCATCCACGCCGAGAACAGGTGCTTGCGGTCGCGCATGCGGCGGGCCGCCTCGACCACGTAGGCCGCCCGCTCGCGCGCCGGCATCCGGCCCCAGGTCGCAAAGGCGCGATAGGCGGTCTCGACCGCCTGGGCCGCCTGGGCCGCGCTGCCGGACTGGAACCGGCCGATCACCTCGGCGGGGCGGGCGGGGTTGCGGGACTCGAACGTGCGCTTGCCCTTCAACCGTTCCCCCCCGATGACGAGCGGATGCTCCTGGCCGAGCTGGTCGCGCACTGTGGTGAGCGCCTTCTCGAACGCCGCCTTGTGCTCGGGTCTGGTGAAATCGGTCAGCGGCGTGGGCGCGTAGGCAGGCAGCGACTCGAGAGCCACCGGAGCGGGGGTCGTGGTGGTGGGGTTCATGGCATCCTCCAGGGCCGCAATCCTAAGGACGGGCGCGGCGGGTAGACGTGAGATCGAGAGATGGTTCGGAGGCCGCATTCTAGCCCAACCTGCGGGCTCGTCGGAAGCCGGCGAAGACAAGCCGGCGAAGACGGGTGCGCACGGAAATGCACGTGTGGGCGGGTCGCCGCGATGGTCAACGCACCAACGCGAATCTCCGCTCGAAACGCTGTCCGGCCACGGTGAGCGCAGCGAGGTAGATCCCGGCGGGGACCGGGCGTCCCGCGCGATCGCGGCCATCCCACGGTGCGCTGTGCGGTCCCGGTTCCTTCGCCTCGGGGCCGAACACTTCGGCCACGCGCCGCCCGCCCAGGTCATGAACCGCGATCTCGACGATGCTCTCAACGCCCAACGAGTACTCGAACGTGACCGCGCCGCTCGAGGGCGACGGGAACGGCGCGCGGAACTCGACCGCCGGAGCCGGGCCCGGTGGCACCGACAGCACCCCGGTGTACCGGATGCGGCGCAGCTGTCCCAGGCCGGCGCCGCCGCCGCTCAGCATCCGGCAGTACCAGAGCGCGCCGTCGGGGGCCGTCAGCCAGTCCGAGACCCAGGTGCCACCGGTCGCCCAGTCGGTCGGGTTGGGCTGACCGGTGGTGAGCGCCGGGACCCACGTGGTGCCCGTCTTCTTGAGCCGCCGGACCCACGAGGAATAGAAGTCGCTGAAGAAGATGTCCCCGTCGTACTCGGGCGGGAATCGGTTCGCCCCCGAGCCCGGCCGCCGGTAGATGACGCCGCCATTCACCGCCCGCCCCTGTGTGCGCCCGTAGACATGGATGGGGTCGGTGAAGGTCGAGCTGTCCACCCCGGCACAGGACGCAGGGCCGGGAACGTCGCCTTCGTAGATGGGCCACTGGAGGTTCCGCCCGAGCGCCGAGACGACGCTCAGCTCCTCCTGTGTCGTCGCGCCCACATCGCCGATCACGAGGCTCCCCGTGGCCGGATCGATCCCGAACCGGAACGGGTTGCGCAGCCCCCAATACCCAATCAGCCGCGCGTTGGCGTTCGGGTGAGCCACGAACGGATTGTCTGCCGGCGTGATGAGGGTCTTCGCGGGCGGCCCGCCGCCGCCCGCGGGCAAGCCGGAGACGTCGAGCCGCAGGATCTTTCCGGCCAGAACCGCGAGGTCCTGCGCCTGGCAGCTCGACGCGTCGTCGCCGAGCGAGACGTAGAGCCTGCCATCGGGGCCGAATCGCAGTGTGCCCCCATTGTGGTTGGAGGCGTTGTCCGGGATGTCGGTGAGAATGTCGTAGAGCGTGGCGGGGTCGATCGTGAGGCTGCCATCCCCCGAGAGCGTGAGGTCGCCCCCCACCGTGTAGCGGGAGATCCGGATGGTCGCTGCGCCTGCGTAATCGTAGTGGATGTAGAGATAGGGCCGGCCGGGCCAGGCCGGGTCCACGGCGATCCCCAGCAGTCCCTGCTCGCCCCCGGTCGTCCTGACGCTCGGCACCGTGATTACAGGATCGGTGGTGGCGATCGCCCCGTTTACGATCAACCGGATACGGGCGTTGGTGCGCTCGGTGAAGAGCAGCCTTCCGTCGGCGAGGAAGGCCATCCCCACCGGCTGTGTGATGCCGCCCAGGATCAGGTCGTCCGCGAAGTCCGGCGGCAGCGTGAGCTGCCCCCGGGCAGGCGTCGCGGACGCGAGCGTGGCGACGGCGAACAGCGCGAGTGCCGCCCGCAACGCTGCGCGCGGCGTGCCGGGCACGGGGCGATGAACGAGGACTCGGAGCATCGCGTCACCCTCCCCGGCGGCCGGCCGGGCCCGATTATACCGCACCGGGCTTCAGTCGATGAGGACCAGTCGACGCTCGAGGGTGTGGTCCGCCACGCTCAGGCGGACATGGTAGACGCCCGGGGCGACCCGGCGTCCGTCACCGCCGCGTCCGTCCCACTCCAGGCGATGAAGTCCTGCGTCCCGCGCTTCGCCAGCCGCAAGAGCGCACACCCGACGCCCGGCCGCATCGTGGATCGTCAACGATACCGGCCCGTCGCTCGCCAGCGCATACTCGAACGTCACCCGGCCGCGCGAGGGTGACGGGAACGGCGCGCGGAACTCGACCGGTCGGGCGGCCGGGCCCGGGACGGACACGGTTCCGTTGTACCGGATGCGGCGGATCTGGCCGGGGCCGGTACTGTTGCCGGTCAGCATGCGGCAGTACCAGAGCGACCCGTCGGATGCCACCAACCAGTCCGAGATCCAGATCGCCCCGGATCCCCAGTCGGTCGCGTTCGGTTGGCCGGTGGCGGGCGCCAGGCTCCAGGTGTCGCCGGTGCGTTTCAGCCGCCGGAGCCAGTTCCCGTAGAAATCGGTGAAGAAGATGTCCCCATCGTACTCGGGCGGGAACGGTTGGGTGGCGGAGCCGGACCTTCGATAGATGACGCCGCCGATGACCGCGGCCCCCTGCGAGTGGTCGTAGGCATGGATCGGTCCGCGGAAGAGCGTGCTGTCCACGCCGGCGCAGGTGTACTGCCCCGGCACGTCCCCTTCGTAGATCGGCCACTGGAAGTTCAGGCCCGGCGCCGGGGCGTAGCTCAACTCTTCCCGCACCGATTCCCCGACGTCGCCGATGACCATGGCGCCGGTCTGGGGGTCGATCCCGAAACGGAAGGGGTTGCGCAGCCCCCACTGCCAGACCAGCCGGGCATTCGAGTCGGGGTGGGCCACGAACGGATTGTCCGGCGGGATGATGATGGCCTTCGGCGCCGGGCCGCCGGCGCCCGGCGGCAGCAAGGACACTTCGAGTCTCAGTATCTTTCCCAAGGGGATCGCGCGGTTCTGGCTCGCGCAGATATTCGGGTCGCCGATGCTCGAGTACAGCATCCCGTCGGGGCCGAACCGGAGCGTCCCACCATTATGGAAATCGTAGATGTCCGTCACGCCGACCAGGACGTCGTAGCGAGTAGCCGGGTCGATGGTGAGTGCCCCATTTCCCGTCAACGCGAGATCCCCCGCGACCGTGAACCGCGAGATGCGGGTGGACTGCGATCCCGCGTCGGTGTACTGGAAGTAGACGTATGGCCGCGCGGGCCAGACGGGATCGACTGCGACGCCGAGCAGCCCCTCCTCGCCGTAGCTCGCGTCCACTCCCTGCACGGTCATCACAGGATCCACCGCGGCCAGCGCGCCGTTCACGATCAACCTCACCCGCGCGGTCGCCCGCTCGATCACGAACAGCCGACCGTCCGGGAGGATTGCCATACCGACCGGCTGCAGAAGGCCGGCGACGACCAGCTCGTCCGTGAAGTCGGTCGGGAGCGCGAACTGGGCGACGGCGGGGCCGGCGAGCGCCAGGATCGCGGCAGCGAGCGGGACGGCCCGCAAAACTCGGCCGACGACGTCGCGACCACCGTTCATGCCGTGACCTTCGCCCGGAGCGCAGCGATCAGCTCGCGGCAGAAATCGGGCAGGTCCGCGGGCGTGCGGCTCGAGATGAGATGCCCGTCTACCACCACACTTCGATCGACGAAGCGCGCGCCCGCGTTCTCGAGGTCGTCCTTGATCGCGGCGACCCCGGTGACCTGGCGACCCGAGAGGATCCGGGCGCTGATCGGCACCCAGCCCGCGTGGCAGATCATGGCAATCGGCTTCTTCGCCCGGTCGAACGCGCGCACCAGCTCGAGCACGGCCGGCAGCCGGCGCAGCCGGTCCGGGGCCCAACCGCCCGGGATGACCAGGGCGTCGAAATCGTCGGCGCGCACCTGGTCGATCGTGGTGTCGGGCGTGCACGGATAGCCGTATTTGCCGGCATAGCGGATGCGCTCGGGCCCCGCGACCACGACGCGCATCCCCTCTTCCTCGAGCCGGATCTTCGGATACCACAGTTCGAGGTCTTCGTAGGCCTGCTCGACCAGGACGAGGACGCTCTGGGGATGGGACGATGGGGTCATGAGGGAGCCTCCTCGGTGATTTCGGGTGCGCGCCAAGACTGTGCGCCCGGCGCCCGGAGGCGTCAAGACCCCCTCGCCACATTCCGCTTGGCCGGGCGCCGTGTCATCCCCATACTGCCGCCCCATGCGTCCAGGGCTTTCGGTCCGCATGCTCATCGGGATGGCCGTCGGAGTCCTTTTCGGCGTGGCCGCCAACCTCGCGTTCGGCGGCTCGCCCCGGCTCGAGTGGGTGGTCAAGCACGTCACCGAGCCCGCCGGGCGCATCTTCCTGCGCCTCCTGTTCATGCTCGTCATCCCGCTCATCCTCTCGGCGCTCTCGCTCGGCGTGTCCGGTCTGGGCGACGTGAGGCGCCTGGGACGCATCGGGCTCAAGACCCTGGTCTATACCGTGGTGGTCTCGACCATCGCCGTGCTCATCGGGGTCGGCATGGTGAACCTCTTCAAGCCCGGGCACGGCCTCTCCCCCGAGCTCAGGGAACGGCTCGCGGCCCAGGCCTCGACCGCGCCACCGGCGGCGCCCGCGAGCGGTGCGTCCGGGATCGACTTCCTGGTCGGACTGGTGCCCAACAACATCGTCAAGGCGATGGGGGACGGCGACATGCTCGCCGTGATGGTGTTCGCCCTGTTCCTCGGCATCGGCCTGACCCTCACGCGCACCGAGCCAGCCCGCCGACTCGAGGAAGCGCTGCAGGGGCTCTACGACGTCGTCATGCGGCTGCTCGGAATGGTTATCCAGGTGGCGCCAATCGGAGTCGCGTGCCTGCTGTTCACGCTCACCGCGCGCCTCGGCTTCGACGTGCTGCTCCAGCTTGGCGCCTACGTGCTGGTCGTAGTCGGGGCGCTCGCCATCCACCAGTTCGTCGTCTATTCGCTGGCGGTGGCGTGGCTCGGGCGGATGCACCCGCTGGTCTTCTTCAGCGCCATCCGCGAGGCGATGCTCACCGCCTTCTCCACCGCCTCGAGCAACGCGACGCTGCCGACCTCGCTGATGGTCGCCGAGCAGAATCTGAGGCTCCCCTCCCATGTGAGCCGCTTCGTCCTCACCCTCGGCTCGACCGCCAACCAGAACGGCACGGCGCTGTTCGAGGGCGTCACCGTGCTCTTCCTGGCGCAGTTTTTCGGGGTGGACCTCACGCTCGGACAGCAGATCACAGTCTGCTTCGTCTGCGTGCTGGGCGGGATCGGCACCGCCGGCGTGCCGGCCGGATCGATCCCGGTGGTGGTGATGATCCTCGGGATGGTCGGTGTGCCCCCCGAGGGGATCGGGATGATCCTGGGCGTCGACCGATTCCTCGACATGTGCCGGACCACGCTCAACGTGACTGGGGATCTCGCCGCCGCCGTCGTGATCTCACGCGGCGAGGACGACCTGGTCCCAGACACCATCAGCTAGAGATGGACAGGGAAGTGAGATAGAATTACAGGTTCGGCGTTTGGGCGTCCCCCCCGGGCCCGCCCACCGGCCGGATCGCAGACCACCTCGCTCAAGGAGATCAAGCATGCGGCAAGCATTCGGGCTGAAGCGGTTCATGGCGGTGATGGTCGGGCTGGCATCAATCGCCACGGCGGGTCTGTCGAACCCGATCGCGCCCGAGGCGCTCCCCGAGCCGGTCGCGAACACCTTTAAGGCCCTGTTCCCCAATGGGACGATCGTGAAGCTGACCGAGGAGCCGGAGGACGGGGTGATGGTCTACGACTTCGAGTTCAAGGCCGGCGGGCGGGAAAAGGAAACGGACATTGCCGCCGACGGCACGATGATGGAGTCCACGCTCGTGGTCGTCGCCAGCGCCGTGCCGGCGCAAGCGATGAAAGCGATCAAGAAGGCTGCCAGGGGGGCGAAGTTGGCGCGGCTCGAGTGGATCGAGGCGCGGTACGAGACCAAGGACGGGAAGGTGATCATGCTTCCCGGTCCAGTGATCAAGTACGCGGCCGAAATGGTGCGCCGCAATCAGACCGCGGAGGTCATCGTGGCCCCCGACGGGTCCGTGATCGAGTCGCCCACGTGGGTCAGCGCCACCCCTGCGAAGGTACCGGCTGACGCCAAGACCACGAAGTAGCACGCGGAGGGGGGACCCTACCCCGCCGTCGCGTAACGCCCCATCGCCGAATCCACGATCTCGGCGATGAGGGAGTTGTAGGAGCGCCCCGACTTCTTCGCCGCCATCGCGAATTCGGCGCTCGCGAGCAGGTAGGGGTTCGGGTTCACCTCGAGCACATGGATGGTGCCGTCGGTGGCGAGCCGGAAATCGATGCGCCCGTAGTCGCGCAACTGAAGCGCGGTGAACGCCTGGACCGCGGTCTCCTGGAGCCGGGTCACCAACGCCTCATCGAGATCCTCGGGGAAGAAGGGCTTGGTCGTCTTATAGGCCTCGGAGTCCTCCTCCCACTTCACCTCGCTGCCCGCGATCTTCGGCGTCCCCTCCGGGAGCTTCGAGAGGTCCATCTCCACCACCGGCAGCGCGTGCGGCTTCTCATTGCCGACCACCCCCACGTAGAGCTCGCGTCCTTCGATGTACTCCTCGATCAGGGCGGGGCTGTCGAACTCGGCGTGGATGTAGTCGATCCGCTCCATCAACTCCTTGATGGAGGTGCAGACCGCGCCGAACTGGATCCCGATCGAGCCGTCCTCGCGGGCCGGCTTGACGATGACCGGGAACTGGATGTCATGCGAGTGCTCGATGCGGCCGCGATAGACGGTGGTGAAGTACGGGGTATGGATTCCGTGGAAGGTGAAGATCTTCTTGGCAAGCGTCTTGTCCTGGGCCAGGTAGAGTCCGCTCGAGCCGGCGCCGGTGAAGCGGCGTCCCAGCAGCTCGAGGTAGCCGGCGATGTTGGTATCCTGGCTGTCGTCGCCGGCGAAGGACTCGACCAGGTTGAAGAGCAGATCGGTCTGGGAGCGCGCCAGGTCGATCAGGCTCTCGCGGGTTCCGTCCAGGCGGACGTAGACCGGGTTATGGCCGGTCTTCTTGAGCGCCTCGTAGACCTCCTGGATGTCCTTGTCGGGGGACTTCTTCTTCGGGCGTTCCCCCTCAACCCGCACCTCATCCTCGTCCCACCAGTAGTCGTAGAGAACGCCGATCCGGAGCCTCGCCATCAAGATCCTCGCTGTCGGGGTCACGACCCCCTTCCCTGGGGCCGTCAGACCGGCCTGCAGCGGCCGGCCCTGTCAGGTCTGCGCGAATCGCCCGCGCGCAAGATAGTTCATCGCCAGCGTCGTGCCGTACGCCGTCAACTCGACCAGGTACTCGGGCTCCCGCCCGACCTCGGCGAAGAGCTGGAGATCCCGGCAGGTCCGGATGATGCGCTCGATCAGCGCCCGCACCACCGGGCGCTTGACGCCGGTCCAGTAGGTGATCTTGTCGGTCAGCGGCAGGCGGCTCGCCTCCACCAGTTCCGCGGCCGGCCAAATCCCCTTCCGACGCCGGCCCCGCATGATGAACATGTCCGCCAGATCGGTTTCGAGCGCCACGTTCACCGCCGCACCGTTCTGGCGCATGAGACGGCGGTAGTACTGCTCGACCGTCAGCTTCATGTCTTCGACGGTGATGTCGAAGTCGCCGGTCGAGACCACCGGGTCCTGCTCGCGAACCCGGCGCGTCACACGGTCAACATAACGCAGCTTGGTCAGCGCCGGCCACCACTTGTATTTGCGGCGCCAGTTGGAGCGCGGCGTGAGCCATACCGCAAAGGTCTCGGCGAAGTCCTCGTCGGGATGCTTCTGCGCGTACCAGCCGGCGATGTGTCGCACGTGCTTGCGGCTGAACGGGACCGGCCGGTAGTGATCGCGATACCGGCGATTGTAGGGACCGAAGCGCGCCCGCCACTCGGGCGTGACGTACAACCGGTATGCGTAGTTGAACGCGTGCCCCGCCTCGTGGCGCAGGTACATCATGATCTCCCGCTCGTCCTCGAGATCATTCATGGCGCGTTCGAGCCGGGCGAGTTTCGGGTCGGCGAGATAGAACGGGATGCCGATGACGGGCTGCCCGTCGGGACAGCCCCATTCATCGGTGAGATAGCAGACCGGCTTGAAGCGCTTGAGGCCCTTGCGGTCGAGCTCGCGATGAAGCTGGTGGACGAAGCGCTCGACCGGCGATCCCTCGAGCCTGAGCCCGAGCTGGCTGATGCGCTTGCCCAGCAGGTCGCGAACGTCGGGTGGGGTCTTCTCGAAGTCGGACACGGGCGGCGATGCTAGCGATTCGGCGCCGGGGCGACAAACGAGGAAGCGGAGCCCCCCCGGTCCCTCGATGTGCCTCCCGGAATGGCCGTCCGGTCAAGACCTCGTTAAGATGCAGGCGCCGGTTCGGCACGGATCGCCCGCGGGCGTCAAAACGACAGGATTCCTTTGGGAGACCGGCCTGACCCTGATAGCCTTCGGGGCCGCGTCAGCTCTCGCGCCTTGGGCCCGCCCCGCCTTGTCTCCTAAGGGGTGCCCCTCCATCGTTCCACTATCCAAAAGGAGTCCTGCCCGTGTCGAGACGCTTCCTCCCCTTGTGGGCCGTCCTCATGCTGGTCGCAAGCGCCGCCGCTGCCGCCGCGGAACCGCGGCCATTCCGCATCGACCCAGGCCACTCGCTGGTCGGGTTCAACGTGCGCCACTTCTTCAGCCGCACCTCCGGTCGCTTCAAGGAGTTCAGCGGCACCATCCAGGTGGACGAAAAGAACCTGGCGGCCTCGTCGGTCGAGGTCACCATCCAGACCGCCAGCATCAACACCGAGAACGAGCGGCGGGACGGCGATCTGCGCAGCGCGAACTTCTTCCAGGCCGACAGCTTCCCGACCATCACGTTCAAGAGCACGAAGGTGGTCCCCGGTCCGGAGAAGACGTTCCTCATTTACGGCGACCTCGACATGCACGGCGTCACGAAGCCGGTGACGCTCGAGGCCACGCTCATGGGCATCGGGGAGATCGGGATGGGTGGTCGACCGGCGCGGACCCTCGCCGGGTTCGAGGCCAAGACAACGATCAACCGCAAGGATTTCGGCATCGTCTGGAACCGGGTCCTCGACCAGGGCGGCACCATGCTGGGTGACGATGTGGCGATCACGCTCCAGATCGAGGCGGCCTGGATGGATCCCAATGCGCCACCGCGGCCCGAGATGGGACAGCGGCCCGCGCAGCCGCCGGGCGAGAAGAAGTAGCGCAAGGCCGGCGCGACACCGGACGCTTCAACACGACGGCCCCCGGTCATCCGACCGGGGGCCGTCGTGTATCGCGCTCGAAGGCGGATTCAGTGCCCGGAGGACCCGGTCGCGGCCGACGCCGAGTCCGGCCGGGCGGGCGCCGCCGCCGGCGTCGCGGCCGAGTCCGGATGCGCTGCCGACCACGCGTCGTAGCTCATCTTGAGCGTCTTCAGCTCCTCGGTCGCCCCGAGGCGCTCGAGCCAAACCATCTGATCGCGCGCCTTCTTCGCATCCCCCTTGTCGAGCCACGCTTCGCCCAGGTACTCGCGGGCGGGGGCGTAGTCCGGCTTGATCGTCAGGCATCGGTCATACGCCTTGAACGCCTTGTCGTAGTCGCCGGTCTTGCGCGCGGTGTAGCCGAGCAGGTTCCACGCCTCGTGGTAGCGCTCGTCGAACGCCACCGCCTTCTCGCAGCGTTCGAGCGCGCGCCGGAACTTCTTCTCGGAGTTCTTCGCCTTGCCGGCCTCGATGTCCTGCTTCGCCTTCCCGACCTCTTCGTAGGCGAGCGCGTAGCTCCGCTCGGCCTCCTGCCGCCGGGTGTCACCGGTCATGCCCGGCCCGTTCATGCCCGGTACGCCGGGTTGGCTCGGGGTCGACGGCGGCGGACTGCTTGGCTCACTGCTCATCGCGAACGCCGACGAAGCGGCCAGGAGGAGGACGAGGATGGACGGGACTGCTCGGCGGATGATCATGTGTGACCCTCGCGGAGGTGGGTGTCAGGTCGGGGGATTGTGACCCAGCAGGGGGTCCCCGACCAGCCTATTCGAGAAACGTGGGCCAGCTCAGCTGGCGGGCTTGGGCGCCTGCTTGACGGTCTCCAGGTCGATGGTCACCCCGACCTCTAGGACTCGAACAGCTCCGGCGCCCACTCCAGCCCAAGCTCGCCCGGCGGGCCCATATAGCCGAGCAGCGCCGAGGCGGCGACCACCGAGGGGCTGGCGAGATAGCCCTCGCCACCCACTCCCATCCGGTTGGTCCAGTTGCGGTTGAACGAGGTGATCGCCCGCTGGCCTCTGGTTAGGGCATCCGGGCCCTGGCCGAAGCACGGGCCGCACCATGACTCGCGGATCTGGCCCCCTGCCGCGCGGAACACCGAGGCAACGCTCTCGCCTCCCAGCCGCGCGTCCTGCGTCTCAATCTGGCGCTTGACCCCGCCCGAGCCGGGGAAGATCACGAGCTCGCGTACGGTCCGCGAGTAGCCCTGCCCGCGCGCGGCGCGCAGCACGAGCGCCGCCGACAGCAGGTCGTCGTATCCGCCGTTGGTGCACGAGCCGATCATCGCCTTGTCGAACGTGAGCCGCTCAGCGGCCACCTCCTCGGCCGGGAACGCATTGCCGGGGCTGAACGGCTTGGCGATCATCAGCCGCACCTCGCCCAGCGCAAGCGTCTCGTCGATCTCGTACCGCGCCTCCACGCCGGGCGAGAGCGCGGGATACGGCAGCTCGCCCATCCCCTTGGCGCGGAACCAGTCGAGGGTGATCTCGTCGGGGGCGAAGATGCCGTTGAACGATTCCGCCTCGGCCATCATGTTGCAGATCGTGTTGCGGAAGGCGATCGGCAGCTGCTGCTGCGCGTCCACAAACTCGACCGACATCCCCTGGGACTGTTTCGCCCCCCAGCGCTTGAGGAGCTCGAGCACGATGTCCTTGCCGCTCACCCACGGCTTCAGACCGCCGGTGAACACGACGCGACGCGCCCGGGGAACCGTCATGTAGACGTAGCCCGTGGACCAGCCGAAGCCCAGGGTGGTCGAGCCCACGCCAATGCCGATCGCGCCGTAGGCGCCGTAGGCTCGGCTGTGCGAGTCCGCGCCCGGGATCACCATGCCCGGCATCACCAGGCCCTGCTCGGGGAAATAGAAGTGAAAGATGCCGTCGCCGGGCGTGGCGTAGTAGGGCTTCTCGATGGCATGGAGCTTCGCGAACGCCCGCCCGATCGCGGTCTGCCGCTCGTCCGCATCCACCCCGGTAAACACGAAGTGGTCGTTGGCGATCGCCAGCTGCCGCGGCCAGATCGTGTCGCCGCCGGTGATCTGGTTGAACGTGTGGATGGCGAAGGGCGCGGTGCCGTCGGAAGCCGGCAGCAGGTCCGCGTAGATACGCAGCGTCGCCCCGGGGCGGACCTCGGCGTCGCGGTCGACGCGGTGCGCCCAGATGATCTGCTCGGTGGTGGTCAGGGTGCGGGCAGTCGCGGGATCGGGCCAGCGGACGGCGGGCGCGGTCTCGACCGAGGCCCGGAACTCGCGTCGCCCGACCGAGAAGATCCCGCCGGTGGTGCGGATCTCCTCTTCCTTGGCGCTCAGCGGCACCGGGTGGTAGCTCGCCCCCCTCGTCTCGTTGGCGAGCCGGCGTGTCGCCGGATCGAACGTGAGCGTGTCGCCGTCCTGCGCGTCCGCCACCGCCTCCGGGCTCTGGACCACGTGCAGCCCGAGGTTGAACGCGTTGCGCCGGAAGATGTCCCCCATATTAGCCCCGCACACCACGACCAGCTCGAGCCCCGCCTCCTCGGCCACGCCCTTGAGCCCCGCCGGGCTCATCTCACGCGAGGAGCCGATCGCGAACCGTTCCCCGGCGACGAGGAATGTCTCGCCCTGGTGCACACGCGCGCGGAAGTCCGGCATCAGGTAGCGGAACGAGCCCGCCTTCCAGCGCTCATCGAGCGTCTCGAGGCTCTCGGAGACGCAATCGGCGGCCGGGGTGATCTGGTCGGTGTCGATCGCATCGAGCTTCTTCCCGGGGACCTTCGGGTCCCAGAAGATGAGCGCGCGGCCGCGCAGGAGCGGCCTGTCGCTGCTCCGCGTCGCCGAGTCGCCGGACCGCGCGGCGGGCAGCGCATCGATGGTGACGCCCGGCTTGAGCCGCGCGGGCTGGATGACAGGCATGGGTCGGGAGACTCCTCGAACAAGCGGGCGGCGGGCCGGCAACGGGTCATCGTGCGGAAGAGCGGATGCTAGCGCGGCCGCTGGCGGGCCGCAAACCACGTGTGCGCATGGGCACGTCACGGGGGAGGTTTGGCGCCGCCAAACATGAGGGAACTTCGGAATCCGAAAACTCGTCGACAGACTCGTCTCCTCCACGTTGGCAGGGAGGGCTCGTGCAGCGGGCGGCAACATCGCGGCGGCGACATTTGGATATACTTGGTTGAATCAGGATCGTACCCTTAGCGGCACGCGAGCGATCCTGTCCCGAAGCCGTTGTAGTGAGTCGCTCTCCGTAAGAAGTGTGGACGCTCCGAGCCATCAAATCCACGGAGGTTCCGCGTGTGCAAACCCTTCCCATTACTCAGCCTGGCGCTTGTTTTGGGCCTAGCGTCGCCGGCTTCCGCTGTCCCTCCCGCCGATCCTGGGTCGGCACTTCGATTCGATGGCAACGGACAAATTGCGGTCGCGCCGTACGCGCCGGGGCTCGAATTCAACAGCGCGTCCACATGGACACTCGAGTTCTGGGTCTTGCGCGATGACGATGGCGGTGTTCGTCACCTGATGGGCAGGCGCGGCAACTGTTTTGGCACCGACGACATGGTCTTCCAGATCTTCGGTGATGCCAGCGGCTACGTCCTGAGATGGGATCCGAGTGTCCTCCTGTCCTTGGGCGTACTTCCGCTCGGTCAGTGGACTCACCGTGCCATTGTCTGCGACGGACAGTCCCTTCGGAGCTACGCGAACGGGAAGCTCCTAGCGCTGACTCCCGTCGGCCCGAATCCTCAGAACGCAGCTCCGTTCACTATCGGGGGCATTGAAGTTTGTCCGCTGACGTTTGGCGGGATGATTGACGAACTGCGCGTCTGGAGCACGGCGCGTACCCTCGATCAGATAATCTACTCGTACGACTGTGTCGTGGATCCCGATACATCGTCGGGGCTTGTCGCTTATTGGCGTTTTGACGAATCGGTTGACAGCCAGGAGATTCTAGACCTCGCGCCCGACGGCCATCACGGCGTCCTCGGCTCCACAATCGCGATCGAAGGCAATGATGCGACGCGAGTCACCTCGACAGTGCCCATGGCATGCGCGGTCGTCGGCGTCGATCCGTCTCCAATCCGGTCGGCTGCCGAGGTCTCCTTGGGCTCTGCGCATCCCAACCCTGCAATGTCCCGCACGGAGATCGAATTGGAGATTCGGCGCCCTGCCGATGTACAGGTTGCCGTGTATGACATAGCCGGCGGCCTTGTATGCTGGCTTCGTCAGGGAAGCTTCGACATCGGCCGGTACGTATTCTCCTGGGGCGGTGTTGACCATCGCGGGCAAGCTGTCGTGCCAGGCATCTACTTCATCCGGGCTCGTTCCGGGAGCGAGAGCTGGACCCGCCCTGTCATTATGCTTCGGTAGAAGCATCGCAAGATCGCGGCCTTCAGCCCGAGGGCCAGCCCCGTACCGCGGCCCGGAGGCGGACCGCGGTTCCCGTCGATCTTGGTGATGGGGGACAGCCGCGTCCCGGCCGGCCCGGCAGCACGTTCAGCAGCGAGCGTTTTCCCGTCGACGTTGACACACGCGGCGGGGCTAAGCGCCGGACGTGCGCGGCTCGGTCGTCGGCCGAGTGGGCTACCGCTCGCCCAGCGCGTCCTCGAGCGGGAGCGGCGAGGCGTCGAACAGACAGATCTCCCGGACCGCGGCCTTGTGGACCAGGAAGGTTCCCTGTCGCGTCGCGAGTGGGAAGAACCGTTCGGAGCCGTTGAGATAGTCCGTCACCCGGTTGAGGTTCTCGGGCAGCTCCATCTGGATCAGGCCGTCGAGCACATCGCCCTCGCGCAGACACACCCGCACCCGTTCCTCGCGCGTGAACCGGTAGGTCGGCGGCCGGATGAGCTCCGGATCCACCTCCGGACCGGCCATCACCCACTGGATGTCGGGTCGGGAAAGCAGCAGGACCGCGTCGTCCGCGCTGCGCTCGAAAGGGAGGAAACCGGCGGGGGGATCGAGCAACTCGAGCAACGTCTCCGGCCCGGCATGGTGGGCCGAATGCGGGAACAGGGACAGCGTTCCCTCCACCGCCGGCTCGCCCGGGCGGGAGACCCGCACGGTGACTCGCAGCTTGTCGACATACTCGGGCATAGGACCTCCGGGGCACGAACCGCCCCGCCCGCGTTATCGGCCCCGGGCCCCCTCGGATTGAGCCCCAGGGACACCTCATTGCCGCTGGAGGACGGCACCCCAGGGGCCGATAACGAAAGGCGGTGCCTCACCGGGTCCGCCGGGAGGGTGCGCTCCCCCCCCCGCGCCCCTCCACGGCCGGCCGGCTGACACAGAGGTCCCATGGCGAGAATCGACGCGATCCTCAAGCTGGTGAAGCAACAGGGCGCCTCCGACCTCCACCTCACCACCGGCTCGCCGCCGATGGTGCGGATCAACGGCGAGATTGTCCCGGTCCCCTACGAGGAGCTGACCCCCGAAGTCATTCGGGTGCTGCTGTTCGAGCTGATGGACGCCGAGCTGAGGGCGCGTTACGAGCGCGAGCGGGACGTCGACTTCTCCTACGAGGTGCCGGGGGTGCTGCGGTTGCGCTGCAATATTTACGAGCAATCGCGCGGCATGGCCGGGGCGTTCCGGCTCCTCTCCAACCAGATCCTGAACCTCGAACAGCTGGGGTTGCCCGCGCACGTCGCCCGATTCACCGAGCTGCAGCGCGGGCTGGTGCTGGTCACCGGCCCGCCCGGCACCGGCAAGTCCAGCACGCTGGCGGCGATCATCGACCACATCAATCGCACCCAGCCTAAGCACATCCTGACCCTCGAGGACCCGATCGAATACCGCCACACCAACCACCGCTCGCTGGTCACCCAGCGCGAGGTCGAGCGCCATACCCCGAGCTTCGCCCAGGGTCTCAAGGCCGCGCTGCGCGAGGATCCCGATGTCATCCTGGTGGGCGAGATGCGCGACGCCGAGACCATGTCGCTGGCGATCTCCGCCGCCGCGACCGGCCAGCTCGTGTTCGGCACGCTCCACACGATGAGTGCCGTGCAGACGGTGGATCGCATTCTCGACTCGTTCGACGGCGAGCGTCAGACACAGGTGCGCTTGATGCTCGCGGAATCGCTCAAGGGTGTGCTGGCCCAGCGGCTCATCCGGCGCGCCAACGGTACGGGTCGGGTGCTGGCGCTCGAGATTCTGGCCGGAAACACGGCGGTCGCCTCGCTCATCCGTGACAAGAAGACATTCCAACTCCCGTCGGTCATCCAGACCGGACGTCGCGAAGGCATGCAGTCGATGGACGACGCGATCCTCACGCTGGTCCGGGGCGGCGTGGTGTCGCCCGAGGACGCGGTCAATCACCTGACCAGCCGCGAGCTACTGTCGACCGGCACGGCGCGTCCCGGCGACGCCGGCGTGGCGCGGCAGGCCGCTTGACGATGCACACCCCCGTGGTCGCCCTGGAGGGCGATCTGAGCGTCATCTCGCTGTTCGACCTGGGCCAACTCCTGCGCCTGAACGGCGCCACCGGATGCCTGGCGATCCAGGACGGGAGCCGCAAGGGCTCGCTCTACTTCGACGGCGGCGAGCTGATCAACGCGGTGGATGACGCCTTCAACCAGGGTGAGGAGGCCGCGATCGGCCTGTTCGGCTGGCGCAAGGGCGGCTTCGAGTTCCGAGCCGAGGCGCCGGTGGGTGGGCACGTCATCGAGTCCGGCACCGAGGCCGTCATGATGGAGGCGGCGCGCCGGCTCGACGAGACGGCGATCGGAAGCATTGAGCGGATCGACGACAGCGAGACGCGGCGTCTGCAGGAGCACCAGGCCGCGATGGAAGCCCTGCGGGACGCGTTTCGGCGGGTGGCGGGCGAGGCGGAACGAGCCGCACCCTGCGATGGACGCGCTGGCCGTCACCGTCCACCTCTACGAGCTGACGGAGCCCGAGGATCGGCTGCTCTACCGACCTGGACATCCCGCCTGCATGCGGCGGCGCGGGAGGTGGTCGCCGGTGCCAGGGCCGGCGCTCGCCCGGGCGGACTTCGACCAGTTGCGCCGGCGGCTCGCGGACGCCTGCGACCCCGTCGCGGAGGGCGAGAGGGAGCACGGAACCAGCCGTCGGATGACGCTCGCCGACGGCCGCGTCCTCCGCCTCGACCCGGTCGGCGAGGGCGGCGAGGAATCGTTGTGGGTGAGACCCGCGGGAGCCGCCCCGCTCGAGGCCGGCCCAGTCCTCTGCGGAGACCTGGACATGTTGAGCACGTTGATCGGACTGCCCGAGTCGCTGCTAATCCTCGGCGCGGCAGAACACGCGACCGCCCGCAGGTTGCTCGGCGCCATGGCCGGGCTCGCCATGGGACCCGCCGACACGGTGCTCCTGGTCTCGACCGACGGGGGCGGCATGATTCGCACCCCGACCGGCATCAGCCTCGCGACCACGCCTGCGCGCCTGCGCTCCCTGCTCGAGACCGTTCGCCCGGACATCGTCGCGCTGGACCCCGACCTGGGCCCGGGCGCGCTCGCGCTCGAGGATCTCGCCACGGTCCCGCGCGTCCTCGCCGCCGTGGTGGGCCACGACGCGGCCTCGCTCCCCGCGCGCTGGCTCTTCCGCCTCGCCTGCCGGCGGCGGGCGGCCGGCTCCGCCTGGCTCGCCACCATGCTGCGCGGCCTCGTCACTGCGCGACGCTCCGACGCCGAGCCCGGGGCGCTCTCGGTGTCGGCATGGTCGCTCGACGCCCGGGAGCGCGAACTGGCGCTCCGTGGCGACATCGAAGCCCTCGGCGATCGGCTCGACGCGCGCTCGGCGCGGTAGCCCTGCCCACCCGCACAACTCATCGGAGGCTTGCCATGTCCCCGGTCTTCTGGAACGCACTCGGCGTGTTCGTGATCGCGGACATCATCATCATCACGCTCGTGATCCGGCGCATGAGCTCGAGCCTGTTCGGGCTCGCCCTTCCGGGCGGCGACCGCAACAAGCTGTTCGAGTCCATCCATGCGATGGTGGGCGACTACCTCCGCGAGAACTACAGCGGTGACCTGCAGCAGCTCCCGACCGCGATCGGCGGACTCCTTCCCCAGCTGCGCGACATGCTGCGTAGTCACGGGGTCGATCCCAGGCCGGATGTGATCCGGGCACTGGTTGAGATTTCGGCCGCCAAGCACCGGATCGCCACCACCCGGCAGCTCCACGAAGCGCTCGCCACCCTGGGCTGAAGCGGCGGTCATCCCTCCGCCCACCACCAGCCGATCCCGCGACGGTCTAGAACGGCCCGGTCCCCTCGGGGACGACACGCTTGCGGGCCTCGGCAAGATAGCCCGGTCTCAGGTCGAGCAGGTTCGCGAGCTTGCGCATGAGATACGACTCGTGGCTGGAGAGCGCACCGTCGGCGTAGACGATCCCCCACAACACCTCGGCCAGCACCATCCGCTGGCCCTCGTCGTACTGCTTCGCGATGACCGAGGTGAACTGGTGCAGATCGGCCGCATCGCCGCGCCGGTCCTGGGCAAGCGTCATCAGCTCGACGACCGCCTCGGCTCCGAGACCGAAGTGACGCGCGAGCGCTTCCTCGATATGCCGCCGCTCGCCGCCCGAGAACTCGTCGTCGGCATGCGCCAGCTCGAGCAGCAGCGCGCAGGCGGCGAGCTGCAGGTCGTGTCCGGCGATCTCGGACGGACGTGCCTCCGGGGGCGGCGCCGGCCGGCCGGCGAGTAGCCGTTTGAGGTGTTCCAGCATGTGAGGATCTCCTTCAGGATCGCGCATCCGCACGCGCGGGCGGGCACGCGCGCGGGAGCCCGGGCGGGCCGCTAGTGTCCGCCGCCCATCTCCATGCCACGGAACAGTGTCATGAGGTTATTGCGCATCGCGGTATCCTGCACCGCGAAGTTGATCGACCCCTCCATCATCGTGCGATCGGTCGCGACGCGCATGAGCACCGCCTGTCGGGCCCCGCCGCTCGCCATCAGCCGATCGATCAGGGCGGCGCGCGTGGAGTCGGCGCCGAGCAGGCGCTCCACCACCTGGCCCGAGAGGTCTGGGCTCCCCGCCACCGCGTCCCACAGCTGTGTGCGCAACGCGTCGCTGGCGAGCAGACGATCAACCGGATCCCCGCACCCGGAGATGATCGAAAGGCAAAACCCCGCAGCGGCGAGCAGACCAAGACGCTTCACGGCATGCGGCGCGAGTCGCTCCATGGTGAAACCTCCTCGTGTGTGGTGTGGCGCTCCCGCCGCCTCAGGCGGCCGGGGGCCGCTTCAGATGCCAGTCGGTACGGGCCTGGTACGCGTTGCCGAGTTGCACCAGCGCACGTTCGGAGAACGCCGGGCCCATGAACGCAATCGAGGTCGGCAGTCCGTTCTCGCCGAACCCGTTCGGCAGCGCCAGCGCCGGAAGCCCGCACAGGTTGCCGGCCGGGATCAGCGCCGGACCTCCGCCGATCCCGGGGTAGGCGTCTTCGAAGTTCTTGTCGGTGGGATAGGCGACCGTCGCGCGTGTCGGCGAGGCCACCAGGTCGAACCGCTCGAAGAACTTTGCGACCGCGCGCTTCATGGGTCGGCGCAGCCGCATCGCCTGGAGGTAATCCACCGCCGGGATGAGGGTGCCGGCGTAGCCGCCGTGGCGGTCCTTCGCGCACTTCAGCTCCTTCACCCGCCCGCTCTCGATCAGGTCGAGGAACGCGCTCGCCCCCTCGGCGCCGACGATGGCCGAAACGGCGGGACCCCATGGCAGATCGGGCCATTCCACGTCGCGTGTCACGTCGACCACGCCCTTCAGTGCTTCGAGCGACTTTTCGAAATTCACCCCCACCTCGGGCTGCACCTTGTCGACGACGCCCTTGGGCACCGCAACGCGCAGGGGGCTCGCGGGTGGCTCCTCCCGCCGTTCGTAAGGAAATCCACGCGCGGTCGTGCTCTCGTCCTTCTCGTCGCGGCCCGCGATGGCCGCCAGCACGATGGCGCAGTCGTCCGCGCCGCGGGCCATGGGGCCCAGCTTGTCAAGGGTCCAGCACAGCGCCATGGCACCGTGACGGCTGACCAGCCCGTAGGTCGGGCGCAAGCCGGTGACGCCAGAATAGGCCGACGGCGTCAGGATCGAGCCCGAGGTCTCGGAGCCGATCGCGAACGGCACCAGCCCGGCGGCCACCGCCGAACCCGGCCCGCTCGAGGAGCCGCCGCTCCAGAACTTCGTGTTCCACGGCGTGAGTCCGGGCCCGGTAAAGGATGCGTCGGCATGGTTGTAGCCCATGCCGCCGGCCAGCTCGACCATCGCGAGCTTGGCGCACAGGATGGCGCCCGACGCGCGCAGGCGCTCGACGGCCGTCGCGTCGTGATCGAAGCGCTGGTCCCGGTAGGGCGTCGCTCCCCACGTGGTCGGGGCGTTTTTGGTTGCGACCAGGTCCTTGACGCCGTAGGGGATGCCGTGGAGCAGCCCACGGTGCCGGCCGGCGGCGATCTCCCGCTCGGCAGCGCGCGCCTCGACCAGCGCGGATTCACGCATCACCGTCACCACCGCGTTGTAACGAGGACCGAGATTCTCGAGCCGGTCGAGGCAGCCGCTCGCGAACTCGACCGGCGAGAGCTTCCGCGCGCGGATCCGGGCGGCCAGCTCGCGCACCGGGAGGAAGAACGTCGCTTCGTCGATCATGGTGGCCTCAGGCGTGGAAGGTGAAGTCGGGCTCGTCGCCGTTGGCGAGCTTGCTCGCGCGCAGACGCTTGCCGCCTTGGATGCGGCCGTCCATCTCGCGCGTGACGGCCTCGAGCTGCTCCGGGGTCAGGTGCTTGCCGTATCGGCGCCGCACGATCTCGCCCAGCGAGCGGGCGTCCTCGGAGATCTCCGACGGCCCGGCGGGCGCGACGGGCGCTGCGGGCGCGGCCACCGAGTCGGGCTTCGCGGGCGCGCCAGCGCGCGGAGGGGTCGCGGACTGGGCGAAGGCGAGCGAGGCTGGCACGAGCGCGGACGAGATGCCGGCGAGTCCCACGGTCTTGAGGAACCGGCGCCGGTCCGTGAGGGATGACTGCTGCGTTCGGGACATGCGGACCTCCGTGGACGACAGAAAGCCGGCGGCGGTGGAGGCGCGCAGCCTAAGCCCTCCTCCGCTCCCGGGCAACGCCCGCGTCGTGGCTAGCGAACGGCGCCCCCGCGGCGCTCGACTCGCGCCACCTCGGCGCGGCGCGGGTACGACGCCGACAGCCGGTGATAATCGGCGCTGGCGTCGCTGATGCGCGAGTTGACGGCGCGCGCCACCAGCCGGTAGCTGCCGCCGGGCACGCGATAGCGGAGCGTCACGATGGCCGAGTCGCCGGGCGCCAGGCGGTTGTCCGAGAGCTTCTTCACCACCGGCGACCACTGGTAGCGCTGCTCGATCGCGTGCTCCGCGCGCGCGATCGTGTCCCCGGCGGAGGTGATCGCTTCAAGATGGATGACGACGCTCCGCTCGGGATCGCCGGTCGGAAGCCGGTGGCCGGCGTTGGCATTCACCGCGCGTACCCCCCACGCCGCCGTCGCGCCCTCACGCGCGCTCGGCGCTCGATCGGCACGAAGCTCGATCCCGGGAGGGAGCAGCGCCGCCAGTGAGTCCCACAGGGCCGGAGCGGTCTCGCCGCCCTTCCTCAACCCGCTGCCGATCCAACTGTGCCGTCCGGTGCGCCGGACCGGTCCGCCCAGCACGAGCGCGCGATCGATCGCGGGCATGTGGCAGTCCTGACAGATGCGGTCCTCGCGCGCGTGCCGCCCCTCCCGCCATTCGTCGCCGGTCTGGAACGTGCACACGAAATTCTTCCCGGGATAGGCCTGCACTGCCTGGTGACAGCCCAGACAGAACTCGGCGTTCCGGAACGCGGGGTTGTAGCGCACGGCGTGGGGGGCCTTTGCGTCGCCGAACGGCCCCTCGACCGCCCCGTCGCGCACGTGGCAGCTCGCGCACGTGATCCCCTCGGACTGGAGGGCGGGCTCGAAGTCGGGGTTGGCCCGCCGCACCGGGCGCTCGACGTCGTTCGCCTCGAGCGAGACCACCAGCGAATCGAGTTGGTTCCGCAGCGGGGTGTGACAGTTGACGCACAGCCACTGCACACCCGGCTGCTTGCCGAGCTCGGCCTGGAACTGCAAATCCGACCACGCCTGAGCGTGGACCGACTGCCGCCACTCGCGGTAGATCTCACCGTGACAGCGGCCGCACTCGCTCGCCGAGAGGCTCGTGAGTCCGTCCGGAACGCGCTGGGCGGGGAGCGGCCGCTCGAACGGCGGGCGGGTGGCGTAGAAGTCGTTCGGCGATCCACGCACGCAGGCGACGGCCAGCATCGATAGGGTGATGAGCACGGCGCCCGCGAGTCGCCTCATCGCGTTGGACACTCCATTCCGCCGGTCAGAAACCGATTCGGCCGGCCCGCCCTTCCGCCTCGCCACCACCGGGGACCGGCTTGCCGGCAGCATCGAGCGCCTCGTAGCGGATGGTCGAGGTGAACGAGTCGCGGGCGGCGGACAACTTGATCCGCTCCACGAGCATGCCCCGCCCCGACGGCAGCCAACCGCCGCCGCCGGTGAGATCCGCCAGGCCGGCGGGCGGCCGGGTCGCGTAGTACTCGTACTTTGCCTCGTACTCGCCCGGTCCGACACTGCGCCAGACACCGTAGGCGGGAGGCACGGGTGGGGCGCCGTCGTAGTTCGAGGACTCGGTCATCGTCCCACCGCTGTTGAAGACGTACATGAACTCGAGGTCCTTGACGCTCGCGAAGGGGCCGCCTTTGAACTGGACCTTCGAGCGCCATGCGCCGACCAGCTCCGGCGCGGAGGTCGGGCGGTCCTTTTCGGGCCGGGGCGGCGAGCACGCCGGCACCGTCATCGCGAGGATGACGAGGGCCGCCGAGGCGAGACTTCGGTTCAACGACACGCCATCCCTCCCGGATCCATCAGCCCTTCAGCAGGTTTCTGAGCACGGTCTGGAGGATCCCGCCGTTGCGGTAGTAGTCCACCTCGACCGGGCTATCGAGCCGCGCCATCGCGTGAAAGGTCAGCAGCGAACCGTCCTCGCGGCGCGCACCAACCGCGACGCGCTGGCGCGGCACAAGTTCGCCAGCAAGGCCGGAGATGTCGAACACCTCCCGGCCGTTTAGCCCGAGGCTCTCGGCGGTCTGGCCGCTCTCGTATTGGAGCGGCAGCACGCCCATCCCGACCAGGTTCGAGCGGTGGATGCGCTCGTAGCTCTCGGCCAGCGCCGCGCGCACCCCGAGCAGGAGTGTGCCCTTGGCGGCCCAGTCGCGCGACGAGCCGGTCCCGTACTCAACACCCGCGAGCACGACCAGCGGTGTGCCGGAGGCGCGGTAACGCTCGGCAGCGTCGAATACGCTCATCTGCTCGCCGCTCGGGAAGTGCACGGTGACGTTTCCCTCGCTGCCCGGCACCAGCAGGTTCTTGAGCCGGATGTTGGCGAAGGTGCCGCGCACCATGACCAGATCGTTGCCGCGCCGCGAGCCGTAGGAGTTGAAGTCGCGTTTGGCGAGACCGCGCGACTTGAGCCACCCGCCGGCCGGACTCTCATCGGCGATGTCACCCGCCGGCGAGATGTGATCTGTGGTCACCGAGTCGCCGACCATGACCAGCGCTCGGGCGCCGCGGATGTCGGAGACCGGCGCCGGCGCGAGCGAAAACCCCTGGAAGAACGGCGGCTCGTGGATGTAGGTGGACGGCTCATCCCACGCGTAGAGCTCGCCACCCGCGACCGGGATCGCGTTCCACTTCGGGTTCCCGTCGAACACGTTGGCGTAGCTCTTCGTGAACATCTCGGGCTTGAGCGAGGACGCGATCGTGTCGGTGATCTCCTCTTGGCTGGGCCACAGGTCGCGCAGGTAGACCGGCTTCCCGTCGCGGCCGGTGCCGAGTGGCTCCTTCTCGAGATCGATGTCCACCGTCCCCGCCAGTGCGTAGGCGACCACCAACGGCGGCGAGGCGAGGAAGTTGGCCCGGGTGGAGGGGTTGATGCGGCCCTCGAAGTTGCGGTTGCCCGAGAGCACCGCCGCCGCGACCAGCCGGTTGTCGGCCACCGCCTTCGCGATCGCCTCGGGGAGCGGGCCGGAATTTCCGATGCACGCACAACATCCATAGCCAACGACGTGGAAACCCAGCGTCTCGAGGTCGGCAAGCAGCCCCGACTCGCGCAGGTACTCGGTGACCACCTTGGAGCCAGGTGACATGCTGGTCTTGACGTGCGGCTTCACTTGGAGCCCCCGCTCCACCGCCTTGCGGGCCAGCAGGCCAGCGCCGAGCATGACCGAGGGGTTCGAGGTGTTGGTGCAGGAGGTGATGGCGGCGATCACCACCGACCCGTGGGCGAGCACCGACGTGGTGCCGTTGATGCCGGTCTGCGCGGTGCGCGAGAGCTCGCTCTCCGGCAGGCCATAGCCACGCTCCTTGACCGGTGCTGTCAGCGCGCGGCGGAAGCTGGACTTCATCTCGCGCAAGGGCACCCTATCTTGAGGTCGCTTGGGACCGGCGAGGCACGGCTCGACCGTCGCCAGATCGAGCGCCAGCGAGTCGCTGTACTCGGGGTCGGGCGAGGCGTCGGTGCGGAAGAGCCCCTGCTCCTTGCAGTAGCGCTCGACCAGATCCGCGGCGTCCGCGCGGCCGGTACGGGTGAAGTAGCGCAGCGTCTCGTCGTCCACCGGGAAGAAGCCCATCGTCGCGCCGTACTCGGGCGACATGTTGCCGATGGTCGCGCGATCGGGCAGCGACATGGCCGAGAGGCCGGGGCCGTAGAACTCGACGAACTGGTCCACGACGCCCTTCTTGCGCAGCATCTGGGTGACGGTGAGGACCAGATCGGTGGCGGTGACCCCGTCGCGCAGCGCGCCGGTGAGCTTGAATCCGGTCACGCGCGGCATGAGCAGGTAGAGCGGTTGCCCGAGCATCACCGCTTCGGCCTCAATGCCACCCACGCCCCAGCCCACCACCCCGAGTCCGTTGATCATGGTGGTGTGCGAGTCGGTTCCCACCAGCGTGTCCGGGTAGGCGGCGGTGCCGCCGGGGCCTGGCCCGGTCAGCACCCCGCGCGCCAGGTACTCGAGGTTCACCTGGTGGACGATGCCGGTCGCGGGCGGGACGACGCGGAAGTTGGCGAACGCCTTCTGCCCCCAGCGCAGGAACTCGTAGCGCTCGCGGTTGCGCTCGAACTCGATCTCGGCGTTGCGCGCCAGGGCGGTCACATTGCCGTAGACATCCACCTGGACCGAGTGGTCGATCACCAGATCCACCGGCACCAGCGGGTTGATCTTCTTGGGGTCACCGCCCAGCCGCTTGACGGCGTCGCGCATCGCCGCCAAGTCCACGACGCAGGGGACGCCGGTGAAATCCTGGAGGATGACACGCGCCGGCTTGAACGGGATCTCGTGCGCGGCATCGGCGGGCGCGGCCTTCCACCCGGCGATGCGGCGGACGTCGTCTTCGGTAACCTGGTAGCCGTCGCAGGTGCGCAGCGCCGCCTCGAGCAGCACCTTGATCGAGTAGGGTAGCCGCTGGAGGGGGGTGCCGAGGGACTTCTCGAGCCGGTCGAGGCGGTGGATCTGGAGCGAACCGGCGGCGGTGGCGAGCGCGGCGCGTGCGCCGAACGGGTCGTCCAGGCGGGATCGTGTCATGAGGCGTCCTTTCCTGTTGCGGGGCGCACAGGGCCCCGGGTCAGACGTGGGGACGCACAGGGTCCCCAAGGAACGGCGGCAGTATAGCACCGGAGGGCCGTGCCCGGACCGCCCGGTCCGAGGCCGCAGGGGCTCTCTCTCGCCACGCTCACTCGGTTGGACTACTCTGGCGCACTACGAAGGAGGACAACGGATGAGCGAACGCAGGAAGCTCGGGATCCTGGTGGGCGGCGGGCCGGCGCCCGGGATCAATGCGGTGATCGGGGCGGCCACCATCCGCGCGGTGCTCGAGGATGTCGAAGTGCTCGGGATCGAGGAAGGTTTCGAGTGGATCATGCTCGGCGACCTCGACCACGTGCGGCCGCTCACCATCGAGAACACAAGCCGGATGCATTTTCGCGGCGGGTCCCATATCGGCACTTCGCGCGCCAATCCCACGACCTCACCCGAGTTGCTCGAGACCACCGTGCGATCGCTGATGAGCCTGGGTGTGAATCGGCTCATCACGATCGGCGGCGACGACACCGCATACTCCGCGATGAAGATCGAGGAGCACGCGGCCGGGCGCATCCGCGTGGCTCACGTGCCCAAGACCATCGACAATGACCTCGATCTGCCCGCGCACGTCGACACTTTCGGCTACCAGACCGCCCGGCACGTGGGGGTCGAGATCCTCAAGAACCTGATGATCGACGCGCGGACCACCTCGCGCTGGTATTTCGTCGTCACGATGGGGCGCAAGGCCGGGCACCTTGCGCTCGGCATCGGCAAGGCGGCGGGTGTCACGCTCACGCTCATCCCCGAGGAGTTCAGGACGCCGATCCGGCTCAAGACCATCGTCGACACATTGGCGGGCGCCATCATCAAGCGGCTGGCCGATGGTCGGCGCGACGGCGTCGCCGTGATCGCCGAGGGCGTTGTGATCGGAATCGACCCGCGCGACCTGGTCGAGATCACCACGATCAGCCGGGACGCCCATGGACATCCCAATCTCTCCGAGGTCAACCTCGGCGAGATCCTCAAGCGCGAGGTGGAGCGGCGGATCGCCTCGGTCCCCCACAGGCCGAGGATCTCCGATAAGGAGATCGGCTACGAGCTTCGCTGCGCCGATCCGATCCCCTACGACATGGAGTACGCGCGCGATCTTGGCTACTGCGCGGCCAAGTTCCTGCTCGAGGGCGGCAACGGCGCGATGGTCTCGATGCAGGCCGGTCGCTTCGTCGCCATCCCGTTCGCGAAGCTGATTGATCCCGCCACCGGGCGCGCGCGCGTGCGCATGGTGGACATCCGCTCCGAGCGCTACGCCATCGCCCGCCGTTACATGATCCGCGTCCGCCGCGACGATTTCGAGGACCCCAAGGCGCTGGCCCTCATCGCCGAAGCCGCGGGAATGGCCGTCGAGGAGTTCCGCCGCCAGTTCGAGTACCTCACCGCGGACGAGCCGCCACCGCTTGATCTGCGCCATGCCACGCCCGCCGGGCACGCGGGCGCGGGCGGCGGCAGCGGGGACTGAGCCGGCACGCAGACTGCGCCGACGGGCGACCGGGCGCGGGGCCACGATCGACGCGCGGCCGTCGCCTGCGGCTATCTGCCTCCGTGCCGTCCCAGCCACCCCAGCGAGAACGCGACGGCAAGGTAGCCCTGGATGTATCCGGGGTGAATGGTCTCGGAGCCGGCACCGAGCTGCTGGGGGACGTTGAAGCTCTTGAGGAAGCGCGCGCCCACGTCAATCGACACCTTGTTCCACGGATTGACGTCGACCCCGAGGGTGATATCGTACCCGAACGCGGCGCGGTTCTCGTCCCGCAGGCTCTGGCGGATCTCGTTCTCCCGGCCGGAGTCGCTCGGGACCACGACATCTGTGGAGATGCCATAGAAAACGAGGGCGATGTTGGCTCCCGCGTGCGGGCGAAACGTCCCGTTCCCGTGCGGCCCGATTTCGGGCCCCATGTAGAGCCGGCCGAAATACTGGTTGGTCTGCTGCTCGATGCGCAGCAGGGTCACGGGCTCGTAGATCGTGGTGGTCTCGCTCAACAGGTTCACGTACTCGAGCCCCACGACGCCGGCCAGCATGCCGGCGGCCCCGTGCATGGGCGCCGTGAGATGAACGCCGACGCCCCACCCTGGATTGCTGAAGCGCTCGGCGTCCTGCCCGCTCGGGACCATGCGGATCAGATGCAACCCCACCCTGCCTTCCATCGCTGGCGCGGTGGCGGGCAGGAACGCGAGCGCGAGGACGGACAGCGCGCAACAGGCAGCCGCCCTCGGTGAGCCGTGATCGATCATGGCGACGGTCCCTCCCATGAATCGGCGTTGCAGCGTGGAGCAACAGGCTACAGCAGTTCCTTCAATCTCGCGTACCCCGCCCGACTCACCGGCAACTCCCGGCCGTCGGCCAGTATGGCGACCCTGCTGTCCTTGGCGTAGAGCTCGAGCCGCCCGATGCACTCGACGTTGACCACGTACGAACGATGGATGCGCACGAAGCGGTCGGGATCGAGACCCGCCGAGAGCTCGGCCAGCGTGCCTGTCTTCAAGTGGCTCTTGTCGCCGGTGTGGATGGCGACATAGTCGTCCTGCGCCTCGAGATAGTCCAGCTTCCCGGCCGGGATGACGTGGACGTTGGCGCCTTCCTTGACCAGCAGCCGTTCGACGAACTGGCCCGGCCTCCGGGCGGCGGCGGCGATCGTTCCCGGCGAGACTGCCGGCGACTGCTGCGCAACTCCTCCACCCACGCCCGCGGCCGATGTCGAAACACCGGCCCTGCGCGCCCTCACCCGCGCCAGCGCCTCCGCCAGCCGCTCGCGGCCGAAGGGTTTGAGCAGGTAGTCCACCGCGTGCACCTCGAAGGCCTTGAGCGCGTACTCGTCGTAGGCGGTGACGAACACCACCGCGGGACCCGGCTCGATCAGCTCGAGCACCTCGAACCCGTCGAGCTTGGGCATCTGAACGTCGAGGAAGACGAGATCGGGTGACAGCTCGCCGATTCGTTTGACCGCCTCGAACCCGTTGGCGCACTCCGCGACCACCTCGATGCCCGGATCGCTCGACAGGTATTCGCGCATGAGGTCCCGCGCCGGGCCCTCGTCATCGACAATGACCGCCCGCAGCGGTGGGGCGTCAGCGGCCATCGCTCCCCTCCTCCGTCTCGCTCGCGGGCAGGGTGAGCACGACCCGAAACCGGTCCGGCGAGTGGTCGATATCGACACGCGTCAGGCGCCGGTCGAGCGCGTCGAGGCGCGCGCGCACGTTCTCGAGGCCCAGGCCCTGCCCGCGCCGTGGCGGCGCGTCGGGATCGCGTGGGTTCTCGACCTCGACCACCAGCGCATCCCCGCGCCGGTGCGCCACGATGCGGATGGTGCCGCCCTCGACGCGGTCGGCGACCCCGTGCTTGACCGCGTTCTCGACCAGCGGCTGGAGCAGGAGCGGCGGGACCAGGCAACGGAGCGCGCCTTCATCGGCGTGCTTGTCCACGCCCAAGCGGGCGCCGAAGCGCACCTGCTCGATCGCCAGGTAGCGGTCGGCGAGCGCCAACTCCTCGCCCAGCGTCACCCGGTCGCGTCCGCCCAGGCTCAGGCTCTGACGCAGGAAATCTCCCAGCAGCTGGCACATCCGCCGCGCCGCCTCGGGGTCGGGGGCGGCGAGCGCGCTGATCGAGTTGAGGCTGTTGAAGAGGAAATGGGGATTGAGCTGGGCGCGCAGCGCCCGCAGCTCCGCCTCGCGCGCCGTGACCTGCGACTCGAACACGCGCCGCTCGGCCCCGCGCGAGGCCTCGAAGGCGAGGATCATGTAGTGGACCATCACCGAGAGCAGGTAGAGCGGCACGCCCGCCAGGGCCAGGGGAATCAGGTCCAGCAGGCGCACGGAGCGCCCCGGATCGAGCCCGAGCCCGCGCGCGAGGATCGCGCCCCACAGGGCGCCGCCCGCCACCCACACCGCGCTCGCCTGCACGGCCGCCGAGAACACGGTGAGGAGCGTGTTCGCCGGGTTGGTCGCGCCCAGCGGGTGCGCGCGGCACACCCACCAGGCCGACATGCAGACCGAAGCGTAGAAGAGCGTGAGCGGACCCGCGAACGCGAAGGCGTCGGCGTAGGGCCGCGGCCGCAGCAGGACCAGGAGCGCCGCCAGCAGCGGGGCGAGCGTGAACCATCCGCCCAGATAGAGCGCCGTGCGCAGCCGGCTTGCGAAGATCGGATGCACGGCTCAGTTCCCGACCTCGACCCCGCCCATCACCACCAGTCCACGCACGATGAGGGTGACCCGGGCATTGGCCTCGGGTTTCGTCTTGTCCTCGTAGCCGGCCATGAACGGAATCACCTCGCTCGTGACCTTCCAGTCCTTGGGCACCCACAGCTCGATCCCGCCCCACCAGGCCAGCACGTCGATGATCACCGTGTCGCCCGCGGCGTGCGCGTTGCGCAGGTCCAGCTCCACTCCACCCATGAAGGCGGTCGCCTCGCCGCCCCGGAACTGGCTCGAGTTCATCTTGCGCACGATGCCGCCCATCATCACAAACATGTTCGCGTAGTCGCTGGAGTCCACCGGCTGACCGCCATCACGCGTGCGCTGGACTCCTCGCAGCACCAGCCAGGCGCCTGCGAATACAAGACCCAGCGGCCACAGGTCCCAGAATCCGAAGCGAAGCACGTCGAGGTTCGCGAGCAGCAGCCAGAGCCCGGTGGCCGTGATGAGCGCGCCGGCCAACGTCTGCGGCCTGGTGCCCAAGCCGGACAGCCTGCTGAGGCCGAACATCACCAGCAGGACCGGCCACCATCTCAGGATCGGCTCGGATTCGAGGATGTTCAGATTATCGAGGGTGAAGAGCACCCCGAGCACAGCCACCAGGCACCCGAAGACCAGCTGCGCGCTGAGCCGCATGCGACCGTCAGCCATGACGCACCTCCTCGAGCCGCCGCGCGGCCGGCGGCGACGTCTTCCGGGCCGCGACCCACAACATCGCGGCCCCTCCCACCGCCAGCACGGCAGGCAAGAGCTGGACCGCGATGATCCCGGCAACCTTGAGCAGGGCGCGCGCGACCGTCAGCAGTGCCGGCAATGCCGGCCAGGACCACATGAGCAGGAGCGCCCCGTTCTGAACCACCAGCCAGGACATCAGCACAGCGAGCAGGACGATCAGCGAGAGGCTGCGCCGATCCGCCGTCGAGATCCGACCGTCACGCATGGCCGTCCTCCTTCGCGTCCGCAGCGGTGGCCGGGTTAGCGCCCGGGGTCATCGCCTTGACCATCATCTTCACTCCGATCGCCACGAAGATCAGCGGCCAGGAGTTCCGGAAGGTCAGCCCCATCCAGTTGTGCATGCACGCGAGCAGCCATCCACCCCAGATGATGAGCTCGGCGCCGCCCCCCGCGTCGCGTGTATCCCGGGGAGCGGTGATCTTCCAGAGACCCATCAGCACGAACACCACCGGCCACCAGCGGCCGACCGAGCCGATCTCGACCATCCCCTGCTGGTCGAGCAGCAGCACCACGCCCGCCGCCATCATCAGCAGCCCGGTGGTGGCCTGCCTCAGGCCCTCGCCTTCTTTGCGTTTCTTCATCGCGCCCTCCCTTCCCGGACCGGCCTCCGCCGGCCACACACGGGAATCTACGGACGATCCGGTCCCGGCTCGCGCGGTTTCCGGCGAACGGCGGTGAGACGCCGGTCAACGGCGGTGGGGAACGGTCGGCTCCCCCCCGGCGACATGCCGGCTACTTCGCCCCCTCGACCTGCGCGTAGTACGCCTCGACCTGCTCGCGCAGCACCGGCAGCGCCACCGCGCCGTTCCTCAGCACGGCATCGTGGAATCCCTTGATGTCGAACCGCGCGCCCAGCCGCCGCTTCCCCTCGTCGCGGAGCTTGAGGATCTCGAGCTGGCCCACCTTGTAGGCGAGCGCCTGCCCGGGCCAGGTGAGGTAGCGGTCGACCTCGTTGACGATGTTGTTCTCGGCCAGGATCGAGTTCGCCAGCATGTAGTCGATCGCCTGCTGCCGGCTCCACCCCATGGCATGGAGTCCGGTGTCGACGACCAGGCGACACGACCGCCAGGCGTCGTACGACAGCATGCCGATGCGGTCGATGTCGCCGGAGTAGAGGCCCATCTCGTCGGCCAGCCGCTCGGTGTAGAGCGCCCAGCCCTCGACGAAGGCGGTGGTGCCCTGGTGCTTGCGGAACTCGGGGACACCGGTCAACTCCTGCGCGATCGCGATCTGCAGGTGGTGACCGGGGATCGCCTCGTGGAAGGCCAGCGCCTCGGCCTCGTAGCGCGGCCGCGTCTCCGGTTTGTAGGTGTTGATCATGTAGTAGCCGGGCCGAGAACCGTCGGTCGCGGGCTGGCGGTAGTAGGCGATGGTGGAGTTGGGCGCCTCGTGCATGCCCATCACCTTCACCTCGCAGCGCGTCCGGGGCAGGATACCGAACCACTTCGGCATCGCCGCGGTCGCCCGCGACAACGCTTCGGCGGCCTTGCCCTCGACCTCGGCGGCGGTGCGAAAGTGCATCGCGGTGTCGGCGCGCAGCGTCTTCTGGATGGTTGCGATGTCGCCGGTCCCGAGCGCCCGCCGCCCCAGCTCGCTCAAGTCACTGCGGAACTTCGCGACCTGCGCGAGCCCCAGCTCGTGCAGCGCCTCGGGCGAAAGGTCGAGCGAGGTCTGGATTCGGATCTGCTTCCGGTAGCAGTCCGGCCCGTCCGGCAGGAACAAGAGCCCTGCCTTGTCCTGAGGCCGCGCCGCCGGCATCACCTGGTCGCGCAGAAAATCGCGGTAGCGCGCGAAGGCCGGCCTCGTCTCGTCGCGCACCGCCGCGGTCAGGTCGGTGCGGAAGGTCGCGCTCGCCGCCGCCAGCCAGTCCGCGTGCTGCTCTTTGAGCGGGCGGCACAGCGCCCACTGGTCGGGCGGCAGGGCGAGCAGAGCGTCCAGAGCCTCCAGCACCTTGCGGACCTGGTCGCGCCCGGCCACCCTCCCGGCGGCGAGGCCGCTCATCAGATTCGCACGGTGCTGGTCCACGTAGGGTCCGATCGCACGGCAGCGTAGAACGTAGTCGGTGGCGTGCTTCGGCGTCTGGAATGCCGTGATGTCGGGCAGGTTCATGAAGCTGACCTGCGGCCCGCCGAGCGGATCGACCACCCAGTCCTCGGAGTGACACGCGAGCCCCGCGAGCCCGTTCTCCAGCTCGGCGATGAGCGCCGAGCGCGTGAGGCGATCGGCGGGCGGGAGCTCCGCCTCGGGCACGGTGCGGATCTGGGCGAGCACCCCTTCGAGCCGGCGGCGCTCGAGGTCGAGACCGGTGGGCGAGATGTCCTCGAGCATCGCGTCGTAGCGACGATCTCCGATCGAGGTCGCTGTGGTGGGGCTGCTCTTGAGCGTCCCCTCCCAGTACTCGTCGCAGATCTGGGCCAGCAGAGTCGATCGAGGAGCGGAGTGGGCCCGTCCCGGGCCTGCTCCCATGATGGCGAGGACCAGCAGGCTGTGCGATGCGAGATGCCGTGCAGGGATCATGACGAGGCCTCCGGGATGGGGAGCGGACCCACGCGACGCCTGCGGGACCAGGCGAGCGCGGCGGTGCCGCCGAGGATGACGATGGAGATCAGGAACCACTGGATCGCGTAGCCGAGGTGCATCATCTCGTCGTGGGGCTCGCGCGCGGACCGCCGCGGCAGACGCGGGACGCCCTGGCCCGGCGCTTCGCGGAGCACGTAGCCGGCCACCGGGTAGGACAGCCGCCGGGCGATCGAGTCGGCGTCGAGCCCGCGTAGCGACCACAGCGAGCCGCTGCTGCCTTCGAGCGCGCGCGGCGGCGGGCCGCCCGCGCCGCGCCGGATGGCCTCCGCGACTCCGCGCACAGTGCGAAGGCCGGGCTCGGGATGATCCTGGGGCCGGGCGGTCGCCGCATCGTCCGCCGGCAGCCACCCACGGTTGACGAGGATCGCGGTGGAACTCCCCTCCAGGCGCAACGGTGTCACCACCTCGACCCCCGGCTCCCCGTCGTGGAACCGCCCCGAGAGCAGGAACTGATGCGCTTCGTCGAAGCGTCCCGTGGCCTGGAGCGGCCGATCGATCGCCTGCGCCGCAGGCGGCGGCTCCCCATTCACCACCAGTGCCGGGGAGCGCTCCGACTCGCGGAGCGCCGCGTTGAGCGCGCGCTTCTCGCCTAGCCGCGAGAGCTGCCAGAACCCGAGCCGCACGCAGAGCGCCGCGGCCACCAACGCCGCGATCAGCACCAGGAACCCAAGCAGGCGCATTAGGCCGCTAACGGCTGCGCCCGCGGGTCACCGCGCTCACGGCGCCGGCTTGGGCGTGGGCGGCGGCAGGTCGCGCGCGACCAGCAGCGAGTCGAAGCCGCAGCTCTTGTGGGAACCATCGCAGAAGGGCTTGGTATTCGACTGCCCGCAGCGGCAGAGCGTGACCCGGGTGCGGCCGGCGAGACCGAAGATGCGGCCCTCCTGATCGACGATCTCGAAGTCGCCCTCGATCCGAAGCGAACCACTGTTGATGACGGTGATGCGGGTTGCGGGCATTGAGTTCTCCGGCGCTACGGTGGTCGACGTGAACTGGGTGGTCAATCTAGCAAGCGCCGCGGGCCTTGGCGAGGAACGCGTCGAGCGCGGGACTATCGCGCCGTCTCGCGCAGCAACTGCTCCAGATGCGCCTTCCAGACCGCCGCCCATGTATGGGTGCCGTGGCCGCGGGTCTGCTCGCTCACCGGCAGAAGCACGAAACGCCCGCGCATCACCCGGCGGATCTCGCGCTCGGCGATCCCCAGCTCGGGCGGGTTGATGAAGTCGTCGGCCGAGTTCACGAACATCACCGGGGCTCTGATGCGCTCGAGGCCGGGGGACGGATCGTAGTCTCGCGATGCTTCCACCTGGTAGAGCAAGTCGTTCGCATCCAGCGTCGCCATACGCGTGCCAAGGCTCCGCTCGAGGAATCGGTCGGCCGAGTCGCGCGTGGCCAGGGTCTTCTGCATCTGGAGCGGCGCGCTGCCCGCGAGCAACAGCAGATCGGCGGCGGTGCGCAGCCCGGCGCGCGGCTGGGTCGTGTACTCGCCGCCCTGCCAATCCGGGTCGCTGCGGATCGCATCCATCAACATTGCGCGCCACAAACGGTTGCGGCCGACGATCGCGACCGGCTGGCAGGCGAGCGGCATCAGCGCATCCATGAAGTCCGGGTAGGTCTCGCCCCACACCCAGGAGTGCATCCCCCCCATCGAGGTGCCCATCACCAGGCGCAGATGCCGCACGCCGAGGTGCTCGGTCAACAGACGATGGTGGGCGGCCACCATGTCGTCGTAGTCGTAGCGCGGGAAGCGCATGCGGAGACTGTCGCTGGGCTTGCTCGAGCGACCGTGACCGATCCCGTCGGGCAGGATGACATAGAAACGCGTGGTATCGAGGGTCGCGCCGGCTCCGAACAGCACGCCCGCGAACTGCGGCGCCAGGAACTGGCGGCCCGAGCCTCCGGTTCCGTGGAGGATGAGCACGGCGTTCGACACCTCCCCCCGCGCATCGCGGGCCGGGTGCCCGAGCGTCAGGACGTGGAGCCGCAGCTCCGCCAGCGTCTCGCCCGAACCGAAGCGGAAATCGCGGACGACGAAGTCGCCCTCGCCAGCCCAAGCCGGCAGAGGACTCCCAGCGACCGCCGCGATCATGGCCGCGACGACGAGCCCGAGGAGACGGACCCAGGCCGGCGCCGCGGCGGTGACGATGGCGCGCCCAATCGGCATGATCGGTCTCACGGCCTCCTCCCTCTCGTCAGCACAGACATCCATACGGCAAGGGGGGCCATTCTAGCTCCGACCGGTGCCCCTTGCCCGGCGAGACTGCCGATGGGCACTTAGGGGCTCGCCCCGCCGGCACCCGTGCCCTGCAACCCGCCCGCCCTGCGCTCCGTAGCAGGGATTACAGGAAGGCAACCGGGGCGGGCCCGTACGGCCAGTTAGTGCCTTTCATGTCCGCGGTCCGGCCCGCGGTGTTGAATCGGGCGTTGGCGCCCGGGCCCACTCGGAGCCCGGGCGCGCCGGATTTCCAAGAACGGAGGCAAGCGAAGTGGTCGAGCTGCTGGTCCTGGGTGCGCTGGCGTTCGCGGCCGTGGTGGTCTTCGGCGTGCTGTCCTCGGTGTTCGGCCTGGTCATTTGGGTCATCTTCCTGCCGTTCCGGATCGTCGGGTGGCTCTTCCACGGGATCGCACTGCTGTTCGCCCTCCCCTTTGTTGCGTTCTTCGGCGTCATCGCGGCGCTCGCCCTTGGGGCTGGGTTGCTCATGTTCCTAATCCCGCTCTTCCCCATCGCCCTGGTCGCCCTGGGCGCCTGGTGGCTGGTGCGCCGCAACCAGCGCTCCGCAGCGGCGGTCGCCCGCTAGCGACACCCCACCGGGGGCTCCGCCCCCACCGCCCGTCGGTTCGCGCTTGCATGCGCCCCTGCTTCATGCCCACACTCGCGACCGCGACTGCGAGCATCGTGCCCGCCTCGCCGACCGGGCACTTCCAGGAGGAATCGATGCCGCAGGTATCCCGTCTACTCTCGGCGCTTGCCGCCGGCTCGCTGCTCTTTTCCGCCAGTGCCGTGCTCGCCAAGGACATCACGTTGCCACCCAGCGGGGACAACCAGTTCTCCTCGGTCACCCAGGGCATCGGGCTGGTGCGCGTCAACGTCGAGTACAGCAGCCCCAACGTCCATGGACCCGACGGCAAGGACCGCGCCGGGCACATCTGGGGCGAGCTGGTGCCCTACGGTCTCCACGATCTGGCGTACAACGATTGCAAGAGCTGCCCGTGGCGCGGCGGCTCCAACGAGAACACGGTGTTCACCGTGTCGCACCCGGTCAAGATCGAGGGCCAGGAGTTGCCGGCCGGTTCCTACGGGCTGTTCTTCATCGCGGGCAAGGACGAGTGGACCGTCATCTTCTCCAAGAACCACAAGTCGTGGGGCGCGTTCTGGTACGACCCGGCCGAGGATCAACTGCGCGTGCAGGTGAAACCGACCGAGTGCGAATACCACGAGTGGCTCACCTACGAGTTCACCGACCGCGACACGGACCACGCCACGGTCGCGCTAAAGTGGGAGCGGTTGCAGGTCCCGATCCGCATCACGATCGACGACATGGCCGGGCTCTACGTGGCGAATCTGAAGCAGGAGTTCCGCAACGCCCAGGCCTTCAAATGGCAGACGTTTCGGGAGGCCGCGATCTTCTGCCTCACCTCGAAATCGCACCTTGATCAAGGGCTGCTCTGGGCTCAGGAAGCCGTGAGTCGCCCCGGGAACGGCCTCGAGAACCTGCAGACGCTGTCCGTGCTCGCCGAACTCCAACTCGCCAGCGGCAAGACCGAGGAAGGCGAGAAGACCATGGAGAAGGCACTCGCCATGCCCGACGCCACGCCGATCGACATCCATGGGATCGCCCGCTTCCAGCAGATGCAGGGAGACCAGGCGATGGCGAAGCGGATCTTCCTCATGAACGCGAAGCGATTCCCGAATCAATGGCCGGTGAATGTGGGCTTGGCGCGCGCGCATGCGCTCTCGGGCGACAACAAGCAGGCGATCGTCTACGCGAGGAAGGCGCTCGCGCAGGCGCCGGACGAGGCAAACAAGAGGAACCTCGAAAACCTCATCCAGCAGTGGAGCGCGGCAGCCGCTAAGTAGCCCCGCCCGGGCGGGACGCGGCCCCCTCGCCCGGGCTCATCCCGGCTTGCGCGTGCAAGGGCCGCTTCGCGCATCATTGTCGCCCGCTCCCCGTTGGCGACCAGCACCGCCCGGCCCAGGCTCATGGCCCGCGCCAAATGACTTTTCCTGATCCGGCATCAAGCAGCGGTCATCACGTGGCGGTGGCCATGGACACCGCCCATCGGCCTCGCCCGCAAGCTTCACGCTGGAGACATGACGCCGGGAATGCCCCGGCGCAGGCCGCGTGGCGCCAGGCTCGACACCGCCAGGCGAACCCGCTCCTCGAGGGTAGCGTCGGGGATGGCCGCGCACCGTGCCGCCGCCCGACGCACCTCGTCGGCGCGGAATCCGAGTTGCCGGAGCCACGGGGCCACGTCCTGCTCCTTGTCATGCTCCGCGTCGGCCGCCTGCGCACGAGCCGCCGCAGCTTGAGACTTCGCCGTCGCCCGTGCCCCGGCCGCCGCGATTCGCTGGTGGCGCATGAATTCGCTGCCGAACGTCCGCTCGGCCTGGAACTGGTTATGGGCCCGGCAACTTAGCCGGATACCCGTCACCGTGGCCTCGCCCCCGCGCGCCACTTCGAGGACGTGATCGAACTCGAGCCGGGTACGCGCCGGGCAGCGCCGGCCCGCCTCGCTCACGAACGTGCACTGCCCACCGTCTCGTTGCCAGACCGTGCGCCGGACCTGGGCTGGGACGCAACGCCCGATGGGGGCCTGGGGCTGCCGGCGGGGCGCTGTCTGGGAGCTGGCCGCGAACTTCCGCCGTTCGAGCGTCTCGATCAGCTGGTCCAGGGCGCGCTCGAGCACCGCCGCGAGGTCCCCCCAAGGGACCGCGTGGCCGAGCAGACCATATGGAACGACCGGCTCGCGGTCGTAAGGTCGTGCTTCTCGCGAGAGAAGGCGACGGTGGCGGGGATGCCGCCACGCTCGATCGCGGGTTAGCGCCAGCGGCGCCAG
>CAYONG010000141.1:0-1799 GCA_964405235.1 uncultured bacterium | reverse complement strand
GCGGCGAGGCGGGGTGCGGGTTCACTCATTTCGGCATCATGCCCTTGAGCTCTTCGAACCAGTTGACGACCAGGACGAGATCGGTCTGACCCTCCGAGGCAAGGATCATCAGGAACCGGCGGTCATCGGGGCTGACGTCGTAGGACCGGTGGAAATAGTCCGAGGCCATCCGGGCCGCCGGGAACAGGGCCCGCGGTGGTCGGGCCCGGAATGCCGTGCCGATGGTCACTTCGGCGATCATCATCTCCGCGCGCGGGCCCCGGAAGAACAGCTCCCGGCCGCTGTGGGCCCACCGCGGCTCGGCGCCCCCAACCACCGACACCTGCGTACGCCCGGCGCCCGGGTCGTCATAACGACGGACGTAAACCTCGTTCCGCCCCGATTCGTTGGAGACATAGGCGAACCAGCGCCCGTCGGGCGAGACATCCGCACCGAGCTCATCGAAATTCTCAGTCAGGATCGGACGCGGCGCGCCGGTTGCCGGGATCCGGGTCGCATACAGATCGCGGCTGCCCGCCCCGGCGCCACCGACCCGATAGAGGACGGACCGGCCGTCGGGTGCCCACGCCACCTCGTCGATGCCCCGCGATTCCACCACGAGCGACTCGGCGGAGGCGCTCCCGTCGCTTCGTTGAATCCAGATGGAGGAGCGCGACAGCCCGGGCCGCCGGATGAACGCGACCTGGCGGCCGTCCGGAGACCAGGCCGGGCGCTCGGCCGAGCCGCTCCCGCGAGTGATGGACGTGAGTGGACCCCGGGGCAGCTGCTTGACCCAGATCTGCTGACCTTGCGCCGTGCTCACGGCGATAACCAGCCGGCTGCCGTCCGGGGAGAGGGCAGGATCCTTGAAGGCCCCGGTCCAGGTGGAATCCACCGGTGTGACGCGTCCCTCGCGGTCCACCCAGACGACCTGCCCCCGGCTCTGTCCCGGCATGTACAGCAGGGTACCCGAGCTCGATGCGGCAAACTGTCCCGCGCCGCCGGAGGGGTCGACCTGCACCCCCTCGGCGACGGTGACGGACGGACCCGTCAGGGAGCGCTTGCCGACATCGAACGGAACCAGCTGGAGCACGCCAGCTGCGTTGACGTAAAGGATGTGACCCGTCGGCAGGTATCGGGCAACCACGCCTTCGAGGAGCGGTGTCTGGGTACCGGTGGCAAACTCGACCAGGGTGATCTTCGCGTCCTGGAACGAGGTGGCCCAGGCCTGGACCAGCGCCGTCTTCCCTCCGGGAAGCACCTGGGGGAAGTCATGCTCGGTCACCCCGGCGGCGGTGTCAGGCTCACTGACCGGGACGGGGCTCCCGCCAGTCGCCGGGACGCGCGCCAGGCCGTGCGTGGGCGCGCGACTGAAGTAGATGTTCCCGTCCGCATGCCAGTCACCGCCCCACGGGAACGCCGAGTCGCGCACCACGGTGCGCACCGGCCCGCCATCCACCGGAACCACCCGGAGGTCGCCCGGCAGTCCCACGAAGAACGCGACCGCCGTTCCCTCTGGGTTGAAGAACGGGGCCTGAGCGCCGCCGGTCCCGGGCAGCGGGCGGCTGTTGAGCACACTCATCGAACGGACCCACAGCTGGGTGCCCGACCCGCTGTCGGGACCGACGTAGACGAGGCGAGAACCGTCCGGGGAGATGGCGACCCGGTTGGTTTGCACCGCCTGGATCGCTTCGCCGCTCGGGAACGTGACGTTGAACCGCATCACGGGAGCGGGCCGTTCCGGCCGCAGCCGGCCCCCCAGGGCGAACCCCGTGGCCAGGATCGCGAGGGCGCCGACCACGAACAGGACTCGGCTTCGA
>CAYONG010000140.1:0-3175 GCA_964405235.1 uncultured bacterium | reverse complement strand
GCATGGGCGTCATGTTGACCACGGCCGAGAATCACGCCCGTAGCCTGCGGCTGACGCTACACGAGCCTGCGGCCTCGGACTCCGCGACCTCGAAGGTGGCGTGAGCGCGCCCATGCCCCGTCGCAGACGGTTCAAGCGTCCAGAAGGGATCCACGAGCCCAACATGGTGCCGCTCATCGACGTCGCGCTGGTGCTGGTCGTGATCCTGCTGGTGACCACGCCGATGGCGCTGCAATCGGGGATCGCGGTCTCGCGCGCGGCCGCAAGCGGTCAGAAGGCGCAACCGGCGCGCACCGAGCGCATCGAGGTTAGCATCCTGGGCGCGGACAGCATCCTGGTGAACCGACTGCTCGTACCGCGGCATGCCCTGGCGTTCCGACTCCGCACGCTGCTCGAGGGCAGCGCCACCCGACAGGTGGTGGTCCGATGCGCCGACCAGGTCGCACATGGGGATTTCGTGGCCGTGCTGGACGAAGCCAAGGCCCAGGGCGCGGCGGCGATCGCCGTCGTGGGGAGGTGAGATGAACCGTCCTCGTCAGCAGTGGTCGGAGATGATCACCCGGCCCAACATGACCCCGCTCATCGACGTGGCGCTAGTGCTGGTGATCATCATGCTCGTGACCGCGCCGATGCTCTCGGTCGCCGACCTGCCGGTCAACCTGCCGCAGGCGGTCACCCGCGAGGCCGAGAGCGAGCGCAACGTGAGCATCACCCTGGGGGCCGACGGGCGCGTGGCGGTGGACGAGGAGGTGGTGACCTCCGACGCGCTGGTGGCGGCACTCCAGATTCGCCTCGCCGAGCCCGGCAACCGGAACGTGCTGGTCGTGGTACGCGCCGATTCGGGCGCCCCCTACGCGAGCGTGAAGCGACTGCTCGAACAGGCGCGGGCCGCCGGGGCGACCCGCATGGCCATCGCCACGCGGCAGCGCATGGAGGCCCGCCCATGAACGCGGCGGTGATCCGGATCGACCGCGAGGAGTACCAGCGCCGCTCGCGCCTGACCATGGGCGTGAGCCTGGTCGCACACGCGCTCATCATGCTGTGGATCGCGCTCGCCCCGCGTGCCGCTTTGCAGCTTCCGGCGCTCACCGAGATCACGCTCATCGAGCCGGGCGAGCTGGGCGGCGCTCCGGCGGCGGCCGCGGCGCCCGCCGCCGCCGCGCAAGAGCATGCCGGAGTGGCGGTCAGTCACAGTGCGGATGAGAGCTTCCGCCGCGTCACAAGGAACGACGATCTCACCCCCGAGCCACAGTCGGCCACCGCCTTCGCGGATCGCATCACGGCGCGGCTCGCGGCCATCCACGAGAGCACTTCCTTGCAGGTCAAGGGGGTCTCGTCGTCACCGCTGGCCGACACCTGGAGCAGGCCCGCGGCCCCGGGCGGTGCGTTGGGCAACGGCGGCAACGCGCTCACGCTCAATCGAGGCGGCGGCGGGACATCGTCCGGCCCCTCGCTCTCGCTCAACCGCGGCGGCAGCGGTCCTACGGCTGCGATCGTCGCCACCGGGCTGCCGGCCGGTGAGCACTCCGGCACCGCCCCGGCCCGCGGGGGAGAGACCACCGCGCGGCGGGTCGCGGCCGGCGCCATGCTGGCCGGGCCGATCGCCGACCGGCCGGTGGTCGCCTACACGCGGCCGGCGTACCCCGAGTGGGCCAAGCGCGACGCGGTCGAGGGCTCGGTCACGCTCTACTTCATCGTGCGTCCCGACGGCGGCATCCGCGAGAACATCCTGGTGCAGAAGACCGCCGGGTTCGAAGACTTCGACGAGAACGCCCGCACGGCGCTCCGCTCGTGGCGCTTCGCCGCGCTGCGCGAGGGTCGCACGGGCGAGCAATGGGGAACGATCACATTCCATTTCCGCCTGCGGGAGGCAGGATGACCATGTCACGACTCGCTCTGTTGATGGCGCTCACGCTGGTGGTCGCGCCCGCGACGGCGAACACCGCCGCCACCGTAGCGGCCCCCGGGGCTGCCAAATCCGGCCGCGCCAAGGGCGTCGCGGTGAAGGCCGCGGCACCCACCGTGGTGCCCGAGGTCGTCGCGGCGCCTAAAGCGCCCGATGCGCCCGCCTCCGCGACCGAGGCCACCGCGCAGGACGACGCCATGACCATCCCCAGCGGTCAGGAAGGCGCCGTGTTCCGCAGCCTCACCGTCCAGGGCGAGGATCGCATCCACTTCGAGTTCGAGCGGCCGGCGCTGGCGCTCGAGCTGGATCCGACCAGGGCGCCGGGGCTGGACTGGGGGAGCGCGCGGGACGTTCTGAACCGCACCGTGCCCGACTTCGGCACCCCCATGCTGCAAAGCTCGTCGCAGGTCGCCTCGCCCTACCTGGCGCATCCCTGGCTCGCGCGCTTCCAGACCGGCGCGGTGGCGCGGTTCCGGCCCGATGTGAAGGGTGTGGAGCGCTGGAAGCTCACCATCGTCGATTCCAAGGGCCAGACGGTCGCGACCTATGAAGGCAAGGGCGAGCCCCCGCGCGAGATCGCGTGGGACGGCCGCACCACCGGCGGTGGGCTGGTGGTGCCGGGGCTGACCTATTCCTACGTGTTGGAGGCGCGCGACAAGGCCGGCAACAAGCGTAACTTCGTCGGCCAGGGTTTCAAGGTGTCGGCCTACCGGCTGGACTCGGTCGAGAGCCCGGTGATGGTGTTCACCGGCCGCGAGCTGCCCTCCCCCGATCCGACGCGGCCGGCCTCCTCGCCGGGCGAGCGCGAGGCCACGGCGCCGATCCTGCTCGAGGCCGCGACCTGGCTCAACCAGTCCCCCAAGGCGGTGGTGTCGGTCAAGGTGACCGCGACCGCCCGCACGATGGAGCAGGCCCAAACGCTGTGCGCTCTGGTGACCCGGCAGATGACCCCGCATCTTCTCGGCGACCCGGCGCGAGTCCAGGCCGTGACCGAGGTGCAGCCCGATGCGCCCGAGGGTGGGGCGGTGAGGATCACGGCGGGGCGGTAGGTCGTTACCACCTCATCCCGGGCCATCCCGGGGGAGGGAGCCAGAGATGGCCCCCGCGACCCAAAGGGCCGCGGGGGCCTCGTGTTGTACGCCCCGCATGGGCGCTGACTTGGAGGTGGAAGTCCTCCGGGGACTTGGTCACAGGGACCCAAGGGAACCGCAAGGCGACGCTCGCGAGGGCGGCGCCGAAGGAAGCGGGGAACGAACCGACGGGCCGACG
>CAYONG010000139.1:0-48175 GCA_964405235.1 uncultured bacterium | reverse complement strand
CAGGCCTATCTCTACTTTCTTCCGGTCATCCCGTTCTGGTTCCTCGAACCCGCGATCGAGAACCCGGACACGCTGTGGGTGGTGATCATCTCCCAGGTCCCGTTCTTCTCGCCGTTCCTCATCCCCGGCCGCATGACCGTGGGGGGCGTCGCGCCGTGGGAGATTGCGCTCGCGATCGTCCTGCTGCTGATCGGGGTCGGGTTCCTGCGGCGCGCCGCGGGCGTGGCGTTCCGGGTGGCGATGCTCATGTACGGCAAGGAGCTGAGCCTGCCCGAGCTGCTGCGGTGGGCGAAGCAGGCGTAGACGGGGGTGGGGTGGGTGGGGCACCTGCAGGGCCGTTGACGACTGTAACGCATGGCGTTATAGTTTGGATCGTGATTCGCTCGTTCTAGGGTCGGGGGACGGAGGATGTGTTCGATGGGGCTGACACTCCCGGCGCGCGGCGGGTGTGCCCTCGCTTCCTGTGGGCCGTCGCAAGGCGCAAGCTGGATCAGCTAAACCGCGTCGGGGCCCTTCGAGATCTGGCGCTGCCTCCGGGGAACCGGCTCGAGAGCCTTCGCGGAGCCCGGAGGGGCCAGCACAGCATCCGGATCAACGATCAGTTTCGTGTGTGTTTTCGCTGGGAAACGGGAGATCCTCATGAAGTCGAGATCGCGGACTACCACTAAAGGGCACCGGTCGCTTGCACGGAGGGTGTTGCACTCACGCGGGGTGGGGCGCCGCCTTCCGCGTCATCGCCCGCCCACGTCTCCCGGAGAGATGCTGCTCGAGGAATTCCTTCGTCCTCTGGAAATGAGCCAGTCGGCATTCGCCATTCGATTGGGCATCTCGTATCCGCGGCTCAACGAGATCATTCATGGCAAGCGCACGGTGACCCCTGATACCGCCCTGCGGCTCGAACGAGTCCTGGGCATCCCCGCCGACTTCTGGCTCGGGCTTCAGGCCGATTGCGATCTCTGGCAGGCGATGAATCGCCGGGAAGCGGCGGCGATCGCCCGCCTCCAGCCGCTCCGAAACGCCGGCTGAGGAGCTGCCTCGCCACCCATTGAAGCGGACTGGATCCGTCGTGCACGTCCACCCCAGCCGGATGCTCGGCCCAACGCCACGGGCTTTCAGCGTTGCGGGCGCGTGTCCTCCCCCTCTTCGATATGGAACGCGTGCAGCAACCGATGCACGGCCGGCGCGAATATGACGCCGACGCTGGTGAGGAGCGCCACCCCGCTGTAGAGCGCGTACGCGGAGGCGAACCACTTGCCCGCCGGCCGGGTGATCGGGTCCACCGGACCCATGCCACCCAGGATCATGGACGCGTTGACCAGCGCGTCGAGCCACGCGAGGCCGCAGAGCCAGTGATATCCCGCGATGCCGATCGCGAGCGAGCCGCCGAGCACGAGGCCCGCGAGCCCCATGCTGCCCAGCAGCCGGCGCCGGAAGACGTGAGGTGGCGCGAGCGGGTGATGGCGGCGCTCGAACTTCATGGCACCAGCACCACCTTCCCGAAATGCTCGCGCGCCTCGATGCGCTCGTGGGCGCGCCGAGCCTCGGCGAGCGGCATGACCGAGTCCACGACCGGCTTCAACCGTCCGTCCCGGATGAAGCGCAGCACCTCGACCAGCTCGGCCCGGCGTCCCATCCACGAGCCGAGCAACGAGAGGTGCTTCCCGAACAACAGATTGATGTCGAGAGCGACCTTGCCTCCCGCGGTGGCGCCGCAGGTCACGAGCCGGCCGTTGCGCGCGAGCGCGCCGAGGGCCGGCTCGAACACGGCGCCGCCGACGTGCTCGAACACCACCTCGACGCCTTTCTTCGCGGTCAGTTCGCGCACCCGCGCCGGCATGTCCTCCCGGGCGTGGTCCACGACCTCGTGCGCGCCAAGCGCGTGCAGGCGCTCGAGCTTGGCGGCGCTGCCGGCGGTGGCGATCACGCGCGCGCCGAGCAACCGCGCGACCTGGACCGCGGCGCTGCCCACACCGCTGCTACCGCCGATCACGAGGCAGTCCTCGCCGGGCTTGAGCGCCGCGCGGCCGACCAGCATGTGCCAGGCGGTGAGAAAGACCAGCGGCACAGCGGCGGCCTCGGCCCATTCCAGGTTCTCAGGGTAGGGCAGGCAGTTCACGCCCGGGACGGCGACCCGCTCGGCGTAGCCGCCGTTGCGCCGCCGGCCGAGCACGTCGTACTGGCGGCACAGGTTGTCGTCGCCCGCGTGGCACTGCGGGCACGCGCCGCACGAGAGCGTCGGGCACACCAGCACGCGATCGCCCGGCTTGACGTGCCGCACGACTGCACCGACCTCGTGCGCCACGCCCACCACGTCGTTGCCGAGGACATGCGGCATCTCGATGTCCAGCCCACGCAGCCCCTGGCGAACCCAGAGATCGAGGTGGTTGATGCCGCACGCCTTGACCTCGACCAGCACTTCGTCGGCCCTGGGGCAGGGGTCGGGGACCTCGCGCGGCTCCAGCACCTCGGGGCCGCCGAACCGGTCGAACACCACCGCTTTCATGGCCTCGATCCTACTCGTCGAACAACACGGTGGACTCCTGATAGAAGCGCACCTGGCGCTGGTGCACCTTCTCTCGCAGCCATTCCTCGAGCCAGAGGTTCTTCGCGGCCAAACTCTCGATGCGGTCGGCGAGCCGCTCGAGCGGAACGTTGAGTCTCAGCGCCCGCCACGGGATCACGTGGCGCGTGATCCCGGCGGGCAGCCGCGCCCCGGTCGTCGCCAGCTCGAGCACTTCATCCGGCTCGAAGTGCGGGAACACGACCAGCGCGGTCACGTCTGGATGCTCGATCCGCGCATCGCCCAGCAAATCGCTCGCCACCCGATAGAACCGGGTCCGGCCGCGGTAGGCGTCGACCACCGCGTTGAGCACGGCGTTGCGCTGATGCAGTTCGCCGCCGCCGTGAAGGGTGATGGCGCGCTGGTCGGGAAGCGCGATGAAGGCGATTGCTTCGCGCCGCGCCAGCACCGCGCGCGCGTGACGCAGGTCGGTATCCAGACACGCGAGTCCCTCGACGGCGCCCAGCGCCCGCTCGAGATCGGCGGGCGGAAGGGCGCTGAGGGCATGATGCCAGGTGGTGAGACGGATGCCGGGATCCTCGTAACGCACCACCTGGACCACGATGTGTGGCAGCCCCGCCTCGAGGGCGGCGGTTGCGCGGTTGGCCCCGTCGAGCACCACGAATCGTGTTTCATCGGGAGGCAGCGGGGTGACGATGGGCGGGTTGCGCAGCACCCCCTGCTCCCTGAGGCGCAGGACCAGGGGGCCCGAGCGGTGTTGGTCGTGCTGCTCGTGTGGGATGAGCGCGTCGACCGGGACGAAGCGGATATCGGGAAGCCTTAGCTGCGGAGCGTCGTCCATGGACATGGCGTTGGGAATCTACTACAAGTCAACGGCTTCTCGACGCCACCCGCCTGCCGTCCGGGCCCCGCCGGGGGGGCTAATTGCCGCGCCGGTCGACCCCGATTCGCCGCAGGCGGGGCGCTCCATTAGCATGCCGTAAGCGCCCGCCCCCGGAACCCGTAGGCGAGGCGCCGACCTCCACGCACCGGCCAGGAAGATGTCATCACATCGAACGTCCAGCCACCCGCGGTGCGACCGCACCGCCTGTCCCACCCGAAAAGGAGCTCACGACATGCTGCGCAAGATCCTGATGGGGATCACCCTGCTCGCCCTGCTCGCTCCGCTCGCACCAGTCGCCTCGGCGCAGACGGTGGACGAGCTGATCGCCAAGAACATCGAAGCCAAGGGCGGCCTCGCCAAGATCAAGGCGGTGAAGAGCATGCGCGCGACCGGCAAGATGATCGGCGGCCCCGGGATGGAGTTTCCGTTCGTGATGGTGAACAAGCGCCCGAAGAGCACGCGCATGGAGTTCACCTTCCAGGGCATGACGGGCATGCAGGTGTACGACGGCAAGACCGCCTGGATGTCCATGCCGTTCATGGGCAAGAAGGAGCCCGAGGTCATGCCGCCCGACGAGTCGAAGATGATCGAGGAGCAGGCGGACTTCGACGGACCGCTCATGGACTACAAGGAGAAGGGCCACACCGTCGAACTGGTGGGGAAGGAGCAGGTCGAGGGCGCCGACGCCTTCAAGCTCAAGGTCACGCTCAAAGGTGGTGACGTGCGCCAAATCTACCTGGACGCCGAGACCTATCTCGAGATCAAGGTGGAGTCCAAGCGCATGATGCGCGGCACCGAGGTCGAGGGCGAGAGCTACCTGAGCGACTACAAAGAGGTTAGCGGGATGATGATGGCGCACGTGATGGAGAGCGGCGCCAAGGGATCCCCTCAGCGGCAGAAGCTCGTCATTGAGAAGGTCGAGTTGAACCCCGAGATCGCCGACAGCTTGTTCGCCATGCCGGCGTCCGCCGCCGATTCGACCAGGGCGACGGAGGCGGCGGCGAAGGACACTGCCAAGGCGGTGGTCAAGACGGTGGAAGGGGCCGGCAAGGCCGCGGGTAAGGCCGCCAAGGGCGCAGCGAAGGCCGACTCGGCAAAGGCGGGCTCGAAGAAGATGAAGTGAACCGCGCCGATCACGGCACCCCATCCCCCCCTCTCTCGACCCTGGAGTAAATGCCATGCCGTCTCGCCTGACCAAGGCCGTCCGGGTCGCCGGGCTGGCCGCCGCGCTGCTCGCGCTCCCTGCCATCGGGCGTGGCCAGGACGTGAAGATCGATTCCGAGACCTTCGGCGGGCTGCAGCCACGCAATATCGGCTCGGCGGCCATGTCGGGACGCATCGCCGCGATGGATGCCGTCGAAGGGGACCGGCTCACGCTCTACGTCGGGGCGGCGAGTGGCGGGGTGTGGAAGTCGATGGATGGCGCCGTCACGTTCAAGCCGGTGTTCGACAAGCACTGCCAGTCCATCGGGGCGATCGCCATCGACCGCCAGGACGTGAAGACGGTCTGGGTGGGGACTGGGGAAACCTGGGTGCGCAACAGCGTCTCGCTCGGCGACGGGATCTACAAGACGACCGACGGCGGAGACACCTGGCAGCACCTGGGCCTCAAGGACAGCGAGCGTATCGCCCGCATCGTCATCGACCCCAAGCACGGTGACACGGTCTACGTGGCGGCGACCGGACACCTGTGGGACGCGAACACCGAGCGCGGCGTCTACCGCACGCGCGACAGCGGCAAGACTTGGCAGCGGGTGCTGTTCGTGAACGAGAACACCGGCTGCGCCGACATCGCGATGGACCCCGAGGATCCCAACACGCTCTATGCCGCGATGTGGCAGTTCCGGCGCCAGCCCTGGACGTTTAGCTCAGGCGGGCCGGGCAGCGGTCTCTACAAGAGCACCGACGGCGGCGACACGTGGAAGCGACTTACCGCAGGGCTGCCGGCAGGAGACCTGGGCCGCTGCGCCCTCTCGGTCTCCCCGGCGCGCGCATCGCGTGTCTACGCGTTCGTCGAGTCCAAGAACAGCGCGATGTACCGATCCGACGACAAGGGCGAGAGTTGGACCATGTTGAGCACCGCGGCGGGCGTCGTCTCGCGGCCGTTCTACTTCGCGTATGTCATCGCCGATCCCAAGGATCCGGATCGGGTCTACAAGCCGGCGACCGGGCTGTTCGTGAGCGATGACGCCGGCAAGACCTTCAGCGGCATCGGTGGCGGGGTCCACAGCGACTATCATGCACTCTGGGTCAATCCGAATGACACCGACGAGATCCTGGTCGGCACCGACGGTGGCCTCTACGCCACCGCCGACCGGGGCAACACCTGGCGCTTCGTCGGCAGCCTGCCGCTCTCGCAGTTCTATCACGTGAGCTACGACATGGAGTGGCCATACAACGTGTATGGCGGGCTTCAGGACAACGGCTCGTGGATGGCTCCGTCGCGCAAGCAGGGTGGCATCGCCAACCGGCACTGGCGCGTGCTGGGCGGCGGCGACGGGTTCTGGGCCTTCGCCGACCCGACCGACCCCGACATCACCTACGTCGAGTACCAGGGTGGCAACGTCCTTCGGGTGCGCAAGTCCACCGGGGAAACCAAGGAGATCAAGCCGTTCCGCGCCAAGGACGAGCCCGAGTACCGCTTCAACTGGAACTCGCCGATCCACATGAGCCCGAGCCGGTCGGGGACCCTCTACCTGGGCGCGCAGTTCCTGTTCCGCTCGCGCGATCGCGGCGACACCTGGGAGCGCATCTCGCCCGACCTCACCACCAACGATCCGCTCAAGCAGAAGCAGAAGGAGTCCGGCGGGCTCTCGATCGACAACTCGTCGGCGGAGAACCACACCACCATCTTCGCCATCGCCGAGTCGCCGAAGAACCCCGAGGTCATCTGGGTCGGCACCGATGACGGCAACGTGCAGGTGACGAGGGACGCGGGGAAGACCTGGGCGCTGGTCAGCCGCAAGATACCCGGCCTGCCCCCGAACACCTGGGTGACCGGCATCGAGGCGGGCCATTTCGCCGAGGGCACGGCCTACGCCACCTTCGATGGGCACCAGACCGGCGACATGAAGACCTACGTCTACCGGACCACCGACTTCGGCAAGACCTGGCAGAGCATCGCGACCGCCGACCTCAGGGGCCATGCGCACGTCGTGCGCGAGGACCTGGTCAAGCCCGAGCTGCTCTACGTCGGCACCGAGTGGGGGCTCTACCTCTCGATCGACGGTGGCGTCCACTGGTCACAGATCAAGGGCGAGTTCCCCAACGTCGCGGTGCGCGACCTGGCGATCCATCCCCGCGAGCATGACCTTCTCATCGCCACGCACGGTCGCGGCATCTGGATCCTCGACGACTTGACGGCGTTGCGCGTGCTCTCGCCCGAGGTGATGGCCGCCGATGCGCGGATGCTGCCATCGCGCCCCTCGGTGATGGTCATCCCGTCCAGCGAGCAGCGGTTCGAGGCCAGCGAGTACCGCGGCCAGTCGCTCGAGGACGCCACCGCGGTCTCGTACTACCTGAAGAAGCGCCACATGTTCGGCGATCTCAGGCTCGAGGTGCTGGACGCGAGCGGCAAGCTGATCACCTCGACGCCGGGCGGGAAGCGGCGCGGCCTCAATCGTACGTCGTGGTCCACCCGTCTCAAGGGCCCCAAGGTGCCGCCGGCGACCAGCCTGGTGCCGCAGGCGTTCGCGTTCGTGGGACCGCAGCTACCCGAGGGCGCGTACACCGTGAGGCTCGTCCGCGGCAACGACACGCTGACCTCCAAGGTGGAGTTGGTCGCCGATCCGCGCTCGCCGCACACGGCGGCGGACCGAACCACCCAGCGGGAGATCGCCCACCGCCTCTACCGGGATCTCGAGCGCCTCACCTACGTCGTGGACGCGATCATCGACGCCCGCGACCAGGCCCGCGCCCGGGTCGAGAAGCTTGGCAAGGGCGATGCGCTGGGGAAGAAGCTCGGCGCGATGGCGGACCGCCTCGATGAGCTGCGCCGCTCTCTCGTCACCGTGCGCGAGGGAGGCCAGATCACCGGCGAGGAGAAGCTACGCGAGAAGCTGGGCCGCCTGTATGGCGGGGTGAACGGCTACGAGGGCCGACCCACCAACTCCCAACTTCGCTACTCCGACGTGCTCGAGGGCGAGATGGCCGCGGCGCAGGCGCAGTTCGAAGCCCTCACCGGCAAGGAGCTGATCACCCTGAACGCGGGGCTCATCACGAAGAAGCTCGACCCCGTGAAGACCATGTCGCACGAGGACTGGCAGAAGAAGCAGGAGAAGAACTAAATGGCTTCGCATGATTCGGCAATGTTCGGCTGCGGATCGGGGGGCCGCCCTCCGTCGCGGGGACCCCGCTTCGCGGCCCCGCTCGTCGAACGCCCCCCGATCCGCAGCCTCGGGTCCTTGGCTGAATCATGCGAAGCCATTTAGCGGGCGGCAAGACTGAGCCGGGGCTATCCCTCTCCTCGCACCCGCCGCCCCCGTCGCTGGTAGGCGTACGAGACGCCGAGCAGGGCCGCGCCCACTACGATCGCGGTCAGGAAGCGCCAGAACACGTCCACCGACGTGAGATCTACGACCAGGAACTTGAGCACGGTGATCCCGGCCAGCCCCAGCCCCGCCCAGCGCAGGAACGCCGAGCGTCGCATCCAGCCAAGCGTGAGCAGGCACAACGCCTGGAGTAGCCAGCCGGCGCTGGTGAACGATGCTGCGAGCACCCGCACGCGCGCCAGGGCCTCCCGGTTCTCGCCGGGGGAGTGGTGTGCCCAGACTCCGGGGATCCCCTCGATCGACCGCGCCAGATGGTTGGCTTCGAGCCCGACCCAGCCCAACATCAGCAGGCTCGCGACCACGGTCCACGTCTCCGGCATCCGCCGCTCAGTCACGCCGAGCTGCGCGCGACCCGTCGCCAGGGCGACGGCGATGACCGCGAGCAAGCCGATGCTCACGAGCGTTACGATGCCCGTGGGATGGAGGATCGGAAGCTGATCGTTGCTCCAACCGTCGGCCATGTTCTGGCCGGCGAACACGACCAGCGCCCCGAGCGCACCCGCCGCGTAGCCGCACGCCCGCAGGAAGCCACGCCCGGAGTGCCGGCCCATTCCCATCAGAACTGCGGCTTGCGCCAGCCACGCCAGGCTCATGAGCGAGGCGCAGAGGACGGGGAGACGCTGGGCTGACGCTCCAGCCTGGGCCCAGCGCCCGCCCTCTCCCTGCATCGCGAGCGCGAGATGGAAGGCCTCACGGCCGGTCCAGGTGAGTAGGAGAAGATTGCCGACCCCTGCCCAGACCTCGGGCACGCGGCGCTCCTCCACGGTCAGGTGCCGGCGCCCACGGCCGAGCAGCCATGCGGCGGTCAGCACGGACAGGACGGAGACCAGATCGCGAATGCCGGCCGGGTAAAACGCCGGGAGAAGCTGTTTGTCCCAGGCCCCCGGGGAATAGACCGCCATCAGGGTCCACAGCGCGCCGAGCCCCGAGACCGCGTAGCCGCACAGGCGCAGCCACGTGCCTCGCGCACGCAGCCCGAGCCAGACCAGCAGCGCTCCCTCGACACACCACGCCATCGGCGTGTGCTCCCGGCCCAACGCGCGCTCGAGCGCTCCGGTCAGGAACACGACCGCCGCGCCCGTCAACGGGCGCCACAGGTCCCGCTCGGACCGGCGCGCATCCATCCAGAGCGCGGCCAGCAGGTACATGATCGCCAGGGCCGCGAGGAGCGTCGCGCTCGACCTCCCCGATGCCGACGCCAGCAGTGGCCACGAGGCGGCGACCAGGCAGAACGGCGCGACGGCGATCACCGCCAGATCGATCCCGCGCACCTTGCCCTCGCTGCGCACGAGCCGGGGCAGGGGCGAGAGCCCGAGGGCGACGAACACGGCCGAGAGCCCCGCCTGCACGCCCCACCCCCACGGCGCCTGGCCGAACTGTGCCATCCAGGTGATGGCGCTCAGGAAGAGGGTCGCCAGATTGAGACCGCTCCAGCCGGCCCGTGCGGCGAGCAGGAACACGAAGGCATCCACCGCCGCGAGATAGCCGAGCAGCCCGGGTGCCGACATCGAGAAACCCTTGAGCGGGATCCAGGCGGCCATGAGCTGGGGGACGAATGCGCCGAGCACGCCCAGCATGGCGATGGTCTGCACGCGGTAGCGCAGCCCCACCCCGACCGAGCCGATCGCGACCAGCGTGAGGGACAGGATGGCGGCCGCCGTCGGGAGCGCGCGGAGCGTGAAGTGGCCGAGGTAGAGCGAAATGTAGATCGTCCCGAGTCCGACGCCGATCAGCGCGTGGCCGAAGAGGGGCAGGGTGCGGGCCATGCGGTCGCCGCGCCAGGCGATGGCGATCCCGAGGGCGACGCCCGCGCCGACCAGCACCCCCGGGCCGAACCGCCCGGTGGTGTAGCCCCACAGGATGAGGAAGAACACCCCGAGCAACAGGAGCAGCGCGCCCACGTTCTGGAGCCAGATGCTTCCGATCAGCTCCTCCGCGCGGGAGCTGTCGAAGGCGGGGCGCGGCGCCGGCGCCGGTGGAGCGGGCGGCGAGGGAGGCGGCGTGGCCAGCGGAATGGGCTCGGGCAATGACTCGGGCACTAGAGGAACGACCGCGGCCACGGACGGCGGGACCACGGCCAGCGGCCCGTCGCCCCGCGGCACGAGCGCCTCCAGCAGGTCGAACCGCTCGCGCAGCGCTCGCAGCTCGCGGCGCTGGCGCCGGACGACCACGATCGCCCACCACGGCGCGATCAGGACAAAGCCGGTCACGAGCAGACCCAGCAGCCACATCAGCGGTACACCTCGAGATCCTTCGCCGACACCACCGCCCCGTCGTACCCGCGGCGCATCTCTCGCATCAGCCCCTCGTCGTCGGTGCCCCAGTAGAGCTGGTGATAGAGCACCAGCAGCCGCGGCTTCGCGCGCGTGGCAAGCGCCGCCAGTTCGGTGGTCGAGGTGTGGGCGTCGGCGTGATAGCGCTGCCACTCCGGCGACCGGGTCGCAAACCGGTCGGCCGAGTACACCTCGTGGACCAGGATGTCGCAGCCGTCGCAGGCCTGGGCCAGCGCCTCGCTCGGCCGCGTATCCCCCGAGACCACGATGACGCGATCCGGCGTCTCGAACCGATAGCCGAACGCTCTCCGCCAGTTGGCGTGCGGTACCGGGATCGCCGTTACCTTGACGTTCGAATCCTGGTACACGGGCCCCGCCACCACCTCGTGCGTGTGCACCTGCCAGCCGTCGGTCTTATCGGGCTCGAACCCCTCGATCCGCACCCGGATGTCCTCGGCCCACGCCGCCAGCAGGTGGTCGGTCATCGTGCGCGTGCCCGTGGGACCGTAGACCTCGAGTGCCGCCGCGCGCTCCAGCACCCAGGGCGTCAGCATGAGGTCCGGGAGTCCGAGCGTGTGATCGGAGTGTAGGTGGGTGATGAATACGATGCCGAGCTTCTCGGGCGCCAGAGCGGCGATGCCGTTGCGCTGCGCGGCCGCGGCGCGACGCACGACGCCGGGGCCGCAGTCGACGAGATACGCCCTGCCGCGCACCACGATCGCCACGCTCGGTCCCGAGCGCTCGGGGTCGGCGTTGGGCGTCCCGGTGCCGAGCATCACCACCTGCGTCAGGGAGGACTCCGGTTTCGCGGTGGCGACGGTCATCGAGACGCTGTCGCGGTCCGCCGCGTCGGCTGCGAAGGGCGGGAGCAGGCAGAGCACGGCCATGAGCAGGCAGGACCACGCGGCGCGTTGGCGTTGGAGGGAGGCCGGCTCATGGTGGCGCATCGTGCGCGTGATCGCCGTGACTACTGCTTCGCCGCGGCGGTGGTGGCCCCACGCCCTTCGGTCGCGTAGGCCTGCCTGAGCGCGAGCATCAACTCGTCGCGCCGATCGTAGATCCGCTTGAGCGGGCGTGGCGCGTGGCGGGCGAGGGCGTAGTGGGTGAGGAGCGGCAGCGCGATGGTGGTGTCGCAATAGCAGATGACCGTGTCCAGGAGTTTGTCCGGATCGATCTTGCCCCAGCTCACCGCCTCGCCCGGCGTGGCGCCCGAGAGCCCGCCGGTGTCGGGGCGGGCGTCGGTGACGGCGAGGAAGTAGTCGTGGCCCTTCTCGGCGATCCCCAGCACCTCCTGGATCTGCGGCTCGGTCTGGAGCAGGAAGTTCTTGGGGCTGCCGCCGCCCAGCACCCACACCGCGCTCTTGCCGCCCTTCCGTTTGGTGTCCCAGACGATGGCGGCGGTCTCGTTCACATCGGCGTTGACGTCGAGGAGCAGCTTGTTCCCATCCAGCGCCTTGGCGGCGATGTTCATGCCGATCGAGGAATCGCCCGGGGATGAGGTATAGATGGGGACGCCGCACTCCCAGGCCGCCGCCAGCAGCGAGCGGCGCTCGAGGCCGAGCTTCTGCTCGCGCGCGCGCACATACTTCCCGCACAGAAAGTGGAACTCGGCGCTGCCCATGGTGCGCTGGAACTCGGGCCCCGCGATGACCTCGCGGAAGAACGCGTCGGTGTCGAGCAGTACCTGGTAGTCGAAGAAGATGTCGTAGATGCGCACCACGCCGTGTTCGCGCAACTCGATGTCGTCCGCCTGCCAGGTGCCCCGGTGCATCGCGAGCCCGATGCCGAAGTGGACGTCGTGGTAGAGGTTGGCGCCGGTCGAGACGATCCAGTCCACGAACCCGGCTTCCATGAGCGGGATGATGGCGCTCATGCCGAGCCCGGCGGGCGTGAGCGCCCCGGTGAGCGAGAGCGCCACCGTCACGTCGTCCTCGAGCATGCGCCCGGTGAGGAGCGTCGCCCCCTCGCGCAGGCGCGCGGCGTTGTAGGCGAGGAACGCCTGGTCCACCAGCTCGGCCGCGGTCTCCTTGCCGGTGATGGCGCGCGGGCTGATGCGCGGGCCGGAGAGGAACGATCGGGACTGCTTGTCGTGGCTCATGGTGGTGCGGGCTCCGTGTCCGATTCAGTTTCGAAGTCCCGGACCATAGCGGACCGGCGCTCTCCTCCCAAACCCGAATCCGGCGCCCTGGACTCGATGCGGTGGGGGCCCGGCTGCACTTCCCGTCGAGCTTTGCCGCGAAGGAAGCCGGGCCCTGCGTTAGACTGCGATTCCCCACCCATCAGAGCATCGGGAGGCCGCCACATGATCGGCCGTACGCTGGGCCACTATCGCGTGCTCGAGGAGATCGGCTCGGGTGGCATGGGTGTGGTCTATCGCGCCCGCGACGAGCGGCTCGAGCGCGACGTGGCGCTCAAGGTGCTCCCCGCGGGGACGCTCGGCGACGGGGCGGCTCGCAAGCGGTTCCGCCAGGAAGCGCTGGCGCTCTCCCAGCTCAACCACCCGAACATCGCGACGGTTCACGACTTCGACACCCAGGATGGCGTCGACTTCCTCGTGCTCGAGCTCATCGAGGGCGAGACGTTGGATGCCCGGCTCGCACGCGGCCCGCTCACCGAGCGGGAGGTCGCCAAGCTGGGCGCGCAGCTGGCGGGTGGGCTGGAAGCGGCGCACCGGCGCGGGGTCGTGCATCGGGACATCAAGCCGGGGAACCTGAGGATCACGAGCGAGGGGAAGCTCAAGATCCTGGACTTTGGACTGGCGCGACTGGTGCAGCCGCTCCCGGACCAGACGACGCTGGCCACCCTGACCGACACGCAGACGATCGTGGGCACGCTGCCCTACATGGCGCCCGAGCAGCTGGCGGGGGAGAAGGCGGACGCCCGTAGCGACATCTACGCGGCCGGGGCGGTGCTGTATGAGATGGCGACCGGGCGGCGGCCGTTCCCGCAGAGCGGGGCGGTGGAGTTGATGTACGCGATCATGAATGTGCCGCCCGAGGCGCCGAGCGCGGTGCGGCACGCGATCTCGGGTGGTCTACAGGCGCTCATCCTGAAGGCGCTCGAGAAGGACCCGGACCTGCGCTACCAGTCGGCGCGGGATCTGCACGTGGATCTGGACCGGCTGGTGGCACCCTCGGCCACGGTCGCGCGGCCGCGGCGCGGCGGCGTCGCCCGCGTCCCGGTCTGGGCGCTCGCGGCAGCGGCGCTCCTCGGGGTGCTCTCCGTACTCTGGGTCCTGAACCCCGGGGGCTGGCGCGACCGGTTCGTGGGCCGGGAGTCGGGGCCCGCAACCGCGCTGGCCGTGCTGCCGCTGGCCAATCTCTCCGGGGATCCCCAGCAGGAGTATTTCGCGGACGGCATGACCGACGAGCTGATCACGAGCCTGGGGAAGATCTCGGCGCTCACGGTCATCGCGCGCAGCTCGGTGATGGCGTACAAGGGCAAGCGCCAACCTCTCCGCCGGATCGCGAGCGCGCTCGGGGTCGGCAGCGTCCTCGAAGGCACGGTGTTGCGGGCCGGGGACCGGGTGCGGGTCTCGGTGCAGCTCATCCGCGTGGCGACCGGTAAGCTCGTGTGGTCCGAGAGCTACGAGCGCAGCCTGAGCGACGTGCTGGCGCTGCAGAGCGAGGTGGCGCTGGCGATCGCACGCGAGATCCAGGTGAAGCTCACCGCGCGCGAGCAGGAGCGCCTGGCGACCTCGCGCGCCGTGGACCCGCGGGCACATGAGGCCTACCTGTTCGGGCGCCATCATCATTCTAACCAGCTCACCTACGAGGGGCAGATGGCCGCGCTGGCGGACTTCCGACGGGCCATCGCGATCGACCCCGGGTACGCCATGGCCTACGCCGGGATGGGGGAGTCCTGCTACATCCTGAACAACTGGTACTGGCGCCCGGATTCGGCGATGCCCCTGGTGCGCGATGCCGCGGCCAGGGCCTTGGAGCTGGACCCCGACCTGGCCGATGCGCACGCGCTCCGGGCCAATGTCCATGCCTTCTACGAGTGGGACTTCACCCGCGCGGAGGCCGGGTTTCGCCGGGCCTGCGAGCTCAATCCGAGTTCCCAGACAGCACATCTCTACTATGGCTATTTTCTCGTCAACATGGGGCGCTTCGACGAGGCCCGCAGGGAAGTCGCGCGGGCCCGGGAGCTGGACCCGCTGTCCTCCTGGGCGCGTTGGTTCGCCACGTGGCCTGCGTTCTACGAGCGGAACTACGACCAGGCGATCGAGGAGCTGCTCCAGGTCGCCGAGCTGGATCCAACGGCCTGGAGCTCCTACTCGCTGCTGGGCGAGGCGTACGAGCAGAAGAAACAATATCCGCAGGCGATCGCCCATCTCCGCAAGGCCCGAGAACTTGGTGGCAACCCGTGGGTCCATGCGGCGCTCGCCCGTACCTTCGCCGAGGTGGGTCAACGCGACTCGGCCGAGCGCGTGCTGCGCGACCTCGACACCCTGTCCACCGGGAAATACCTTTCACCCTACGGCCCCGCCACCGTCTACGCGGCCATGGGCGACCACCAGCGCGCCTTCGAGATGCTCGACAGGGCCCTGCGCGAGCGGTCGGAGGACCTGCTACTTCTGAAGATCGACCCCCGCGTAGATCGCCTTCGCTCCGACCCGCGCTTCGTCGCCCTGCTGCGGCGCATCGGGCTCGCGAAATCGTGAGGGACCCATGACACATCCCGCGCTCTCTCCGGGCGCCCGGCTCGGGCACTACACGATCGTCGAGCGCCTGGGCGCCGGCGGGATGGGCGAGGTCTATCGCGCCCGCGACGAGGGGCTCGAGCGCGAGGTTGTACTCAAGGTGCTCCCCGAGGAGACCGTGTCCGACCCGGTGGCGAGGGCCCGGCTCCTGCGCGAGGCGCGAAACGCCGCCTCGCTCAACCACCCGCGCGTCTGCACCATCCACGAGGTCGGCGAGGACGGCGGCCACGTCTTCATTGCCATGGAGCTGGTCGAGGGCCGGCCCCTGACGGAGTTGGTCGGGCCCACGGGGATTCCGCCATTGACCGTGCTGCGATACGGCGTCGAGATCGCCGATGCGCTCGCGCACGCCCATGGGCGCAACGTCATCCACCGCGACTTGAAGAGCGCCAACGTCATGGTGACGTCCGAGGGCCACGTCAAGGTGCTGGATTTCGGGCTGGCGCGCCGGATGCCGAGCGCGGATGCCAGCACGATCGTCGCGCCGAGCCTGTCGCTGACCGAGAGCGGGGCGATCGTCGGCACGCCCCACTACATGTCGCCGGAGGTGCTGCATGGCGCGGAGGCTGACGCGCGCAGCGACATCTGGGCGCTGGGGGTGATGCTGCACGAGATGGCGTGCGGGGAGCTTCCATTCGCCGGCAACACGCACTTCGAGATCGCGGCGGCGATCATGCATGCGCCACCGGGGCCGCTGCCGGAGTCGGTGCCGGCGGGGTTGCGGGCGGTGATCGGGCGCTGCCTGGAGAAGGAGCCGGGGCACCGCTACGCGCGGGCCGGCGACGTGCGGGCGGCGCTCGAGACGCTGCAGACGGACCCGAGCCGGGCAGTTGCGACAATGCCGGTGGGCCCGGCGCGGAAGCGGACTCCAGCCCAACCCGCCCGCCCGCGCCTCAGGCCACTGCCGCGCATCGCCGCGATCCTCGTGGTTACCGTCGCGGCGCTCTGGATGCTGAATCCAGGTGGCGTGCGCGACCGTTTCGGCGGTGGAGGCATCGCATCGCTCCGATCGCTCGCCGTTCTCCCGCTGAGCAACCTCTCGGGCGACCCCCAGCAGGACTACTTCGCCGACGGCATGACCGATGAGCTGATCACGAGCCTCGGCAAGATCTCGGCGCTGACCGTGATCTCCCGCAGCGCGGTCATGGACTACCGGGGGAGCCAGAAGCCGCTCCGTGAGATCGCGCGGGCGCTAAAGGTCGCCGCGGTCGTGGAGGGCTCTGTGAAGCGTTCCGAGGATCGGGTGCGCATCACCGCCCGCCTGATCCAGGTGGCGACTGGGAAGCTGCTGTGGTCCGAGAGCTACGACCGGAGTCTCCGTGACGTCCTGGCGCTCCAGAACGAGGTCGCCATCGCGATCGCGCGCGAGATCCAGCTGACCCTCTCGCCGGAGGAGCTGGCGCAACTCTCGGGGCAACGCCCCGTCATTCCGGAGGCGCATGAGGCCTACCTGCGCGGTCGTTACGAATGGAACCGGGGCACCGGCGAGGGGTTCCGGCAGGCGTTGCGTTACTTCGAGCGCGCGCTCGAGATCGACCCGCAATTTGCGCCCGCCCATGCCGGTATCGCCGACACCTACAGCCAGCTCTCGAGCCTCTACATGGACGTCCAGGAGGCGATGCCGCGCGCGAAGGCCGCGGCGGAGCGCGCGCTGGCAATCGATTCCACCCTCGCCTCCGCTCAGACGGCGCTCGCACTTGTCCACGGCGTCTACAACTATGACTGGGCAGCCGCGGAGAAAGGCTATCGTCGAGCGCTCGAGCTGAACCCGGGCGAGGTCACCGCCCACCAGAGCTACGGCTACCTGCTGTTGGTCAATGGGCGATTCGAGGAGGCGGCCGAGCGGTTCCGGCGCGCGAGGGAGATCGATCCGCTCTCGCCGATGGTGGCCACGATGAACCTGTGGCCGTTGTACGAGGGCCGCAGGTACGACGCGGCCATCACCGAGGCGAAGCAGCTGTTGCGGCTGGCGCCCGAACAGTTCACGGCGCGGGTGGTTCTCGCCCAATCGCTCATGCAGCGGGGCGAACATGAGCGCGCGGTCGAGGAGTTCGAAACCGCCGCCCGGCAGGCGCCTGATTTCCCCCTGTTGGACGCGTGGCGGGCGTGGGCCTACGGCCGCATGGGACGGCGTCGCGATGCCGAACGTATTCTGGCCGCTCTCGCGGCCGCCCCACCGGAGCGCTTCGTCCAGCCCTACGCCCGTGCGCTGGTGCTGGTGGGGCTCGACCGAAAGGACGAGGCCCTGACCTGGCTGGAAACCGGTGTCCTCAATCACACCGAAGAGGTGATCTTCCTCAAGGTCGAGCCGGCGATGGACCCGCTGCGGGCCGATCCACGCTTCGCCGCACTGCTGCGCCAGTTGGGCTTCGCGCCCTGACCGCGCGAGAACACCTCGCGGGATCACTTGAACCCCTCGCTTTCGCGGCCGTCCGCGTACAAGGGCGCCGGCTCGGATACTCGAAGGCGTTGCTGCTACCATGGCCGCGCCGCCCCGCCCGCCGCACCTGGATACGCTCCGGAGGAGCCCGCGCATGGCGCAGGACATGGACGTGCTGTGCATCAACACCATCCGCACGCTGGCGATGGACGCCGTCCAGGCCGCCAACTCGGGACATCCCGGGACGCCGATGGCGCTGGCGCCGGTCGCCTACACGCTTTGGCAGAAGCGATTGCGGTACGACCCGGCGGACCCGCTGTGGATGGACCGCGATCGCTTCGTGCTCTCGGCCGGCCATGCCTCCATGCTGCTCTACGCGCTGCTCCACCTCGCCGGCGTGCGCGCGGTGGACCCGCGGGACGGGGCACCCGGCGATCTCGCGGTGTCGCTCGACGAGATCAAGCGATTCCGCCAGCTCGACAGCAGGTGCCCGGGTCATCCCGAGCGCGGGATCACGACCGGGGTCGAGACCACGACCGGTCCGCTCGGGCAGGGGGTGGGCAACAGCGTGGGCATGGCGATCGCGTCGCGCTGGCTGGCGGCCCGCTACAACCGGCCCGGATTCGCCCTGTTCGGCTACGACGTCTACGCGCTCGCCAGCGATGGTGATTTGATGGAGGGCCTTTCGCACGAGGCCGCCTCGCTCGCCGGGCATCTCAAGCTCGGCAACCTGTGCTGGATCTACGACAACAACCGCATCACGATCGAGGGCTCGACCGACCTCGCCCTGAGCGACGACCCGGCCGCGCGCTTCGCCGGCTATGGCTGGCACGTGGAGCACGTGGCGGACGCCAACGACACGGTGGCGCTCGAGCGGGCGTTCGACGCGTTCCAGCGCACCGCCGAGCGGCCCACGTTGATCGTCGTCGACAGCCACATCGGCTACGGCGCGCCGACCAAGCAGGACTCGAGCGCGGCGCACGGCGAGCCGTTGGGCGATGACGAGGTGCGCGGGGCGAAGCGCGCCTATGGCTGGCCCGCGGATGCGAAGTTCCTGGTCCCAGACGGCGTGCGCGAGCACTTCTCGGCCGGGATCGGCGCGCGCGGCGCCGGTCTGCGCCGGGAATGGACCTCTCGATTCGCCGCCTACAAGGAAGAGTTCCCGGTCGAAGCGGCCGAGCTGGAGCGCATGCACGAGCGCCGGCTGCCCGAGGGCTGGAGCGACGGGATTCCGACGTTCGCCGCCGACGCGAAAGGCATGGCCACGCGGGAATCGTCGGGGAGGGTTCTGAACGCCGTGGCGAGGAACATCCCGTGGCTGATCGGCGGCTCGGCCGATCTCGCCCCTTCCACGAAGACGTTGCTCACGTTCGATGGGGCCGGTCATCTCCACGCCGGTGATCACGGCGGCCGCAACCTGCACTTCGGCGTGCGCGAGCACGCGATGGGCGCCGTGCTCAACGGCCTCTCGCTCTCGGGTCTGCGCCCCTTCGGCGCCAGCTTCCTGGTGTTCAGCGACTACGGGCGGCCGCCGATCCGGCTCGCGGCCCTGATGGATCTGCCGGTCATCTACGTCTACACGCACGACTCGATCGGCCTGGGCGAGGATGGACCGACCCATCAGCCGGTCGAGCACCTGCTCTCGCTGCGGGCGATCCCGGGGCTGATCGTGCTGCGTCCCGCGGACGCCAACGAGGTGGCCGAGTGCTGGAAGATTATCCTGCCGCTCACCGATCGGCCCGCGTTGCTGGTGCTCAGCCGCCAGGCGCTGCCGACGCTTGATCGCACGCGTTACGCCGCCGCCGAAGGCGTAGCGCGCGGTGCGTACGTCCTGGCCGACGCGCCCGGCGGCGCTCCGGAGGTGCTCCTGATCGGCACCGGGAGCGAAGTGTCGTTGTGCGTCAAGGCGCACGAGATGCTCCTCGCCGATGGCGTCCGCAGCCGGGTGGTGAGCATGCCATCGTGGGAGTTGTTCGACGCGCAGTCGCGCGAGTATCGCGACGCCGTGCTGCCGCCGGGCATCACGGCGCGGATCGCGGTGGAGCAGGCCGCGGCGATCGGCTGGGAGCGCTACGTGGGTGCCGGCGGCCGGGTGATCGGGATGCGCACGTTCGGCGCGTCGGCGCCGATCGCCGACCTGCAGCGCAGGTTTGGCTTCACGGCGGAGCACATCGTCGCGTCGGTGGGGGAGATGTTGGGTCGCGTCGGGCGGGTTGCCGGGGCGGAAAGGAGTTCGTGATGCAGTTGGGCATGGTCGGGCTCGGCCGTATGGGAGCGAACATGGTGCGGCGCCTGCTGCGCGGAGGCCATGCCTGCGTCGCGTACAACCGTTCCGCGGACGCGGTGACCGCGCTGGTTCGGGAGGGCGCCGCGGGCGCGACCACGCCTGCCGAGCTGGTCGCCAAGCTGACCCCGCCGCGCACCGCCTGGTTGATGGTCCCGGCCGCGGCGGTGGACGATGTGATCGGCGAGCTCGCGCCGCTGCTCCAGGACGGCGACGTGATCGTGGACGGTGGCAATTCGTACTACGGAGACGACCTCGCGCGCGCGTCGCGGCTCGCCCCGCGCGGCATCCACTACGTGGACGTCGGTGTCAGCGGCGGCGTGTGGGGCCTCGAGCGCGGCTTCTGCCAGATGATCGGCGGCGAGCGGGAGGTCGTGGCGCGGCTCGAGCCGCTGTTCGCGACGCTCGCCCCGGGCCCCGGTGCGGGAGCGGCGCGTTCCGGCGCCGGCACCGCCCCGCTCGGCTACCTCCATTGCGGCCCGACCGGCGCCGGACACTTCGTCAAGATGGTCCACAACGGGATCGAGTACGGGATGATGGCCGCCTACGCCGAAGGCCTCAACGTCCTGCACCACGCGAACGCTGGGGCTGCAAGCCGGGCGACCGACGCGGAGACCACGCCGCTGCGCGATCCCGCGCTCTATCGTTACGAGTTCGATCTCGCGGCGATCACCGAGGTGTGGCGCCACGGCAGTGTGGTCTCGTCGTGGCTGCTCGATCTCACCGCCGCGGCGCTGGCGAAGGACCCGGGGCTCTCCCGGTTTTCGGGCCAGGTCTCGGATTCGGGCGAGGGCCGCTGGACGCTCCAGGCCGCGACCGACCTGGGGGTCCCGGCCCACGTGCTGGCGGCCGCGCTGTTCGAGCGGTTCGCCTCGCGCGGCGAGGATGAGTTCCAGAATCGCGTGCTGTCGGCGATGCGACTCGCGTTTGGCGGGCATCTGGAGAAGGGATGAACGACAAGCCGGTCTCCGACGCCCTGGTGTTCTTCGGCATCACGGGGGACCTCGCCTACAAGAAGATCTTCCCCGCGCTCCAGCGACTGGTCCGCCGGGGACGGCTGAACGTGCCGGTGATCGGCGTGGCGCGTTCGGAAATGTCGAGCGACGCCCTGATCGAGCGGGCGCGGGCGAGCGTCACCGAGCACGGTGGAGGCGTGGACCCGGTCGCGTTCCCAAAGCTCGCGCGGCTGATCCGCCATGCCTGGGGCGACTACGAGGACCAGGCGACCTTCGCCCGCCTGCGCGAGGCGCTGGCGGGCGCGAAGCACCCGCTCCACTACCTGGCGATCCCGCCGAGCATGTTTCCGGCGCTGATCCGAAACCTCTCGGGATCGGGCTGCTGCAGTTCGCAGGCGCGGGTGGTGGTGGAGAAGCCGTTCGGACGCGATCTCGCGTCGGCCCGCGAGCTGAACGCGACCATCCACGGCGCGTTCCCCGAGGAGTCGATCTTCCGGATCGATCACTACCTCGGCAAGGAGGCGGTCCAGAACATCCTCTACTTCCGGTTCGCGAACGCGTTCCTCGAGCCGATCTGGAACCGGACCTACATCAAGAGCGTGCAGATCACCATGGCCGAGAACTTCGGCGTCGCGGGCCGCGGCAAGTTCTACGAGGAGGCCGGCGTCATCCGCGACGTGATCCAGAACCACCTGCTCCAGATCGTGACCTACCTGGCGATGGAGGCGCCATCCTCCATCTGGGCCGAGGCGGTCCGCGAGGACCAGGCCAAGCTGCTCAAGCTCGTGCGTCCGCTTTCCATGGAGCACATGGTGCTTGGTCAGTTCCGCGGCTACCGGCAGGAACAGGGCGTGCGGCCCGACTCGAAGACGCCGACGTACGCGGCGCTGCGACTGTTCCTGGACTCGTGGCGCTGGTACGGCGTCCCGTTCATCGTCCGCGCCGGCAAGCACCTGGGCGCGACGTGCACCGAGGTGGTGGTCGAGCTCAACCAGCCGCCGCCGGTGGTGTTCGACGAACCGCTGTCCCGCGACGGCAACTACGTGCGGTTCCGTCTGTCGCCACAGGTCGTGATCGCCATCGGGGCGCGCGCCAAGAAGCCGGGCGAGGGTATGCACGGCGAGCCGGTCGAGCTTTCGGTGGTGGACCGGCCTGAGCAGGGCGCCGGGGACCGAATGGAGGCCTACGAGCGCCTGCTGGGCGATGCGATGATGGGGGATCCGACGCTGTTCGCGCGGCAGGACGTGGTCGAGGCTGCGTGGGCGATCGTGGATCCCGTGCTGGACTGTGGGCTGCCGGTGATCGAATACGAGCCGGGGAGCTGGGGCCCGAGCGAAGCCGATCGCCTGGTCGCCGAGGTGGGCGGCTGGAGCACGCCGATGGGAGTCGGGACCGGCGGGTGATGCCGGCCGCGCGGACGACTCGCCGTGGGGGCTGACGTGGACGATTCGCCAGGAGCGCGGGCGTCACCCGAGATACGGATCGGCGATGCGGCGGAGGTGGTCGAGATGCTCGCCGCCGATCTCGAGGCGCACTTTCGGAGTGCGACGGCGGAGCGTCGGCCGTTCACGATCGCCATCCCGGGAGGGTCCGTGGCGACTCGCTGCTTTCCGCGGCTTGCCGCGCTCGCGCTCGACTGGTCAAACGTCGAGTTCTTCTGGGTGGATGAGCGCGCCGTGCCGCCTGACCACCCCGATTCGAACTACCGGCTGGCGAGAGCGCTGTGGCTCGACCCCGCCGGAGTGCCCGCCGGGCGCATCCACCGCATGCATGGCGAGGCGGCCGACCTCGATCGAGCTGCTGCCGAGTACGCTGACGCACTGACGCTGAACGCAGGCGACCCGCCGAGACTCGACTACGTGCTGCTCGGCGTCGGGCCCGACGGTCACGTCGCGTCGCTGTTCCCCGGACACATCGCGCTTGGCAAGGAACAACCGGCGCTCGCGATCGCGGATGCCCCGAAGCCCCCGCGACGCCGACTCAGTCTCTCGCTGTCGGTGTTGATGAACGCCCGGCGCGTGGCGATCGTGGTGTTCGGGTCCGCCAAGGCGGGGGTGATCCGGGAGGCTCTGGAGGATGTCACTTCGACGCTCCCGGTCGCGCAGGTGGCCCGGGGGGCGCGGCGATGCCTGATCCTGCTCGATCCGGCGGCAGCGGGTCGGCTCGGACGCTGAGGCCCGCGAGGAGTCAGTCGCTCGGGACGCGCTCGAGCCGCCGCCGCTGCACGCAGGGCCTTTAACGCGTCACGAGCATCGTCCGGGTCGTGACGGTGCTCCCCAGCTTCAACACGTAGTAATACGCGCCGCTCGCGAGGTGCCCGGTCTCAAGCCGCACCTCGTGTCGTCCGCGCTCCTGCCGCTCGTTCACCAGCACCGCGACCTCGCGGCCGGTCACGTCGTAGAGTCGCAGCGAGACGAGGCCAGCTCGTGGCAGCTCGTAGGCGATGGTGGTGGCTCCCCGCGCCGGATTGGGAATGTTCTGGCTCAGGGCGACGCCCTCGAGGCTCGAGGGCGGCTGGTCGCCGAGCCCCGTGACGGTCGTGAACCGGGTGGTGAAGACGCCCCTACCGTGCGTGCCCACGGCGAGTGTCGCGTCCGATGCACGGAAGTCCATGTAGCCGACGATGACATTGCCGATCTCGCTGCCCGCCTCCTGCGCCCAGACCGTGGCGCCGCCGGCCAGTGTCGTGGTCGAGAGCACACCGATGCTGGTTCCCAGGAATACGTAGGGATGCCCTTCGAAATAGAACATCGTGGCCCAACGGATCGAGGGTCCGGACGGGCCGGCGAGATTGCCTTCGACGTCGGTCCAGCTCGCGCCCCCGTCGGCGGTGTACCAGAGGCTCTGGAAGTTGTAGTTGCCGAACGCGACCAGGGCGCGATCGGCGTTCGTGGGGTCGACCGCGATGCAGCGGACGAATCCGCCCGTGGCGGTGCCCCCGCTCACGCCGGGCGGGGTGATGGTGGTCACCGTGGGCGTGGCCGTGTGCACATTGGTGGCCTTCATCACGATGCCGTCGATCGTCCCAAAGTAGAGGACGTTCGCCGCGCTCGCCGTTGAGATCCCGAGCGCGCTGATGCGGCGCGTGTAGCCCGTGCCAGCGCCCACGTTGGTGGCCGGCAGCGAGGACCAGCCGGTGGTCGAGGTGGCGATCGGGGCGTTGTCGTTGCGCCAGATCATGCTGCTCGAACCGGACGTGCCTGCCGCGTAGTAGAGCAGGGTGGAGTTGTTCGGGTCGAGGACGATCGGGTTCACGAAGAGCTGGTTGACGGCTCCGGTCGGCGTCATCGTCGTGACGTTCGTGCCATCCCAGTTCTGCCTCTGGATCGGACCGTTCTGATACTGCGTGTAGAGGCGATTGTCCGCCGCCGGTGAGACCTCCACGACCGTGCCGTCTCCGCCAAAGGCCAGGACCCAGTCGGACGCTCCGGGCGCGTTGCCGAGCTGGGAGCCGTTATCCTGGGCTCCGGCCAGGATGACGTCGCTGCCGCCGTCCGGAGCGATCGCGACGGAGTAGAACTGGGTCACGTTGTAGCCGTGATTGAGGCTGGTCCACACCATGCCGGGCACCGTGATATCGGGTGCCCTGGAGACCCCGCCGTCGCCCGCCGAGTAGTACACCTTTGAATCGGAGGGACTGAACGCGCCGGCGTGAAGGTCGGGGTGGTGATTGCCGGCCGGGTAGAACGGATACCCGCCGATGACGGTGGTGGCGGCCGTGGTCGCGAAACCGTTGGTCGAGCGATAGAGATTCGTTCCGCCGATCACCACGAACTGCTCGTCGTCGGGCTTGACGTGGACGATCTGGTCGTATCCCGTCTGCGTGTTGATATCCGAAGGCAGGTTGGCGCCCCGGTTCTCCCAGAGTCCTCCGGCTCCCGAGCCGTCACCGGAAACGTACGTGTACTTCCAGAGCTGGTGCCCCGCGACGGCCGGGGTGTTGTTGGCGCCCTGAACGAAGAAGTAGACGACCTGAGGGTTGGAGGGCGCCAGCCCGATGACGACGCGGTTGGCCGATGTAGGAAAGGTCGCGGGCTGGATGAGCGTCCAGGTGGTCCCGTTGGTCGAGCGCCACACGCGAATGATCGAGCCGACGCGCGTGCTCGCGTACATCACCCCGGCGGCCGTGACCGCGACGTCGGTGAACCCGGAATCGGAGGCCAGGGCCGTCGTCCACGAACCACCGCCATCGATGGAGCGATAGAGGCCGAGGTAAGTCGCAGCCAGCACCTCGTCCTCAACCACATTGGCGGCGTTCGTCGCCACGTTGATCACGTAGTCGAAGGCGTCGGTCACCTGGGGTGTGCCGGATGAGGTCGCGGGCAGCAGCGTCCACGTCTGGCCACCGTCGGTGGACTTGAAGATGCCGTCCCCCAGGTAGAGCGAGCCCCAGCGCGTGGCGTTGGTGGTCGAGCCCCGGATCTCGCCCGTGCCGACGTACCAGACTTGGGTCTTGCCGGAGCGCCGGTCTTGAGCGATGCACGTCGTGCTGTGGATCTGGCCGGGGCTGGTCCGCAGCGACCAGGACGCGCCATCGTCAGTGGAACGCCAGAGGCCGCCCGCGACACTCCCGGCGAGCAGCGTCGTCGGCGCGCCGGCGTCCACGGCGAACACCCTGGTGCGCCCGCCGACGTTGTTGGGGCCGCGCTCGGTCCAGACCAGCGCCTGGGCGCTGGATGCCCGGTTCGGGCCGGCACGGAGCAGACGCACGCCCCGGTTCGGAAGGCCTCGCGAGAAGCGCGCCTCGCGCCGGCGAATATCGCGGGGGATCGCGCCGGTCTGCGGATCGCGCAGCGTCATGAACTCCATCTCGGCCTGGGCGTCCGGATCGTCCTCGGTGCCCAGCGACACCGGGATCGTGCGAGCCTCGGAGCGAAGGGGGTCCTGTCCGGGAGCCCGCGCTCCGAAGCGCGGCGCCTGCGATGGAGGCATCAGCGCTACGAGTCCAATCGCTATCAGGAGTACCGCGGGGCCTGGGCCGGACCGTCTCATCTCGGCTCCGATCGGAAAGGGTCGGCGTTCGTGTCACGTGCCTGAGGGGACCCGATCATACCGCCGGCAGGGACTCGGCCCAACGGCATTCCGCCGGGTGCGACCTCACGCGCGGGCCGCCTCGGCCGCCCCCGTGGCGGCTCAGGCGGGTCGAATATTCTCAGCGTCACTCGTCAAGAGGCGTCACTTCAATACGGTCCATAGCAGCACCGACACAGAGTTGGAGCCGGCGTTCGCCACCGTCAGGTCGGGCTTGCCATCGCCGCTCACGTCCCCGATCGCCACCGAGTGGGGAGACGTCCCGGTCGCGAAGTCGGTCTTAGCCCCAACCCCCCCCGCCGGAACCACCGGCGCCGTCGGACCCCCAGGTTTTCCTCCGCACCCGTCGAGGACGCTCACCGCCAGGCCAAATACCAACAGCTTCAGTCTGAAATTCCGATACGAGCCCATGGCCGGCCTCCTTCCCGACGCCAGAGGTCGAGCAAGATCATCGAGTGCTCGCTCTCCTGCAAGCAACTACTGGTGGAGCAGTCTGTATCGTCGCAGCGAGGCAGGGGTCAATGACGGCGCAATCGTGCGATGCCGAGCGAGCTCTGAATCTGGCCGGGGCCGGTCCGCCGCGATATCCGCCGGCGGATGGTGCCGGTCCGCGGATCGCGCAGCATCATGAACTCCATCTCGGCCTGGGCGTCCGGATCGTCCTCGGTGCCCAGCGACACCGGGATCACTTTGACCCCGGAGCGATGGGATTCCTCGCCGGGAGTCCGCGCTCCCAGGCGCGGCACCTGCGATGGAGGCAGCATCGCCGCGAGTCCGATCGCGATCAGGAGCGCCGCGCGGCCAAGGACGGACCGTTTCATCACGGCTCCGATCGGGAAGGGGCGCGTTCGTGGAACGTGCCTGAGGGGAGCGGATCATGCCGCCGGCAGGGACTCGGTCCAACGGCGTTTCGCCGGGCGCAAGCGGCGTGCTTCATGAAGCGTTGGTCCGCGCCGATAACGGCCTCAACCGAAGCCCGGGGTCGACCGGGCATGAATCGCCCAGCACGGAGGAGTTGTCCCCATGCCATCGGCCGCCCGAAAGCTCCCGGAATACCCTGGGGCAGAGCCGCACGTCCTTGACCCTCGCGACGATTCTGCTCCTGCGGACTCCATCGTTTCGCCCGAGGCCGCCGGCCCCGACGCGTTCAAGCGGCTGTTTCCCCTCGCATGGGCAGCTTTTCAACTCCTGGTGTGGGCGTGGGCCGCCGTCTGGTGGCACCCGGGCTTCCTCGAGTACGTGGGCGGTCACGCGTCGGCCCGGTGGCTCGATCAGCACCTGTGGGTCCGCCTGTTGTGCGTGCCCATCCTGGCGCCTCTACTGCTGATTTCGGTGTTTCAGTTGCGCTCGAGCCGGCGCCTGACGGCGTCCGAACTCGCGGACGTCGAGGGGAACACTCTCCTCGATTCGCCGGGCATCGACCTCACCTACGGCATTCCCGAGGGGGACACGCTGCGGGTGCCGCTCGGCTCCTGGGTCATGGAGATCGGCACCTGGGTTCTCATGAGCAAGCGGCGAACCGTTGCCCGCGTCACAGTAGACGCCTCCTCGTCCTTCAGTTTCGTCGCGCGTGCGTCGTGCCGCGAGCCGGTGCTGCTGCGCGGCGTTCAGCAGGCCGCAATGGGCTTCGCAATGCGGCACGTGGCCGAAACGAACCAGGCCGCACGTGCCGCGGGAACGGCGGAGCGCATGGCCTTTCTCGGCGAGGCGCCTGTGGCCATCGGCGACGCTGCGCTGGAGCGGGCCATGGTCCTGCGAGCAAGTCAGCCCAACACGGCCCGGGTTCTGGTCATGGCGGGTCCGGTCGCCCGCGCGATCGCCGCGCTCGAGGAACAGGGGCAAAGCTGGGAATGGACGCTCTACCCGACCAGTGAACCGGGACGTGCGGAAATGATGTTCGAGTGCTCGGGCTCGATGCAAAATGCCGACCGGCTGAGCCTCGTGCGGGAGCTGATGAGTGGGGCGCTCGATCACCTCGCAAGCATCGGCGAGATCGGCCCGGGAGCGGTCCGGGGGACGAGAACCGGCTCGATGTGACCGAGAGGGTTCCTCGACAAGCCTCGCACCCAGGCGCACAAGACCCCGGATTCAGTCGTTGCGCGCGCGGACCAGCATGATGTCGTCCAGGTCGATCGAGAAGCGCAACCGCTCCGCGATCGGGCGCGGGACCTGAACCGCGAGCCACGGACGCCCCCGCGAGTCACTCGGCCGAGAATCGCTCCAGCAGACGCCGCTCCACCGCCGGCAGGGCGTGGGTGCTCTCCCAGACCGCGAGCTTCGGCCGGAAGACGTACTCGGGCGGCGCGCCCCTGGCGATCCGTTCGCGCACCGATGCCCATGTGCGCTCGGCGGCGGCGCGGTCGCCGGCGCGCACCGCGATCGCCCCCTCGAGGATACGGGCCAGATCGGACCATGGTCCCCAGGCGAGCGACTGCTTCACGTGCGCGCGGGCCGCGGCGAGATCGCCGCCGGCCAGCGCCGCCCAGCCGCGCAGCGCCTCGGCAGTCGAATTTTCCGCGTCGAGCAGCCTGGCTTCATCGAGCTGTCGGAGGGCATCCGCTACCCGATCCGCAAGCAGCAGGTCACGCGCGAAGTCGCAGCGCAGATCCACCACCCCGGTCCTCACCCGCACCGCCGCGTCGTACAGCTTGAACGCCTCGTCGTGTCGCCCGGCCAGCGCCAGGGCCGAGGCGCGGCCGTGCAGGCCCGACGGATTATCGGACTGGTAGGCGATCACCGAATCGTACGCCGCCAGGGCCGCGTTCGCGTCGCCCGCGGTCCACGCGTAGCCGCCCAGGGCCTGATCGATCTGGTAGCGGTCCTCGGCGCGCACCGCGCCGCGGGATGCCGCCAGCCCGGCACGGACTTCCGCCAGACCACGTCCGGCATGCCAGCGTGCGCTCGCGAGCGCCAGCCGAGCCGGGCCGCTGGTCGGGTGGGCCGAGATTGCGCGCGCCGCGATCGATTCCGCCCGCGCGGCCATTGCACCGAGCACCAGCGCGTTCGCGTAGGAGATGAGCGCGGTCTCCTCGTCAGGTCGGGCGGCGAGCGCCTTGCGATAGAACGGCAGCGCCTCGGCCACCTTGCCACGGCCGACCCGATCGTCGCCACCGGCGGCATACGCCACGGGGTAGGAGGCGTTCACATCGGTTCGGGCGAAGAACCCGCGCACCAGCGATTCGAGGTCGGGGTCCAGCTTCTCGAGCCGTTCACGCACGACCTCGCGCGGGTCGTAGAGGTCGCGCTTCGGCGACGACAGCGAGTTGGCGCCCTCGGCGAAGTACTCGTGGACGCTGCCACCCGCGTAGCGGGAGAGGAATCCGTTCCGGGTGGAATCATCCCGCGCCTTGGCCTGGGCGTAGTGGCTCTGGATCACGCGTGAGTCGTCGGCGGGAAGCACGCCATGCACCTGGTGCGACAGCTCGTGCAGGACGGTGTCGTAGCGGTCGAAGATCGTGCGCTCGACGTCCTCGATCCCGGTCACGGTGTGGAAGCCGCCCGCGCCCCGCACATCGTCCCAGAGTCGTGAGTCGTAGCTGATGCGTTGGTCGCGCAGAGTCTCCATGTCCGGGCATTCGCCGAGCAGCATGTGGAGGGGCTTGATGAAGAACGTCAAGCCGCCGTCCGCCAGCACCGGGATGAAGGCCTTCCACGGCGCGACCGAGAGCGCCACGCGCTTCTGGTGCCGCGGCGAGAGGGACAGCCAGTTGACGACGAACCGCTCGATGCCGGGCACCTGGGGCAGCGGGGCGGCCGCGAAGCGACGCTCGTAGCCGGCGCGATGGACGTCCACCTCGAACCGCTGCGATTCGAGCGCCTTGGCCAGCACCGCGTGCGCGCGACCGTACTCGGGGCACGCCGCCAGCGCCGCAAAGCAGCCGTCGCGCGCCTCGGCGAAGCGGCCGTCCTCGAAGTCGAGCGAGGCGAGGCGCACCCGGGCGTCCACCCAGCCGGGATGCGCGCTCACCACGCGCGAGTACGCGGTGCGCGCGGCGGCGCGGCGCCCGTCGGAGAGCGCGTCGGCGGCGGACGCGAGGCGACGACGCCCGGCCCGATCGGCGAACGCCCGCGGGTAGGCGGCGGCGAGTTGCGTATAGTTCTTCCGCGTGTAGCCGTTGCCGAGCAGGTAGTGCGACGCGTCGTGGTAGGGGTTGAGCCGCACCGCCCAGGCGGCCGCCGAGATGGCGTCGTCGGTGCGACCGAGCCGGATCAGGGTCTGGGCGAGTGTCTCCAGCGCGTCGGACGAGGCGTGGTCGGCGAGCGCGAGTCGGAGCTCGGCGAGCGCGCCATCCCAGTCCCGACGCTTCTGCATCACCAGCGCGCGGCCCTGATGCGCCGACGCCCGCGCCCGGCGAGACGCGTCGCCATTCTCGGCCGCGGTCGCGGCGAGCGTCCGCGCGAACAGCGACTCGGCGCGCGGATAATCGAGCATATCGTAGGCGAGCCGACCCGCGGCCAGCAGCTCAGGGATCGCGTCGTCGTCGGCTCCCGCGAGCCGCGCGCGGGTCAACGAGTCAATGGCGGCGGCTGCGTCGCGCGCGGACTCCCACCGGTAGCGCGCAGCCCGCGCGCCGGCATCCGGCAGCGTCGCCAGGCGCTCCATGAGCGGCGCGGCGCCCGCGAAGTCCTGGATCGCCAGCGCCACACGGGCGCGCGTCACCAGGGCCGGCGGCTCCCGGTCGTCGAGCCCGGGCGCCAGGCGCGCGGCCTCGTCCATCTGACCGGTCTCGAGCAGGAGCGTCAGCCGCTCGGCGGTCACGCTCGCGTTTGCTAACGCCGTCAAACGCGCGAGCCGCCCGCGCAGATGCTCCGCGACCGGGGCGAACACCCCGGTGTCGGGCAACGCGGTCAGCGAGGAGCTCGCAGTCACGGAGGCGAACGCCGGGGGTGCACCCAGGGCGGCCAGCACGACCGCGAACACGGGCGCGCCGAGCCGCACGCTACCGCCCCCGATCCATCCGCGAACGCGGCCGCTGCTTCTGGACCTCCTCGATCTTCTTCGGGTCGTCCGGGAACAGGCCCACCTTCGCCAGGCGCGGGATCAGGTCGACCCACAGCCGCTCTCTCGCGAACACCTCGCGGAACAGCTTGAGCCCCTCGCTCTCGCGTCCGTTCGTGTACATCGTGAGGGCCGCCCAGAACTGCAACTCCACCACCTCGGGCGCCAGCTTCGCCGACGCCTCGTATGCCGTCATCGCCTCGGCGGACTTCTTCTCGGCCATGAAGTCGTCGCCCTGACCGTTGAGGTTGTAGGCACGCTGCAGGCGCACCAGTCGGCGCAGCTCCTTGAGCGGCTCCGGGTTGTCCTCGACACGAAGGTTGTAGACCCAGTCCTTCCACGGTTTGCCGGTGGGCTGCGCCTTCACCACCAGGATCGCCGCCGACTGCTGGCCGCGGATGTCGCCGCCTTCCTTCTGCGCGGCTTCGAGAGCCTGCAGCATGCGCTCGCCCAGATCGCCCTGCGCCTTCTCGAACGCCGCCGCCATCGCCGGCCACACCGAGGGGCTGGCCATGAGGTTCGCCTGCACGCTGTACTGAGCGCCCGCCTGGTGCCCGGCATCGGGGATGCAGCCCGTCCCGGTGTAACTTGCCACCCCGCCCTTCGCATCCACCATCGCCACCTGGCGGGCCTCGTTGTGCGCGTCCGCCTTGAGCAGGGAGTCGAGCGCCTGCTGGGCGGTCATCCCGCCGCGCATCAGCTCCAACCCGTTCGGCCCGTAATCCACCAGCACCAGCGACTGGGTGGCCACCGCCCCCACACCGGCAGCCGCCCACGGCACGATCGGGCCGACCGAGAAATAGTGGGACTGAACCGCCACCCCCAGCTCGCCGGTGGCGGGATCGCGCGCGACGATCGAATACGTGTGGGCGACCGGCGACGGCGGCGCGGCGCCGGGACCGGCGAGGACCAACAGCATGGGTGTCAGCGTGACCCAGTTCATGGCAAGCTCCGGAAGGGTGGGGTGGATGGGGAACCGTGTCCGGTTCTACCGCAACGGGCGCTGGCTGTCGAGCGGGCGGATGGCCGCGACCCCCTTCCCGCTCCACGCTTGCGCCGCGCCCGGCGAGGGCGGAAACTACCCGCTGCCGGGGGGTGAACCGCCGGCGTCACGCGGGGGAAAGGCCGGTGCCGCAGTTCTGGTGGATCCTGGGTGGGATCGTCGTGGTCGCCGCGATCGGCTTGGCCGCGCGCCGGCTCGGGCGGGCCGCCGGCACGCGCGCGGCGGTGTTCGAAGAGGTGCGGCGCACGCTCCGCGACGGCACGACTGAGCGGGTGGTGGGCGTCACCACGGTACGGGGCCACCTTGGTCCGCTCGGTGTCTCGGTGGATCTCCAGAGCGATCCCAGGCGCCCTAAGCAGTCGCCGATGTGGCGCGTCACCGCAACCGGCCCGGTCGCCCTCGAGCGCCCGGTCGAGGCGCGCATCGGTGGGTGGGAAGGCTGGATCGATCCGTGGCTTCAGCTGGGCGAGACCCTTGCGGTCCTCAGTGGCGCCGGTCCCGGGTTCACCCTGCACGCCGAGCGCCCGCCGAGGCCCGACCATCCGCTGGCGGCCGCGCTGCGCCGCCAGGGCGAGCGACTGGGTCCCGGCGCGATCCACGCCCGCCACGACCTGCTGCGCGTCGAGACCCGCTTCAGCGCGCGCCTCGAAGAGAATCGTCCGCTGTTCGCTTACCTGCACGTCGTCGGGGAGATCGCGGAGCTGCCGCAGGTGCGATTTCCCCGCCCGGCGGAGCCTCAAGCGCCCCGCTACGGCCTGCTTCCGGAGGGTTGATGAAACGACTCCTGTTCGCCACGTTGCTCAGCATGGTGCTGCTCGGGCTCACCGCCTCCCCGGCTGAGGGAGTGATGTTGGTGGGGCTCGCCGCCTCCGCCTGAGCGGCGACCGGTTCAGAGGGCGCCGGCGGCCCAGCGCTCACCGAGCGCGAATACGCCACCTGGGTCCAAAGCCGCGCGGATGCGTCCGCGCAGGGCCAGCAACCCTGCCCGCGAGGGTCGCGCCTCGAGCGCGCTGCCGGGATCGCGCGCCTCGCGGAGGATGAAACCGCTGCCGGCCGTCGCGATGACGGCGCTTGCCAGCTCATCCTGTTCCGGGAAAAGATGGAGGCGCCCCGCCGGGGCATGGAAGACGAGCCGCCCGCTCCTGGGGAGTGCCCCGGGGAGCTCCATCAGGGGGGCGAGCGCGGCGGGGGTATTGCCGGGGGTGGTGAACGAGAGCCGCGGGCCATTCTGCTCCTCGAGATCGGCGAGCGATTGCGCGATCGCGATCACCTCGTCGCCGGTGAGTCGCGCGCGCGGCGGGCCCAGCGCCCGCGTGACCACCGACTCCTGCTCCGCGACCCACGACCGATCCTCCTCGAGCCCGACGATCACGGTGAATGCGGAACCGCCACGCGCGGCGGGCGGAAGGGCCGCAGCGGTTGCCGCGCCCATGACGGTCGCGAACGCGGGCTCGAATCGGGGGAGCCAGGCCCAGCGCGCGGCCTCCGAAAGCGCGGCGGCGTCCATGCCAAAACAGAGCGCGACCCGCTCCTCGGGCGCCGGCGCGAGCTTGAGGCTCGCTTCGACGATCACCGCGAGCCCGCCTCGCGAACCGCACAGGAGGCGGTGGGTGGCGAAGCCGGCCACGTTCTTCACCACCTTGCCGCCGCTCCTGACCGGTGTGCCGTCGGCGAGCACGAAGCGGGCGCCGAGGATGCGGTCGTGCGGGGCGCCGAACCGCAATCGACGGCTCCCCGACGTGTCGGCGGCAAGCAGTCCACCCAATGTGGCGCGCGAGGCATGCGCCGCCTCGAGCGGCAGCTCCTGGCGCCGGGCGGCAAGCGTCTCGCGCAGGGCGGCGATCGTAATGCCGCATTCGGCCGTGAGGGTAAGATCCTCCGGGTCGTACTCGACGATCCGGTTCAGCGCGGATAGATCGAGCGCCAGGTCGTAGCGGGGCGGAGCGGACTCTTGGGCCAGCGCCACGCCAGCCCCCCAGGGCACGACGGCGAGGCCGTCAGCGGCCGCGGCGCTGACGACCTCGGCGACCTCGTCGCGGTTGGCGGGGCGCAGCGCCAGTTTCGGTGCCCGTCCGCCCAGGGCGTAACGGCCGGGGTCCACGGAGCGGGCGGTGAGCCCGGTCATCGTCACGAGGCCGGACATGGCGCCGCAGGGCAGCACCAGGGGCCGGGGTCCGCGGCCACTCCGCTCACGATCGGTTCCGCCAGAGCAGCGGGATACCCACCAGCACGAACAGCGTCCAGGCCGCATAGCCCACGAGCCCGACTCGGAACGTCCGGTGGCAGCCCGCGACCCAGTCGGCCGGTCCGTCGCGCGCCTGACGGAAGACGAGCAGCGCCAGCGTCGCGATGTTCACTGTATTCCATCCGATGACGGTGAGCCGGTTCATCGTGAGGCCACCCTGGGCCGCGCGATAGAGGACGGCCGCCATCGCGTACAGACTCACCAGCAGGGTGAGCGAGGCGACGGCGACGATCCCGCGCCGCAGGAGCTTCTCGTGGCGTGAGGCGAGCGAGCCGGGGCGCAGCGGGGTCGCCGTCACGATCAGCACCATGACCGCGAACAGCAGCGTGTTGTAGACGATCAGCACGTCGCGATCGTGGAACGGTTCCCAGAACTTGAACGGGATGGCGAAGACGTACACCACGAGCACGAGGAGCGTCACGGGCAGGAACAGGCGGCCGGCCGTGAAGATGACGCTGCCGATGCCGTGCCCGCTGTGCTGTGCCAGGGGCGAGCGGTCGGGATCGTAGACCGTCGCCACCGCCAGCACCGGGATGAAGCCGGGCCCGCCGCACATCAGAAAACGCTTCACGATGTCGGGCAGGTCAATGGATATGGCGGCGAACAGGGCGAACGTCATCATGGCGAACACGACGCCCGTCCCGGCCAGGAGGCCGGCGGTGACGACCGCCTCGATGGACTTGTGCACCCCCGCGAACGACTCGCTCGCCGCAGCGCGGTTTCCCAGGATGCTCCAGCCGAGCGCGAGCCACGCCAGGGCCGGCAGGTGGATCAGCATCAGCAGGTCCATTCCATCAGGCTCCGTCCCCCCGGCCGTGCCAAGGAACGCAGCGATGGTGATCGCAATCAGGACCAGGAACGCGGGCAGTGCGCGCCCCCAGGCGGACGGTGGCGACGACGCGACCGTGGCAGCGACCGGCCGCGAAAGTCCCAGGTGAAGGAAGGCCATCAGGGCCACGGCGGCGGCCGGCCCCCAGGCGAACATCAGGCGCATGGGGGGGTCGTGGCTACCGCCCATGATGCTGTACACGATGCTCAGGCCGACGCTCAGGAGCAGCGCCAGCTTCCACTGCCGGCGTCGGGCCGGCCGCTCGTCGGGCACTTGGTCGTCCGCGGGGTCCAACGGCGATTCCGTTGGGGCCGCGACCTCGTCGCCCGGCCGGAGCCGCTCGAACCATGCCGCCAGCAGTGGATCGGAGGGAGCGAGCGCGTGACGTCTCGCGAGTTCGGCCGCGAACGCCGGCGCATCACCCGCGGCGACCGCGGCGCGGTAGAGCGCTTCGAGCGCCGCGGGACTTCCGAGCGCGGACTCCATGCGATCGGCGATGCTCATGGCAGCTCGCTGCCGCCCATGCCCCGACTCAGATCCATTGCCCCTCCACGTCGGCGCGCACCTTCATCCCGCCCATCTGCGCCGGGCTCCCCGGGCTCGTTGACCGTCCGTCGCCGTCGCCGGGCAGGATCTTGCCCGGATTGAGGAACCCGCCGGGATCGAACGCCGTGCGCAGGCGGCCCATCGCCGCGAGATCCTCGGGCGCGAACAGCTCGCGCATCATCGGGCGCTTCTCGATCCCCACACCGTGCTCCCCCGAGATGGTGCCGCCGAAGCGGATGCACATGCGCAGGATCTCGTGCGAGGCGTCGAGCGCGCGCGCCTGCGCCGCCGGGTCATCAGCGTCGAACAGGACGTGGGGGTGAAGGTTGCCGTCGCCGGCGTGGAAGACGTTGCCGGCCTCGAGCCCGCGCTCGCGGCACAGGCGGTAGACCTCGGAGAGCGCCTCGGCGATCCGGGTGCGCGGCACCACGCCGTCCATGATGTAGAACCCGCTCGCCGTGCGCCCGTAGGCACCGAAAGCCGACTTGCGCCCGCGCCAGATGGCCGCCCGCTCGGCCTCGTCCTTCGCGATCCGGGTGGAGCGGCTGCCCTGGGCGACCGCGTGCGCAGCGATCTTCTCCACCTGGGCGGCTAGGCTCACGGCGGGGCCGTCAACCTCGATCAACAGCACCGCCGCGGCGTCGCGCGCGAGGCCGAGGTGGAGCCAGTCCTCGACCAGCTGCACCGTATGCTGGTCCATGATCTCCATCGCCGCCGGCACGATACCGTCGGCGATCACCGCCGAGACCGTTCGGCAGGCGGCTTCGACCGTGGTGAAGTCGAACAGCATGGTCTTGACCGCTTCGGGTCTTGGCATCAGTCGCACGCAGATCTCGGTGGCGATCCCGAGCGTGCCCTCGCTGCCGATCACTACCGAGGCCAGGTCGTAGTCCGGCGCGTCGCACGACTCGCCGCCCAGCGTCACCACCACGCCGTCGTACAGCACCACCGTGATCCCGAGCACATGATTGAGCGTGACGCCGTACTTGAGGCAATGCGGCCCGCCCGCGTTGGTCGCCACGTTGCCGCCCAGGGTGCTGACCTGCTGCGAGGCCGGATCGGGGGCGTAATAGAGCCCGTGTGGGGCGAGCTGCTGCGAGAGCCAGAGGTTGACGAGCCCCGGTTGCACCCAGGCGAACATGCGCTCGTGATCCACCCGCAGCACCTGGTCCATGCGGTTGACCGAGAGGACGACACCGCCGTGCTCGGGGGTGGCGCCACCGGCGAGGCCGGTCCCGGCGCCGCGCGCCGTCACCGGCAGGCCGCGCGCCCGCGCCCAGCGCACGATGGCCGCCACCTCGTCGGTAGTGCGCGGCAGCACGACGACGTCGGGCATGCGCTTTTCGAGCGCCAGCGCGTCCGATTCGTAGGTAAAGCGCGCGGCTTCGCTCGCCAGCACGCCGTCCGCGCCGAGGAGGGCGCGCAGCTCATCGAGGTGGGAGGGGGACAGGCTCATCGGCCGGCAGCGTAGCACGCGCCGCGCCGCGCGACGCCGCGCCGCGCTCCGGTCCCTGAGGGTTCACCGCGCCTGACCTCCCCGCTCCCCGAGCAGACCATACCACCACCACGCGAGCCGCAGCGCTTCGGGCAGGTCGCGGGTGAGGAAGCCCCACGGATCGCGGCGCCACGGTTCGGGCTCGACGTGCTGGAGCGCTTCCAGGACCACGAGGCGCACGGGCCCGCGCGCACGCGCCAGGGCGGCCAGCCGGTAGGCCTCGCTCGCCGGGAAGGTGCCGTCATTCCGATCGTGCACCAGGTAGAGCCGTGCCGCCAGCGGAGCGAAGCTGCGCCGGCCCGGGGAGAGCGCCGCCATCCGGCGTCTCAGTCCCAAAGGCAGATGCTCGATCAGTCCCAGGACGTCTTCGGGCGGGGCGGTCTCGAACAGGTCGTAGATCAGGCGCCCCTGCGGGCTCAACGAGTCGGCGAGATCGGCGAGCCGCGCGCTCGCGTCGCGCAGGCGGCGCCCCGCCATCGCCTCGAGCACCTGGCTGTCGCGCGGGGCGTCGAGGAACTCCTGGTAGGTGCGCAGGAACACCAGTTGTCCGTAGGGGTCCGGCTTCACCATGCGCAGGCGGCCGCGATGGAACGTGCGTCCGGTGGCGAGGAAGCGCAACGCGGTGTCGAGGTCGGCGTACGCGCCGACGGCGGCCAGGAACGGGACGCGCGCGGCGCGGGCGGGATCGAGGGCCACCAGCAGAGCGATGCTCCCGGCGTACGAGATGCCGAAGAGGCCGGCCCTCCCGTGCGGCGCCAGGTCGGACCGCGCGGTCACCGCGTCGAGCGCCGCGGCCAGGTCGCGGACGTTGTCGGGATGCGCGCGCAGGGTGCTGAAGGACGGGAGGTTGGGGACCACGACCGGGAACCCGGCGCGAGCGAGCAGCTCGGCGAACGGGGGCACGCGCGGGTCGTCCTTGCCCGCCTCGACCAATCCCGGGACCAGGATGACCGGCACGCGGCCCGCGCCCCGCGCCGGCCGGTAGAGATCGGCGGCCAGCCTGAGTCCCGCGCCTTCGAGCGTGAGCGCGCTGCGGCTCGGCGCCGGCGTCGCGCGCCGCAGCCAGGACCGATCCCCGGGCCGCCGCAGCTCGTCCAGGATCTGGAACGCGAGCGTGAGTCGAGTGACGCGGCCGGAACTCGACGCCCATACCGCGCCCGCGGCGAGCAGGACCAGGATCAGCCAGCGGATCCGCATGGAGGTCATGCTACATGGGGGGGGCCGCAGGGCCTCCAGCGGTGCCGGGAGGTCGCGCGAGCCCCGAGCCGGCGCGGGAAGCGCAAGGAACCGCGCCTGGAGCGGCCGTTAGATGGTGGGGTGCGCCGCGCTGGCCTCGCTCACGGCCGCACATCCGCGGGGAGGCGCGCGAGGATCGCGTCGTAGACCTCGCGTGCCGTCGCCAGGGCTTCCCGGGCTTCGTCGGAAGTTGGCTCGCCCATCTCCGTCGGGTACCGGAAAACGCCCGCAAAGGGCGTGAGCCGCGCCGCGCGCCGCAAGAGCGGTTCGAGCGTCCCGTCGATCGCGATGGCCGCCCCACCGACCTCCCGCAGATCATGGGTCCTACGAAAGCTCCGACCGTGCCAGACCAGGAAACCGTTAAGCCCCTTTTCCGCCGCCTGCTGGGCATGAAAGACGGCATCCTCCACAAGCGGCGGGACCGCGGAGAGGACGAGTTCGCCGGCCCGCAGATCATCTTTGGCTTTTCTCAGCCAGGAGCGGACTTCCTCCGCACGGTCAGGCAGCGTAGAGGCTTCTCCCTTCGGCGAGGACCGTAGCGGCGAGGGAGGTCCGCACGCTCTGGCGCGACTCGAACTCCTCCCGCGTCAAGACCAGCACGTCCGCCGCCGTCCAGATCCCCCACAAGACTTCCTGGGCCTGCTGTGCCCGACGGTACGGCGGATCCTTGGAGCCCGGCACGACGACGAGCAGGTCGTAATCGCTGTCCGGTCCTTCGTCGCCGCGCGCCTTGGAACCGAAGAGGTAGATGCGTTCAGGACAGAAGGCTTCGACGAGCCGCCGGACGATCTCCCCAAGGACGGGATCGCGCTTCAGGATGTCGGCCTCCATGATCCCTCCGTGTCGTGCTGCGATCTCAGCACGATCGTGAAGCTCTCTGCGAGCCACGCGGCGATCGTGCCCTGGCAGACCCCTGCTTCGATCAGCTTCGAACGGCCAGAACATACTGGGGCCATGAGCGGTCCGCAATCGTCAGGGACTGGTGCTATTCGCTGGTGATCGGCCCCGACGAGCAGTGGCCGAACGCGGTTAGCCCCGGGCAACGCGCTTTGCCGCCCCCGCCGCTCGCTCCTCATCGCTCGGGCGCAGCTCGAACACTCACGGAGCGAGCTCTCCGGGAAACCCGGGGCGGTTCAGAGCCCAATCTTCCACCAATCGGGCAGTGTGTCTGCTTCGGCGATGATGAAGAGGGAAAAACCAACGCGGGTCACGACCCCAAGACTTTCGTTGGGCATGACGGTGACCACCAGCTCGTCGGCACCGGCGCTCGTATCGCACGCGAAGAACTGAGCCCCGGAACCGCCCGCCTCGGAACAGTCGAACCACGACAGCGCCGAATCCGCACCGGCACGATCTACGTGCATGACGAGTACGAGGAACGCGAGGCACAATCCACGAATGATCATCGCAGTATCACCACACGACGCGTCTGCGACGTGCTCGAGGTGCGCGCATGCACGAAGTAGAGTCCGGCGGGGAGCGCTTGGCCGCGATCATCCCGGGCGTCCCATGTCAGTGGATGAATGCCGGCCGCGAAGGTCCGGCCGATGATCCGTCGTATACGGCGTCCGCCCACGTCGAACGCATCGAGAAAGGTCTCCCCTGGACGTGAGAGTGCGAGAAGACAGTCGACCGATCCATGAGCCGGATTCGGCCCGATGAGCGTCAGCAGATCCGGACCAGGCTGTGGAGCGGGAGGCGGTTCTTCGCGGGTGAACTCCATCGCGCGCACGGTATTGCCCGTGCCGAAGACCAGCATTCGATCGTGGATGGGGTCGTACGTCACTCCCGGCCAATCCAAGCTGATCGGAGGGCCTACAATCGAGAGCTCACGCCAACGCGTGCTGTCGCCGAACTCGAGCGCCCACACTTCTGGCAGGCGGGGACTGCCGTAGTCGTAACGCCCGCCATGGAGAATCACCCTGTCGCGGGCGGACTCCCAAGCCAGGCGGTGTCCCCACCGACCGCGAGGACGAGGACCCTCGATCACGAGTTCCTCCCAATGTAGCGTGTCCCCAAGCGAGAGCGCCCACACAACCTCGAGGAGTTGAAGGCCGTACTGGTTGACCGGCGCCGCGCCTCCATACACGAGCATGCGACGGGATATGGGATCGTAGACGGCCTCAGCGGCTGCCATGCGCGGCGGACGAACACCCTCTGGAGTGAGAAGTTCCCACCGCAACGTGTCACCGAGGGACAGTGCCCATATTTCATTGAAATACTCGTCCACGTACAACGGCGCCTCGTGCCGCCACCCACCGAAGAGCAATAAGCGCTGCCCAACGGGGTCGTAAACGCTCGCGGCATGAGCCCGGGTCAGTGGCGGATCCCCCTCGGGAGTGGCTTCGACCCAACCCGATGGCCGATCGAGGGCGAGCGTCCACACGCGGTTGGTCGTTCGCCACTCGTAGTCCGCATGGTAGTGGCCCATCGTGCTGATCAGGCGGTCATGCAGCGGATCGAGGATCACGGAGGACCCGAACCTCGGGATCGGCGGCTCGCCGATAACAGGCAGCGGTGCCCAGGATTTCAGATCCGGCGGCACGGTCCATGGCTCGTATACACGCGGGGCTCCGCCCACTGGGGCGAACACGACGATCGGACGTTGCCGCGGACTGTCATAGAGGGCGGTGATCTCGCTTCCATCCGGCGGCAGTTGCGCCGGGGGCTGGATCGTCCATCGCGCCGCGGGCTCGAGCTGAAGCGTCCAGTGCTCACGCCGCGCATTGACATTCCATCCTCCATGAAGAACCACCGAGTTGAGTTCCCGTGCCAGAACCGCCGCGGCGGAGCGTCTCGCGGGATGTAGTGAATCTCCGTCCGCGATGCGTCTCCATCGTGGCTCCTGATCGACCGGCAGATCCCAGCTATCGAAAACACCCGACGACTGTTCCCCACCGATGACGATCATGCGACGGCCGATGTCGTCGAACAATCCGACATGGTCCTTGCGAGGAGCGGGAACCTCGACGCCCGTCGGCACGAAGCTCCATGCTGGAGTCGAGCCGAGAGCAAGGGACCAGAGGTCGTTGGCCAGTGCGCCGTCGTGTCCGCCGAACACCAACACCTGCCGGTTCAGCGGGTCGAAGGTCGCGGAGTGACTGTGGCGAGCCGTCGGCGGCAGACCGGCAACGGTCATTTGCGACCACGTGGGTGTTCCACCGAGATCAAGGGCCCATACGTCGTTCATTCGACGCATGGCGTCGGCTCCGCCGATCACCAGCATGCGACGTGCTGCCGAATCGAACACCGCAGCGTGAGCCGAGCGCGGCGGCGGTGAACCGATGGTCTCGAGCCGGGACCACCGCGGAACACCGTCGAGCGACAACACCCAACACTCGGACAAGAATGTCCGCAGGTTCCATCCGCCGAACAGGATGACGCGGTCTCCCACTTCATCGTAGACGACCGAGTGGCCACGCCGGGGGCCAGGCGACTCCCCAGTTGTCACGAGTTCCGACCAGGACCGGTCCTCGACGGACAAGACAGCCACGGGCATCGGACCATTCACGAACAGTCCTCCTGATCCACCGATCAGGAGGATTCGGCCTCGGCGCCGGTCGAGAGCCGCGGCATGGTGCGATCGCGGCGGCGGGGGGAGAACATCGCGCCATACACCATCGGGACGCCCCGAGTCCGGCTGTGCAGCGGAATGTCCCTCATGGTCGCGCAGCGCACCGTTGCCGGCAGGCGGCTCGAAGGGCGACCGACCGGCCGCCTGCAGAGGTGCCGTGACCAGCACCGGAATGAGCAGGAGCAGATGCGTCCAGGCATGGTGCGGCCGGCGAACTTCGCGGACGCGGCGCTCTAACATGCCGACCTCGACGAGGGCCTGAAGAGTGGGGACTCGTGGGCGCGTGGAACCAAGTCTACACCCATCCGAGCGCCCGGCACCCGGTCGATTCCCCTCTACTGGGCCGAGCTGCAGCTGCGTCGGACCGTGCGCCAGTTCTGGGACCGGCCGGTACCGCCCCGAGCGGCGCCCACATGCAGCTCTGGCACCTCGTGGTGGTGGGCGATCAGGCGCTCATGGCGCGCATTCGTGAGGCGGCGGAACACGAGGAGCACGACTCAACCACCACCGTGCCCCGCCCGGATGGCCCGAGGCGCTGGCCCCGCTCGGGACCGACGAGCACAGGCCCTATCCCGAGATCGCCCCGTGGCTGGTGGCGATCTTGGCCCGCATCTACGACCTGCGCCCGGACGGAACCCACACCAAGCACGACGACGTACAGGAATCGGTGGGCATCGCCACCGGGATGCCCATCACCGCGCTCCATCATGCCGGGCTCGCCGCGCTGAAGCACTCACCCCCGCCACACCCGCGCCGCGCCGCGCGCGATCAGCCCGAGCGCCGAGACCCAGGGCGCCACGCGCGCCTCGATCGGCACCCGGCCCTTCGCCCGGGTCGCTTCGGCGAGCGCTGTCTGCTCGCCGGAGTAGGCCGGTGACGTGACGCCGAACGCCTGCTTCCACCGACGCATGGCGGCGGTGAGGGTCGCGAGCCAGGCGGCGGCCAGCACCAGCAGCAGCGCGGTCCGGTTCGCGCCGGCGAGCGATCGTGCGCTCGCGAGCCACAGCAAAGTATAAGAACTTGCATACGCGCGACCCCGAGGCTACGCCCGTGTTGAGGCTCCGCTGCAGGGCGATTTCGCCCGCCTGAGCCCCGGCTGCCCGGTCGCCCCCCGCCGCGGCCGCCGCCGGCGAGCCGCCGGAGCCGCCTTCGCCCGCATCCTTCGAGCTCCCGACACGCACTTGCCCCACCGCGGGCACGCGAAGGCTCACGTGCCCGCTCATTCGCCGCGCTCGCGTCACGGCGCCGGATCCCACCGTTTCCGGACGAAGGCGCTCAGCCCGGCCGCCCCGCCCGGCTCGCTACTGTCGCTAAGAATGCCGCCAGCGCCCGCCGATAGGCCGGCCCGCTCACCAGGAACGCGTCGTTGTGCCCGCCCCGCAGCTCCACCACGGTGGGCTCGCGCGCCGCCGCGGCGAGCCGCTCGGCGTGCCGGAACGGGAAGTACTCGTCGTCGCGGCTGTGGAGGATCAGGACCGGGGCGCGGACGCGTCCGATTCTCTCCAGCGTGTCGTAGCGATTGCGGATCACCCACCGCATGGGCAGGAAGGGGAACATGCCCTGCGCCACGTCCGCCATCGAGGTGAAGGACTCCTCGAGCACCACACCGCCCACCTCGGCCTCGGCCGCCAGGTGCGCGGCCACCGCCGAGCCCAGCGATTCCCCGAACAGCACGATCGCGCGCGGGTCGAGCCCGCGCGTGCTCACCAGATGCTCGTACCCGGCCTGCGCGTCGCGGTACGTGCCGGCCTCGTCCGGCCGACCCTCGCTCTCGCCGTAGCCGCGGTAGTCGAGGATCAGCACGTCCACGCCCAAGTCGCGCAGGATGGCGAGCTTGTCCAGCCGGTGCGAGATGTTGCCGGCGTTCCCGTGCAGGAGCAGCACGGTGAGGCGCGGATGGAGGGCGCCCGAGTCGGCGTTGGCGGCGACCCACCAGCCGTGCAGCCTGGTCCCGTCCGCAGCGGTGAGCCGCACGTCCTCGAACCGCCATCCGAGCCGAGCCGGTGTGGCCTCGAGCGCGCGCATCGGGTAGTAGAGCATCCGCGGCTCCATCCAGCGCACCCAGAGGAAGAACAGCGCCGCCACCCCGGGCACCGCGAGCAGGAGGATCATCGCGCGCCTCACGCCGCGCTCCGCAGGCCGCGCGAGAGGCCCGCGGCCGCCGCGTAAGCCAGCGCCGCGACGATGAGCGGCGCGCGCCAGCCCGCCTCGAGCGCCAGCAGTGCTGCGAGCGGGGCGGCGACCACCGAGGCGAACCCGTTCGCCGCCCAGGCCCAGGCGGCGGCGCGCCGGTCGTCGCCGACCCAGGTCCTCCAGCCGACGGGGAACGGCACGCCCATCAGGAAGCCGAGCGGCCCGAGCGCCATCAGCGCCGCCGCCGCCCGCACCAGCAGCGGGGCGGGCGCCAGCGCGTGGACCACCGCGAGCAGGACGAGCGCCCACGCGATGAGCACCACCACGAGCCCCGCGATCCATCGCCACGCGCCCGCGAGCGCCAGCCGGTCGGACCACAGGCTGCCCCACCCGGAGAAGACGAGCAGCGAGGCCAGGGACGCAGCCAGCGCGTACACCGGATGCCCCAGCAGGAGCCCGAGCGGCTGGAGGAGCGCGATCTCGGCCGCCATGTAGGCCACGCCGATGGCGCCGAAGTAGCCGAGCCGCCGCGCGCGGTGCCCGCCCGGCCTGCGTGGCCCGCCGCCCAGCGCCGCCGGCACCAGCATCGCCAGGGCCGCAAGCACCGCCGAGAGCGCCGCGGTGGCCACCAGGGCCACGAAGCCCCACTCCGCGAACGGCAGCAGGCCGCCCCGCTCCCGGAAGAACGCCGGCAGCGATGCCGGGCGCAGAAAGTGATGCGGGTAGGGCCGCGCGTCGGTGACCGGTGCCACGTCGAAGGCGTAGCGGGAGGCGAACGCCGCGGCCTCGCCCCGGCCTTCGGACGCAGCGCGAGCCGCCCGGTAGAGCACCGGCTCGTCCAGCGCGTTCAGCATCGCAGGCGGCGTCACGATTCCCGGCCACCAGTCGAGGTCGAAGCCGCGCGTGTCCGCCCAACGCCTGAGGGCCTCGACGTCGCCCGCGTCGAACCCCGAGGGCTTCACCAGCACGGTCGCCGTGCCCCAGCTATGGGAGACCACGAGCGCTCGTCCCACCGCAGCGGGCTCGATCCCGCGGAGCGCCTCGGCCGCGGTCAAGATCGCGCGCACGCTCGCGCGCGGCGGCGGGGCGAGCCAGTGCGTGACGGCGAGCACGCCATCGGGGCTCAGGTGTCGCAGGTAGTCCCGGTAGGCCTCGACCGTGTGCAGGAGATCCTCGTTCAAGCCATGGACCCCGGCCGCCGAGCCGCCGAGGGTCCCGCCTGCGCCGAGCGCGATCAGATCGAACCGCTCGCGGGTGCGCGCCACGTGGCCGCGGGCGTCCCCCACTACCCATTCGGCGTCATCCGCTCCGGCGCGCGCGCGCCGCGCCACCTCGGGATGGAGTTCCACCGCCACCACGCGCCGCGCGCGGTGGGCACGCGCGAGGCGCACCTCGGTGTCGCCTCCCGGGCCGATCAGCAGCACCCGCTCGCGCTTGCCAAGCGCGTAGGGGAGCGCCGTGGGGAGCCAGCCCAGGTGCTCCTCGGGCGCGCGCGCCGGGTCCGCGGCCACCGCGCCTATGGTCTCGCCGTCCACGAACAGCGCGGTCTGCTCCGGGAACGGTCCCTGGTAGGCGAGCGAGAGCCCGGGGGCGTGGCGGAACGCGGGCGCTCGCACCGCCACCAGCCAGCCCACCGGGCTCGCACGCTCGGCGACCCGCCGCGCGTCCGGGTAGGCCTCCACCTGCGGCAGCCCCTTATAAGGAGAGACCCGCGGCTCCGCGGGCTGGCCCGCCATCGCCCACGCGGCGGCCACCAGCGCAAGGCCGGCCCACGCGAGGCTTCGCGGTCGCCGCCCTTTGCCGAGCGCCGCGCACGCACTGCCCAGCGCCGCGAGCAACGCCGGCACGGCGAGCGCGCGCCCGGGCGGGAACACCCACAGCGCCGCCAGCGCCAGCGCCGCCCCGAGGCCCGAGCCCACGAAGCTCGCGCCGTAGATGCGGCCGGGGCGCTCCGCCGCCGCCATGAGCGCCAGCAGGACGGCGAGCGCGCCGAACAGGAACGGGATCGCGAGCAGCGCCACCACCGCAGCGAGCCGCGGCCACTCGGCCGCGTCCCACACGAGCCGCGTGGGATCGAGCGCGATCCGGCCGACGAGGGCCGGGGTCGCGACCAGCGCCAGTGCCGCCAGCGCGCTCGTCCGCACGAACCAGCGCGGTGCCGACGCCCGCGGCGGGCCGCCGCGCGCCAGCAGCACGCCGGCGGCGCCGAACCCCAGCATCGCGACCCCGATTGCCAGCGAGGCGAGGTGGTGAAAGTGCTCGATGGCGAACGAGCGCACCAGCAGGATCTGGTAGGCAAGGGTCGCGGCGGACAGGAGCGCCACGGCGAGCGCGCGTCCTCGCGGCGCGCCGATGGCGTCCGCGGCGTGCGGGGCGTGCCCGGCGTCCGCGGCGTGCGGGGCGGCCGACACCTGCGCGGAGGGCCGAGCCACGGCGCTCAGCGCCGCCCCTTCAGCATCGGCACGAACCGCACCGGCAGCAGGTTCCGGGTGCGCAGGCGCCCGTCGCGGTCCTTGTCCACCAGCACCAGGCTCTGCACGCCGTACACGCTCCCGACCGGGATCACCATCCGCCCGCCCGGCCTGAGCTGCTCCACCAGCTTGGGCGGGATGTAGCCGGCCGCCGCGGTCACGATCACGGCGTCGAACGGCGCCTCGTCGGGCCAGCCGAAGTGGCCGTCGCCGTGGCGCACCACCACGTCGCGGTAGCCCAGGCGGCGCAGCCGCGCGCGCGCGCTGTCGGCGAGGGGTTGGAAGATCTCGATGGTGCGGACCGCGCAGCCGATCTGTGCCAGCACCGCGGCCTGGTAGCCCGAGCCGGTCCCCACCTCGAGCACCTTCATTCCCGGCCGGGGGCGCAGCACCTCGGTCATGAAGGCGACGATGTAGGGTTGCGAGATGGTCTGGCCGTGCCCGATCGGGAGCGGATGGTCGCCGTAGGCCTGGTCGCGGTCGTGCGGGAGCACGAACTCGTGGCGCGGCACGCGGCGCATGGCATCGAGCGTGGCGGAGTCGCGCACTCCATGGGCCTCGATGTCGCGCACCAGCGCGATCCGACGCGCGCGGAAATCCGCCTCGGCGTCGGGCGCGGCGGCCCCGGCGGGGCCGCCGCGCGGCGCCAGGGCGAGGAGGAGGGTGCAGAGACGCAGGGTGGTCATCGGGCCTCAGCATAGCCCCGGCCGGGCTGCCGGTCGCGCGAAGTCACTCCCGGGCGCCCGGGCACGGATGGAACCGAACCCGGCCACCGCGGCGGCTACGTGCGCCCGCGGCGAAAGTTGGCCCCTATTCCTCCAGATGTTCTAGGATTCAGCAGCCTCGGACTCGGTGTTGCCCGCGGCAAGTTCTCCTGGAGGACCGATGCGCCCTATCCCTCTGATCGGCGCCACCCTGCTGACGCTCGCCGTCAGCCTGAACGCCGCCGGCGCGCGCGCGGCCGGGGATCCGGCCCGCCTCGGGCTCGACGTGGTCCCCACCTTCGAAGCGCTTCGACTCGACCTCGACGCCGGAAAGAAGGACTACTCGGGCTCGGTCCGGATCGACCTGAGCGTACGCGCGGCAACCGACTCGTTCAGGCTCCATGCGCGTGAGATGACGCTCACCCGGGTCACGCTCCGCCGCCGTGGAGCGGTCATCCCGACCACCTGGCGCATGGGCGAAATCGGTCTGCTCACCGTGCACGCGGCCCAACCGCTCGCCCCGGGGCCGTGCGCGCTCGAGATCGCCTTCACGAACGATTTCGACACTCGGGCGACCAGCATCTACAAGGTCGAGACCGGTGGCGACGCCTACGTCTTCTCGGACTTCGAGGCGGACGACGCGCGCGGGGCATTCCCATGCTGGGACGAGCCGTCGTTCAAGATCCCATGGCAGGTCACGCTGACCATCCCGAAGGCACACCGCGCGATCTCGAACACGCGGGTCGCTCGGGACACGGTGCTGGGCGGGAGGCGGAGGGTGGTCTTTCAACGCACGAAGCCGCTCCCGTCCTACCTGCTTGCGATGGCCACCGGGCCGCTCGAGACCGTGCCGATCCATGGAATGTCGGTGCCCGGTCGGGTCGTGACCGTGAGGGGCAGCGGTCGGCTCGCGGCTGCCGCCGCCAGGGAGACGCCCGCGGTCCTCGCCGCGCTCGAGCGCTACTTCGGTCGCAAGTACCCATACGACAAGCTCGATCTCCTGGCGGTGCCCGAGTTCAGCGCGGGCGCCATGGAGAACGCCGGTGCGGTCACGTTCCTCGAGGAGGTCCTGCTCATGGACCCCAGGACCACGACCCCGGACCAGCGCCAGACGCTCATCGGCTACCTCGCGCACGAGCTCGCGCACATGTGGTTCGGCGACCTTGTCACCATGAAGTGGTGGGACGATCTCTGGCTCAACGAATCGTTCGCCTCGTGGATGGGCGACAAGGTGTCGGACGAGGTCGCCCCGGAGTTCCACTACGGAATCGCCCAGGTGAACGGCGCGATGGCCGCGAAGAACTCGGACTCGCGCCTCACGACCCACGCGATCCGCGGCAACGTCCTCGCCACCGAC
>CAYONG010000138.1:0-28625 GCA_964405235.1 uncultured bacterium | reverse complement strand
TGGGACCCGGTCGAGAACGGCTCGCTCATCCCCTGGCTGTCGAACATCGCGCTGGTCCACGGCCTGCTGGTGCAGCGGGTGACCGGGAGCCTGCGCCGCACCAACTTCTTCCTGGCGATCACGTCGTACGTGCTGGTGCTCTACGCCTCCTTCCTCACCCGCAGCGGCGTGCTGGCCGATTTCTCGGTGCACTCGTTCGTCAACCTCGGCCTCAATGGGTTCCTGCTCTCGTTTCTGTTCCTGGTGATGATCGTCGGCTACGGTGGCCTGATCCTGCGCCTGCGCGACATCCCGGGCCCCGCCCAGCCGCTCGGCAACTTCTCGCGCGAGTCCATGATGTGGCTGGGCCAGCTGGTGTTCATGCTGATGTGCGCGCTGGTCACGGTTGGCATGAGCGCCCCGCTCATCACCCGGTTGTTCGGCCCGGCGTCCAACGTGCAGACCTCGTACTACAATCTGGTCAACGCCCCGCTGGCGATCGCGATGGGCCTGCTGCTCGGGATCGCGCCGCTCATGCGCTGGCGCAGCCAGGAGGCGCGGCCGTTCCTGATGGCTGCGCTCCCGGCCGTGGTGGGCGCGCTGCTCGTCACGCTGGCCGCGGCCGCGCTGGGCGTGCGCGATCCCATCCCGATGGCCGTGCTATTCGGAGCCGGGTTTGCCCTCACGGCGAACACGGTGGTCACGGTGCGGGGATTCCGGTCGGGATGGAAGCACGGCATCGCCTACCTGGGACACCTGGGCGCGGCGATGCTGCTGATCGGCGTCATCGCCTCCTCCAACTACGGGCGCTCGGTCCAGGTGCAGCTGCCCGAGGGGCAGGAGCGTGCCGCCCTTGGCTACCGGCTCCGTTTCGAGGGGATGCGCCAGGATCGCGAGGGCAAGGATCACGCGATGATCGCGGTGAACGCCCCGGAGCGTCGCTTCCAGGCGCTCCCCTACATGTTCTGGAGCGAGTTCAATCAGGGTTACATGAAGAAGCCGCACATCGAGCGCTTCATGACGCACGACATCTACATCTCGCCGCTCGACATGTCCGGCGAGGACCCCTCCGCCCGTGGCGTCTGGTTCGAGAAGGGGGAGACCAAGCAGATCGGCCAGGCGAAGTACACCTTCGTGGACTTCGATCGCAAGATGGACAGTGATCTGGTGCGGATCGCCGCGCGGATACGGGTCGAGATCGGCGGACGCACGGTGCCGGTGCGGCCGGTGCTCGAGATGAACATGAAGAACGGGATCCCCAACAGCATCCCGGACTACCTGCCGGGCGGCGGCTCGGTGCAGATCGCCTCGGTGGACCCCAACACCGGCCGCGTCGCGCTCGAGGTGCCGGGTATGCCGCGACCGGAGTCGGGCAGCATCCTCGCGGTCGAGGTCAGCACCAAGCCGCTCATCAATCTGGTCTGGCTGGGGGCGATCGTGATGCTGGCGAGCGCGTTCATGAGCGTGGCGCGCCGCGTGCTCGACCTGAAGCGCGCGGCACCCGCCCCGGCCTAGAGCCCGATCCGGGCGAGGAACGCGTTTCGCGCCGGGCGACCTGCGCTGGTGCTCGGCGTCGCTTCACTGTCCGGCGCGCCGCCCCGGCCGCCCTGGCCGCCCCGGCCGTCCCGGCCGCTCAAGCGACCCGCCCGCGCCGCCGATATCCGAGCGATGGGGATTAGCGGCGTATCACCACATCGCAGGCCGGTGGCCAAGGCGACCTGCCCGGGCTGCCGGCGGCCCGTCGCACTGCTCAAGAGCGATCGGTGCGTCTACTGCGGGACCGCGGTCGGCGGCCCGTCCACCCCCGCCCTCCGCGCAACCAAGCTGCCGGCCGAGCTCCTGATCGCTCTCGAGCCCCGTGCCAGCGCCATCACCTCCCGCTCGATGTGGCTGCGCCGCTTCATCGCCCTCGGTGGGGCGGGGCTGTTGATCGCCCTGATCATGGGGCCCTGCATGCGGGCATGACGGGCATTTTTCGTGCTTGCAGGGTGCACATTTGTGCACTAGATTGTCCCCGGTGCCAGGCCCATGACCTTCGAATCGTTGAGCGATCCCGTCGACGTCCTCACGGCGTTCGTCGATGGGCGCATCCAGCCGTTGAGATTCCGCTGGCAAGGCAGGGTCGTGCGTGTCCGGCGGGTGACCGGCGAGTGGAACCGAAGGGAGGGGAGCACCCTGCTCCGTTACTTCTCGGTCGAGAGCCAGGCCGCCGATACCTACGAGTTGTGCTACGACCCGCGCGGACCAAGATGGATCCTGAGCCGAGCGTGGAGCGCGCCCTCGTGAAGGGGGGAAGAGCATGTTCCTGCTGATCGACATGGACGCGTTCTTCGCCTCCGTCGAGCAGGCCCATCACCCGGCGCTCCGCGGGCAGCCGGTGATCGTGTGCGGAGACCCCACACGGCGCGGGGTGGTTACGGCGGCCTCGTACGAGGCGCGCCCGAGCGGGGTACGCGCCGGCATGCCGCTCCAGGAAGCGCGACGACTCTGTCCCCACGCTCATTACGTCGAGGGCGATCCCGAGAAATACGTCGCCATCTCGCTCGCGCTTCTCAATCTGTATCTCTCGATCACCCCCGACGTGGAACCCTTTAGCGTCGACGAGGCGTTCCTTTCGGTGGGAGGCGCACGGGCCACGGGCGATGAGGTGAAGCAGATCGCCTCCGACCTCCAGCGCCGCATCGAGGAGCGGTTCGGACTCACCGCGTCGATCGGGATCGGACCCAACAAGCTGGTGGCGAAGATGGCGGCCGGGCTGGAGAAGCCGCGCGGGCTGACCGTTCTCGATGAGGAAGGCTTCAGAAAAGTCTTCTGGCCCACCGAGGTTCAGACCCTCTGGGGTGTCGGTCCAAAGCTCTCCGAGCGGCTGAACGCGATCGGCATCACCACGGTCGGTGATCTGGCCCACGCGCCGACCGAGACGCTCAAGGCCGCCTTCGGCATCATCGGTCCGCAACTCCGGGAGGCCGCCTGGGGAAGGGACGAGACACCGCTCGTGCCCTACCATGAGGGAGTGGAAGCGAAGTCCATGGGGCACGAAGTGACGCTGCCCGAGGATTGTGACGACCCCGCGTTCCTCGAGGGGACCCTGCTCAGGCTCTCCGACCAGGTCGCGCGCCGTCTGCGCGTGGAGGGCTACCTGGGCCGCACGGTGGCGGTGAAGCTGCGTGACAGCAAATTTACGACCCGCATCCGCCAGCGGGTGCTGTCCGACTTCACCGCCGACCACCGCGCAGTGTTCGACGCCGCTCGGACGCTGTTGCGCGAGAACTGGAATGGAGAGGCGCTGCGGCTCCTAGGGGTGACGGTCTCGTGCCTGGAGCGCGCCCGCCCGGGGGATCAGACCGAGCTGTTCCCGCCTGATCAGCGCGCCGAGCGCCTGCGTGAAGCGATGGACCAGGTGCGGGACAAGCTGGGGGAAGCGAGCCTGGTGCCGGCCGGCACGCTCACCCATCGCCGCCGCCTCGGGCACGTTCCGTTCGGCCCGCTCCCTGGCCCCAGCAGGCCGGACCGGGCATGAGCGGACCGTCCGAGGCCACCGGCGCGCCACGAGCCCTCGCAAGCGGCCATCGCATCGTCATCGGCACGTCGGGCTACTCCTTCGCCGACTGGGTGGGTCCTTTCTATCCGCCGGGCACCCGGCCGGCCGATTTCCTCTCCTACTACGCCCGGCACTTCGACGCGGTGGAGGTGAACTCGACCTACTACCGCGTTCCCGATGCGGGGATGTTCGAGCGTATGGTACAGAAGACGCCCGAGGGCTTCCGCTTCGTGGTCAAGCTCAACCGGGCGATGACCCACGAGGGCTCCCGCGACCCCGCCCTCTACCGCGGGTTCCTCGCGGCGCTCGCGCCGCTCAAAATGGCGGGCCGGTACGATGGCCTGCTCGCCCAGTTCCCGTGGGGCTTCAAGCGCACGCCTGACCATCGTCGCCACCTGGCTGCGTTGCGCGATCTGCTCGACGGGGAGCCCCTGTTCGCCGAGTTTCGTCACGACTCATGGCTTACGCCCGAGCTCGAACCCTCGCTGCGCGAGCACCGGATCGGCTATTGCGCCGTCGACGAGCCGGCGCTGCCCGGGCTGCTCCCACCGGTGACGATGGTGACCGCCGAGGACGCCTACGTCCGTTTCCACGGCCGCAACACCGCGACATGGTGGGGGCGGGGTGGCCCAGGGGGCCGGGAAGGCGGCGACCGCTACGACTACGACTACCGCGAGGACGAGCTCAAGGAGTGGGTGCGCAAGGTGGCCGAGATCGCGGACCAGGCGCGGCGCACCTATCTGTTCTTCAACAACTGCCACGCGGGACAGGCGGCGCGCAACGCCAAGCTGATGCAGGAACTGTTGCGCCAGCAGAACCTACCCGCCTGATTGTGCGGGCCACCCGCCTGGGCTAGATTGCGGCCATGGCGGATCAACTCCCGCGACCTCCTGCGATCATCACGGCGCCTCCCCGACGCGTTCTGTTCCTGTGCGTGCACAACTCCGCCCGCAGCCAGATCGCCGAGGGGTTCGCCCGCGCGCTGGCGCCCGCCGACGCGCACGTCGCCAGCGCCGGGAGCGCGCCGCGCGCCCTGAACCCGCTCGCCATCGAGGTGATGAACGAGGTCGGGATCGACATCAGCGGTCAGCGCTCCCAGCGGATCGACGAGGTCGCGTGGCGCGATGCGGACACGGTGGTGACGTTGTGCGGGGAGGCGGAGGGGATCTGCCCCGCGGTCGCCGGGAACGTGCGACGGGTGCACTGGCCGCTCCCGGATCCCGCCGCGGCGCCCGAGGCGGAGCGATTGGTGGCGTTCCGCCACGCTCGGGACGAGATCCGCTGGCGGGTCGCGTCGCTCTGGCCGCGAGGGGAGTAGGGCGGCCGGTACGTCAGCGCGAGTGCCGGCCTCGTGCCGCGACCGGAGTCCGGGTGGTCAACGCCCGGGCAGCCACCGGGGTCAGGATCCGTGGCGCGCGTGATTCCCAGCCCGCCGCTCGGCGGTGATGGCGGGGTTTCTGCCCTGGACGAACGACTCGCATTCCCTCACGTCCTGGGCGCTGCCGAGAAAGAGCGGTGTGCGCTGATGGAGGGTGGTCGGCTCGATGTCGAGGATGCGCCGGCTGCCGTCGCTCGCCGCCCCGCCCGCCTGCTCGGCGATGAAGGCCAGCGGCGCCCCCTCGTAAAGCACGCGCAGCTTGCCATTGGGGTTCTTGCGGTCGCCGGGATAGAGGTAGATGCCGCCGTACATCAGATTGCGGTGGAAGTCGGCCACCAGCGAGCCGACGTAGCGAGCGCTGTAGGGTCGGCCGGTCGCCTCGTCCTCGATCTTCAGCCAGTCCACGTAGCGCTTCACGCCCTCGTCCCACTTAAAGTAGTTCCCCTCGTTCACGCTGTAGATCTGCCCGCGCTCCGGGGTCCGGATGTCGTCGTGCGAGAGCAGGAACTCGCCGACGCTCGGTTCGAACGTGAACCCGTGGACGCCACGGCCGGTGGTGTAGACGAGCATGGTGCTCGAGCCGTACATGACGTAGCCGGCGCACACCTGGCAGTGCCCGGCCTGGAGGCAGTCCACGAGCGTGCCGCTGCCCTCGAGTGTCACCCGAGGTAGCACAGAGAAGATGGTGCCGATGTTGACGTTAGCATTGATGTTGGAGGAGCCGTCGAGGGGGTCGAAGTTGACCACGTAGCGGCCGACCGGCTGCCCGGCCGGCACCGGGATGACATCCTCGTCCTCCTCGGAGGCCATGACGGCAAGCTGACCGGTCGAGCCCAGGACGCGATAGATGGTCTCGTGGGCGAAGCGATCGAGCTTCTGCACCTTCTCGCCGTGGACGTTGGAGCTGCCGGTGTAGCCGAGGATGTCCACCAGCCCCGCGCGCACCACCTCGCGGTTGATCAGCTTAGCGGCCAGCTCGATGTCGCGCAGGAGGTCAGTGAACTCGCCGCTCGCCCCGGGATGCGCCCGCTCCTGTTGGAGCCGGAACTGCGAGAGCGTGATGGCGCGGTTCACCATGTCGTCCTCTAGTCGGCGAGCCCGGAAACGTCCTCGTGTTCCCGATCGGCGCCGGGCGAGGCGCCGGGCATCGGGAAAGAGCCCGGCACGAACGGCGCCAGCTCCGCAGCCATCGCCTGGGTTCCACCGACCGAGAGCTGGGTGAGCAGGAAGGTGAACTTGTCCTCGAGCGCCCTGCCTATCCCATCGCGGACCACCTGAGGCAGACCCCACAGCTCGCGCTTGAACATGCCGAGCGCCTTCTTGCGGGTTTTGTAGAAAAACTGCTCGTCGGTGTCGGAGGCCTTGCGCTCGTCGACAGCCGCAACGCGCAGGCGCTCGTAGATCTCCCGTTTGAACTCCGCCGGGAAGAGCGGGTGGTCGTAGATCATGTTCTGGAACTCGGTGGCGAGGTGGATCTCGCACGCGCCCAGTTTCGGGAAGCGGTCGAACAACTCCGGGGGCAGGGTCGAGGCGCCGTGCTGGACCGCTCCCCCCATGCCGTACTTCTCGCGGGCAATGGCGGAGCAGCGCTCCAACGCGTCGAAGTCGATCTTGACCTGGGCGATCGAGCCGTCGGGGAGCGGCACGCCCCCATGGCTGGTGCCGGTCTGGATCGAGATCTTGCTGATCCCGGGCTTCCCTGGAGCGAGCCGGCCGAGCGCCTCGAGGTAGACGGTCATGAACGCCTTGAGTTCCTCGGGGGTGGAGTTCTTGCCGCCCACCTCGCCGATCTCACCGCCCACCGAGACGGTTACCCCGGCCGGCTCGCGCGCCCGGATGAACGCGGTGAGCGCGGCGCACAAGCCGCCGTTCAGCTCCTGCTGCGCGATGTGCCCGCTCTGCGAAAGGTCAACCAGGGTCGAGGTGTCCACGTCGATGTTGTAGAAGCCGGCCAGCACCGCTTCGGCCGTCAGGTCCTCGACCGCCTTGATCTCGGACTCTCGATGGGCGGCGAACTTCTTCGCGTTGACCTGGAAGTGATCGCCCTGGATGAAGATCGGGCCGGTGCAGCCCTCGCGTAGGGCCGCGGCCAGGAGCACGAACGTGTACTCGGCCGGTCGCTGGTCGGTGTAGGCGATCTCGGAACGTGCGATCTCGCAGATGACCGCGCCGGCATCGAGGGCGCGCCGGGCGCGGAACAACGCCCGCGCCGTGTCGTATGCCATGCCGCGGATGTTGATCGCCGGCACCGTGAAGTCGTTCGACACTCGCCCGCGGCCGCGCGCGAGATAGAGGTCGTGGATCGAGGCGGGATAGAGCCCGGCCGAGCGTGCCTGCGTGGCGATGGCCGCCCGCGCGGCCTCGCGCAGGTCGGCGGGGCCGAACACGCCGGTCCACACCAGTCGGTCGATCGCTTCCCGATTGCCGCTCGAGAGGCCGGCGGTGGCGTGGCGAAGCTCGTCGTGGGTCTTGAGTTCCATCGGCGTGCGGTCCTGCTTTCCGGCGAGGCGCCGGATGGTGGGTAGGCCCTGAGTCGGGCGGGGGAACGGCGTCAGATGCGGCGGCAGTATAGCCAAAGCGGACGACAACGGGCCAGCCGCCATCGGCCTGGGCGACCCCTGGTGCCCGAGGGGGGCGCGGCCGGGCATGGCGCCCGCTACGCATCAACCCGGCGCGGCGCGGCTCGCTACTGCCGAGCGACGCCCAGTGCGGTCAGGTCCTCGCGCGACTTGAGCAACTCGGGGAACCGGGAGGGCTCGAAGGTGGCGATGCCGGGCGCCTTGCGCCAGGCCAGCAGCTCGGCCAGATCGAGCGTGCACGCGGGGGCCAGCGCGATGCCGTGCCCGGTGTAGGCGCCGCAGAACGCAAGATGGTGTTCGGGGTCGAGCCAGCCCGCCAGCGGTCGGCCGTCACGCGCGAACCCCATGATGCCCGCCCAGCGGCGCTCGATCGCGGCCCCCTCGGGGACGAGATCGGCAAGCCCCCGCTCGATCGCCGACTGGATGGGTCCGGTCGTCACGGCATCGAAGCCGACCTCGCCGTCGAGGTCGAGCTCGCGCCAGCCGCCGATGATGAGCCGGCCGTCGGGTGTCTGCCGCCAGTAGTGATAGCCCCAGTGTGCGTACGTGGGTCGCGAAGCCACCTCGCGTGCGATCGGGGCGGTCGCGATCATCTGTCCCCGCCGCGGGGCGATCAGGGCCGAGAGCGCGGGGCACAGGCGCGGGGTGTCGGCGTTGGTCGCCAGCACCAGCGTGCGGGCGCGCGCGACGCCGCGCGCCGTTCGCACCTCCCACAGCCCGGTCCGCCAGGCGGCGCCGGTCACCGCGGAATCCGCGAACAGGCGGGCACCCTTGCGCTGGGCCTCGAGCGCGAGCGCGTGGAGGAACTTGACCGGATGGAACTCGCCGTCCTCGAGCGTGACGAAGGCGGCCGTGAACTTCCCGGCCGCGTGAGGGGGCACGGCGTGGGCGATCGGCATCTCGAGCATCGGGAACCCATCGGCCTTGAGCGCCGCCAGCGAGGCCCGGACGTCCTCGGCCTCTTCGTCGGTGCGGGTCAGCCGCAGGCTGCCGCTGGCCCGGTAATCGCACTCGATCCCATGCGTCTCGATGAGGGCGCGCAGGCGCTGGTGGGAGCGGCGGCCGCACTCCAGTACCGCCCGCGCGCCCGGTCGGCCCCAGAGCGCGATCTGCTCGTTATAGGGCTCGGCCGGCGCCACCATCAGAAAGCCGGCGTTACGACCGCTCGCCGCGCCGGCGATTCGGCCGGCCTCGAGAAGCGCGACCGTGGCCCCGCGCTCGGCCAGGGTGTAGGCCAGGCAGACGCCCGTGATGCCGCCACCAATGATGATGACCTCGGCGTCCAGTTCGCCGTCAAAGCCGGGGAACGATGGGCCGGCTTCGGCCAACCACAGGGAATCGGGCGCGCCAGGGGAGTGCGACATTCAACTCCATTGTGCCGCCGGGGAGGGTGGGGAGGCAAGCGGCCGGGTGGAGATGTGCGGGGGCGGAGCCGGCCCATCGCCGGCGCCGGGATGGACGGTCGCGGCAGCTCATCCCTTGACCCCGGTTCCGGCATCGGCCATCGTCCGATGCTGGCGGCGGGCCCACAGGCCATCGACGACGCGGGACGGGCCGATCAAGGTGGGACCTGGAACTCCGGCGGCGGGGGAGGGGCGATGCGGCTCGTGATGAGGCTCGTGGGTCTGATGCTTCTGCTCACCGTGGGCGGCTGTGCGGTGTTCACGGTTTCGCGGCGCAGCCATCCGGAGCGGCCCGAAGGCGCGAGGAAGTACCATCACGGAACCGTGACGCTTCTGTTGCCGGGATTCGACCTGTCCCTTCAGGCCCAGAAACGGGTTCCCAGGTTCTCAATCGGATTGTTCTACATCCTCCCGATCCCGGTACCGCACTTTCTGTTCCCCTACAAGAAGGCACACTCCCGGCTCCCGATCTGGATCGAGCTGGCTCCGCGCGACAGCGCGGTCACGTTCGACCCCCGGCGGGTCGTGCTCGTGACCGCGCGTGGGGACAGCCTGCGGCCCACCGCGCTCTGGGGGCCGGGCGTCGCCAGCGGCGTAGAGTACGTTCGTGGGCCCGACTGCCTCTGCGGCGAGCCGAAGGAGGGCTCGCGCGTGGATCTCTCGAAACCGTTCCCCAAGCGGAAGATCAAGTACGAGCGCTACTTCACTTTCGGGTATCGGCCTTCACCCGCTCATGCGCTTCCCGCAGATCCGATCACGGTGTCGACGCCGACATGCTTCGTGCTGCTGTTCGACGGCATCGCGGCCGGCTATCAATTCGTGCTGCTCCCGGGACAATTCGAGGTCGGCAACCGGACAGTCGACGTTCCACCGGTGCGCTTTCGCAAGCACAGCACCTTCGACGTGGGCCTATAGCTCGCAGCAGGTTACCGGCGCCTCCGCGAGCTCTAACCGCCGCACCTCCGTCCCTCGGTGGGCTGCCGCCGCGTGTTGACAGTGCCCCCGCAAGTGGATTCAATCGCTCAAGATGGACCGCTCCGGGCCGAGAGGGGAGGTTTTGTGACCGTGGAGACCACCACCGTCGTCTGCCGCCTCCGGGTCAATGGCGACTCGCGCGAGTGCGCGGTGACGCCCTCCACCACCCTGCTCGAGGCGCTCCGCTACGGGCTCGGCCTCACCGGCTCCAAGCAGGGGTGCGACAAGGGAGACTGCGGGGCGTGCACCGTGGTTGCGGACGGCGAGCCGGTCCTGGCGTGCATCTCACTGGCGCTCGCCTACCACGACGGGCCCGAGATCACCACCATCGAGGGGATGGCCGAGCAGGGGAGGCCGCATCCGCTCCAGGACGCCCTGGACGAGACCGGCGGGGCGCAGTGCGGTTTCTGCACCCCCGGGATCCTGATGAGCGCTTGGGCGCTCCTCGCGAAGGAGGCGAGCCCGACGCGCGAGGAGATCGCCCGCGGCCTCTCGGGCAATCTCTGCCGGTGCACCGGCTACACCAAGATCTTCGAGGCCGTCGAGCTGGCGGCCGCCCGGCTGCGCGAGCGTGGGGCCGGAGCATGAGGCCTCGAAGATGAAGCCCCAGGATGAGACGATGCGCGGGCGTCGGAAGGGCATGGCCATCCCCGAAGGCCGCCGCATGCCCAGCGACGAGCGGCTCTCGCCCCCGGCGTGGGAGGAAGGGCGCACGGCGCCTCCGCACGGCGAGTTCAGCATCATCGGCAAGCGGAACCGCAAGGTGGAAGGGCTGGCCAAGGTCACGGGCCAGGCGGTCTACGCCGACGACATCCGCCTGCCGCGCATGCTCTACGCCAGGCTGCTGCGCAGCATCCACGCCCACGCGCGCATCCGCTCGATCGACGCTTCGGCGGCGCTGGCACTCCGGGGCGTCCACGCCGTCATTACCGGGAAGGACCTGCCGGAGTACTACGGCATCATCCCCTGGACCCAGGACGAGCAGGCACTGTGCGAGGAGAAGGCGCGCTACGCGGGGGACGCCGTCGCCGCGGTGGCGGCGGACAGCGAGCTGATCGCCGACGAGGCGCTGCGCCTGATCCGGGTGGACTACGAGGTGCTGCCTGCGGTCATGACGATCGACGACGCCCTCGCGCACCCCGAGCTCAAAGTCAACGAGCGGGCCTCCGAGGGCAACATCTCCAAGCATGTCCACCTCGAGTTCGGCGAGGTCGATGCGGGCCTCGCCGCCAGCGACGTGGTGGTCGAGGGCGACTACTGGTACGAGGGTTCGACGCACACCCCGATCGAGCCGCACTGCTGCGTCGCGGATTTCGACGCGACCGGGCTCATGACCGTGTGGTCGAGCACCCAGGTGGCCCACTACCTGCACCGCGACCTCGCGCGCGTGCTCGGTCTGCCGACCCAGCGCATCCGGGTCATCCAGCCGGTGGTGGGCGGGGCGTTCGGTGGTAAGAGCGAGCCGTTCTCGCTCGAGTTCTGCGCGGCGAAGCTGAGCATGGTATCCGGGCGGCCGGTCAAGATCCTCTACACCCGCGAGGAGGTGTTCTACGCCCACCGCGGCCGCCACCCGATGCGCATGCGCTACCGCACCGGCGTCACCCGCGAAGGGAAGCTCACCGCGGTCGACGCGACCATCAAGATCGACGGCGGGGCCTACTCCTCGTTCGGCCTGGTCACCACCTATTACTCGGGGCAGCTCCTGACCGCGCCCTATTGCCTGCCGGCCTACCGGTTCGACTCGACCCGCGTGTTCACCAACAAGCCGTGCTGCGGACCCAAGCGTGGGCACGGCTCGGTGCAGCCGCGCTTCGCCTTCGAGTGCCAGCTCGACAAGCTGGCCGAGAGGGTGGGGCTCGACCCGTTCGAGTTGCGGCGCCGCAATCTCATGGGGGCCGACGCGCACACGGTGAACGGCATGCGCGTCACCTCGAACGGTTTCCCGCAATGTCTCGAGGCGGTCGAGCGCGCCTCGGGCTGGAAGGAGAAGTTCCGCCGCCTGCCCTACGGCCGCGGTGTCGGCGTGGCGGGGAGCATGTACATCAGCGGCACCAACTACTGCATCTACCCGAACGAGATGCCGCAGTCCGGGGTCCAGCTCAAGCTCGACCGCAGCGGTCGCGCCACGGTGTTCTGCGGCGCCTCGGACATCGGGCAGGGCTCGGACTCGCTGCTCGCCTACATCGTGTGCGAGGAGCTGGGGCTCGAGCTGCGCGACGTGCGCGTCGTGGCCGCCGACACCGACTTGACCCCGGTCGACCTGGGCTCCTACTCCAGCCGCGAGACCTTCATGGTGGGCAACGCCTGCCTCGACGCCGCGCGCAAGCTCCGGCACGAGGTGGCCGCGACGCTCTCTCTCGCGTGGGGCTGCCGCAGCGACGAGGTGGTGCTGGCCAACGGGGTGGCGTGCTCGACCCGCGATCCCGGACGCGACTGCATGAGCGTCAAGGAGGCGTTCCAGCACACCGAGGCCCGCATTGGCACGCTGGGATCGGTCGGCTGGTATCAGAGTCCCAAGCTGGGAGGCGACTACCGCGGCGGGACGATCGGCGCATCGCCCGCCTATTCTTTCACGGCCCACGTGGTCGAGGTCGAGTGCGACCCCGAGACCGGCTTCGTCGAGGTCAAGACGGTGTGGATCGCGCACGATTGCGGCCGCGCCCTGAGCCCGGTCGCGGTCGAGGGCCAGATGGAAGGGAGCGCCTACATGGGGCTCGCCGAGGCGCTGCTCGAGGAGCACGTCTTCAAGCCCGCCGCACCGCACCACGGGCCCGGCCTCCATCACGGGCCCTCGCTGCTCGACTACCGGATCCCCACCTCGCTCGACGTGCCGGAGTTCGTCTCGCTCATCATCGAGTCGATCGACCCCGAGGGTCCCTACGGCGCGAAGGAGGCGGGCGAGGGGCCGCTGCACCCCAGCATCCCGGCGCTCGCCAACGCCATCTACGACGCGCTCGGGGTCCGCTGTGACGCGCTCCCGTTCAGCCCGCCCCGGGTGCTGCGGCTGCTGCGCGAACCCGGGGCCCGCGCGCGTTGGGAGAAGGCCCGCGGGCAGGTCCTCGCGCAGGTGGGGGCGACCCCGGGCGACGCGACCGAAGCCCCGGTCGGGGCCGGGCCTCCTGTACGAACCGCTCGCGCTCAGGCACGTGCGCGACGCCGGAGCGCGAAGTGAGTCTCCGATGCTGACCCTTCCGCGCTTCGAGTGGGTCCAGCCAAAGGGCCTCGATGAGCTGCTCGACCATCTGGCCGCCCATCCGGGTGACAGCCTGGTGGTGGCGGGGGGAACCGACGCGGTCCCCAATCTCAAGCACCGCCTGCACGAGCCCCGCTACCTGGTTCATATCGGCCGGGTGGAGGAGCTTGGGTTCGTGCGCGAGGACGCCGAGGGGCTTCACCTGGGGCCTCGGGTGACGCTTACGCGGATCACGCGCGAGGCTGCGGTGCTCCGCGACTACCCGGTGCTCGCGCGCGCTGCCGCGCTGGTCGCGGGGCCGCAACTGCGCAACATGGGGACGATCGGGGGCAACCTGTGCCTCGATACGCGCTGCACGTACTACAATCAAACCTACTTCTGGCGCGAGGCGCTGGGCTTCTGCCTCAAGAAGGACGGGGTGCACTGCCATGTCGTGCCGCAGGGCAAGCGATGCGTGGCCGCGCACTCGTCGGATATCGCCCCGGTGCTGATCGCGCTCTCGGCCGAGGTCGAGATCGCATCGCGCGCCGGCCGCCGCACCGTGACCGCCGAGGACTTCTTCGTGGGGGACGGGGTGCACAACAACGTCTTGAAGCCGGGCGAGATCGTAACCCGTATCACGCTGCCGGCACGCTCGCGTGGCCTGCGCGCCGGCTACCAGAAGTTGCGCCCGCGCGGGGCGATCGACTTCCCCATGCTCTCGATCGCCTTCACCGCCCGGATGCGCGATGAGGTCTGCGAGCAGGCACGCCTGGTGGTGGGGGCGCTGGCCGCCAAACCGCGCACGGTCGGCGGCCTGGATGCGCTGCTCGCCGGCAAGCCGCTCGACGAGGCGGCGATTGACGCGCTCGCCCGCGTGGCGTACGCCCAGTGCAAGCCGATCATCAACATCGCCTACGACGACGACTACCGTCACGAGATGGTGCCGGTGTTCGTGCGGCGCGCGGTGCGCGAGGCGCTCGGTCTGCCGCCCCGCGGGCCGGCCGCAACGGCGGCGCCGGGATGAAGCCGCGCCCGTTCGACGCCGTCCGCGAAGCCCGCCCGCCCGAGGTGTGCCCGCCTGTTGTATGGGAGACGCTCGCGCGCTGGCGCGCGGAGGGGCGCCGCTTCGCGCTCATTTCGGTGATCGAGTCGCGCGGGTTCACCCCGCGCAAGCCCGGAGCCCACATGCTGGTGGCCGAGGACGGGGCGACGTGCGGCACCATCGGCGGCGGGGCGATCGAGCATCTGGTGCTGACGGAGGCGCGCGCGCTGCTCGTGGGCGGTGGTGTCTCGCTGGTCAAGAAGCATCTGACCCAGGAGCTGGGGATGTGCTGCGGCGGCGAGATGGCGGTGTTCCTCGAGGTGCTCGAGCCCGCCCCGCGCCTCTACCTGTTCGGCGCCGGCTACATCGCCCGACCGCTCGCCGCGCTCGCCGCCGGCTGCGGCTTCGAGGTGACGGTGGTGGACGGGCGCGCCGAATGGGCGGTCCCGGAACGCTTCCCCGACTGCAAGGTGGTCGCCCAGGCGCCCGAAGATTTCCTGCGCGCGCTCCCGACCTCCGCCGGGGACTACGCGGTGGTCGTCACACACGACCATGCACTCGACCAGTGCCTGGTGCAGGAGCTGCTTCGGCGCCCGCTCAAGTTCGTCGGCATGATCGGGAGTGTGCCCAAGCAGCGGAAGTTCGCGCTCAGGCTGCGGGCCCGCGGGTTCAGCGACGAGCAGATCGGGCGGCTCCGCACGCCGCTGGGGATGCCGATCGGCGCCGACACCCCGGAGGAGATCGCGGTCAGCGCCATGGGCGAGCTGATCGCCGCGCGGCGCGGCGCGTCCATCACCCAGGGCTGGACGCCGCCGGTGCCGAAGCCGGCAAGGGGCGGGGCGGAGCGCGAGGCGGTCCCCGAGGCCGGCCCAGAGGCCCGGGCGACGGCCACGGTCCCGGCCCCGGCCGCTGCGTCCCGCAAGGTGGGGATGCCATGAACGTCGGGGTGATGCTGGCCGGTGGGGCTTCGCGGCGCATGGGGCGGACAAAGTCGCTGGTGCAGGCGGGCGGGCAGAGCTTCTTCGCTCATGGCGTGCGTCACCTGTGGAGCGCGTGCGACACGGTGGTCGTGGTGCTGGGCGCCGACGCCCGGCGCGTGCGCGCGGCGGCCGAGGAGGAGTTCGTGCGTCTCGTGAAGGCCCGTGCGCTCCATGCCGACCTCGAGGTCGCCCGCCGTCATGGATCGCAGGGTCTCGAGGTCCACTTTGTCGTCAACCGTGCATGGCAACGGGGCATGCTGGGCTCGGCCCGGCTGGGCCTGCGCGCGGCGTTGCGCCTGAAGCCGGAAGCGGTGCTGGTGCTGCCGGTGGATCATCCCACGGTCAAGCCCGCGACGGTGCGCGCTCTGGCGGCCGCGATGAAGGCCGCGCTCGACTCCTACCGGGGCGGCGCGGCGAAGGGAAAGGGCTTCGCCTATGCGCTGGTGCCCCGTTACCGGCGCCGGCGCGGCCATCCGCTGGCGCTTTCGCCGGCGCTGGCACGGGCGGTGGCGGGCGATCGCGGCGCGACCGACCTGAGCGACGCGGTGCGGCGCAACGCCAGGCTGATCGGCTACCTCGACTGCGCGGATGCCGGCGTGGTGCGGAACCGGAATCGTCCTGAGGATTGAACGGAGGACTGAATGCATGTTCGACTCTCCCTGCTGTGTGCGCCCTTGCTCGTTTTTGCAGTCGGGGGGCCGAGCGCGGTGAGCGCCGACCTGCTCATCGTGCTCAACAAGTCGGACCACGAGGCGGTGCTCGTGGACCCGATGACGCTTAAGCCGGTGGCACGGATCGCGACCGGCCGCGGCCCGCACGAGGTCGCGGTTTCCCCGGACGGACGCCTGGCCTACGTGTCGAACTACGGCATGTACGGCGTGTTCCGCGAGGGACAGCGGGTGAACGAGCCGGGCAATACCATCTCGGTGCTCGACCTCGAGAGGCGCGCGGTGAAGGACACCTTCGACCTGGGGACTTACGCGAAGCCGCACGGCCTTGCGGTGAGTCGTGACGGCCGGCACCTGTGGGTCACGTGCGAGGACTCCCGTACGGTGCTCGAGCTCGATGCGGGGACCGGCGCCGTCCGCAAGGCATGGAAGACCGAACAGGAGACCAGCCACATGATCGTGCCGGCTGTGGACGAGACCAAGCTGTTCGTGGCCAATATCCGCTCGGGGAGCGCCACCGTCATCGAGCGCGCGACCGACCGTGTCACCAGCCTCGTCACCGCCCCCGGGGCCGAGGGCATCGCTGTCTCGCCTGACGGCCGCGAAGTGTGGGTCACCAACCGCGCGGACAGCTCGATCTCGGTGCTCGATGCCCGCGGGGACACCCTGATCGCGAAGATCGAGAGCGGCGGCCGTTTTCCCATCCGGGTGAAGTTCACCCCCGATGGCCGCGAAGCGTGGGTCTCGTGTCTGGAGAGCAACGCGGTCACGGTCTTCGATGCCCGCACCCGACAGCTCCTGGCCACGCTACCGGTCGGCGCGGCCCCGGTCGGCATCCAGATGGCCCCGGACGGCAAGCGCGCCTATGTCGCGAACACCAACGACGATCTCGTGACTGTGATCGACGTCGCCGCCCGAAAGGTGATCGCGACCTTCACGACCGGGAACGAGCCGGACGGAATGGCGTGGGTGTCGGGATCGAAGCGGGGTCGCTAGGGTGTGACGGCCGGGCAGCCGCGGCCGTCAGGGCGACCGGAGACTCGGCGGAAGCGGATCCGCTGACGAAGGGCCGGCGGCGCTACCAGCGCCGAAACTCGTAAGCGAGCCGGACCATCAGAATTGGCACGCGCGTCGTGCCGGCACTCGACCGCTGCGTGATCCGCTCGAGCGGTGTCGCCGACGGGTCTTCCGCCGTCACCGCCCGCTCGACCGTCTTGTAGGTCGCCCCGACGTTTACGCGTACCACCCCCACCCCCAGTTCGCGACTGAAGAAGGCCCAGTTCTCCGCGCGCAGGCTGCGGCGGACCATCGCGGTCATCTCGCCACGGTTGGACGCACGGCTGTAGTAGGCAGGGTAGTCCCGTCGGAACTCCCACACCCACTCGACGCCCTGGGTGCGACCGGGGAAGCGGCGCTGTGCGGTCACGAACCGGTGCGTGACCCTCACCTTCGGTGCCTGCCCATCCTGGAAGCTGATGCCCCCCTGGGTCTGGAACATCGTGACGTGCTTGCCGGGTGTCCGGGTCGGCGTCCCGCGCCAGTACCAGTCCTGGTGCAGATCGAGTGCCAGACCTGAGCCTTCACCGGCCCGGGCGAAGACCGTGATCACGGGATAGCGGTTGGTCTGACAGTCGATGTCGTGGGTCGACGCGATCCGGCCCAGGCCGAAGCTGGCGAGACCGCGACTGTCCAGGGAGCCGACGAAGAGACGGTGGCCGCGGGCGACCTGAGCCTGGAATGCCGTGCCGCGGTTGAGGTTGGGGGTCAGCGCGGACTCGTTGTAACCCGTGGACAGCGTGAACGACTGACTGTCGGCATGGCCTGTGGCGACAGGTGGGAGGGTGGCCAGTACAAGGAACAACTGAAGACGACGCACGATGTAGTCCTGGATGCACAGACGGTGCCGTGGGTTAAAGTACGAATGATATTAGTCTATATCGCACCCGTCACGAATACCATCATGGATTCGCAGCCCACACCGTGCGCGGGGGGGAGGAGTGGGGCAATCGCCCCGATGGCTCGCCCCCCCGGGGTGGGAGGGCCCAGGACATGGCGGGCGGGAGCCGGCTAATGAATGTCCCGACTTAGGATGTCAGCCAGCCGGTCCGGATCCAAGTTTCCGCCCGAGACCACGCACACCACCCGGCCCGCGCCCGCCCGTCCGGAGAGCGCCGCCGCGACCGGGGTCGCCCCCGCGCCTTCGGCCACCACGTGGTTGCGCGCGACCAGCAGCCGCACCGCCGCCACCACCTCGGCCAGGGGCACCACCAGCGAGCCGTGGAGGAGCCGGCGCGCCAGCGGCCAGATCTCGGGAAGCACGAACGGGCTGCCGATGCCGTCCACGAAGCTCGGCGTGTAGGTCACGCTCTGCGGGGCACCGGCGGCAAGCGATGCCGCGAGCGGGGCGGCGGTCTCCACCTCGCAGGCGAAGACCCGGGTCGCTGGCTTCAGTGCCCGCACTGCTGAGGCGATCCCGCAGGAGAGCCCCCCGCCGCCATAGGGGATGACGATCGCATCCACGTCCGGCAGGTCCTCGAGGATCTCGAGCCCGATGGTGCCGTTGCCCGCCATGACCGCGGCGTCACTCACCGGGTGCACGAAATAGCCATTCATCCCCGGGAAGGTGCGGGTGCGCAGGATCTCGAACCACTCGGCGAAGGGGGTCTTGAGCACCCGCGCCCCGAGCCGGTCCAGCGCGGCCAGCTTGGTCTGGGGTGCATGGTCGGGCACGACGACAGTACAATCCAGCCCCAGCCGCCGGGCCTGCCACGCGACGCCCTGCGCCATGTTGCCGGCGCTGGCGGTCCACACGCCGCGCGCCAGTTCGCCCGGGGTGCTAAGGGCGATGGCGTTCGAAGCGCCCCGGATCTTGAACGAGCCGACCGGCTGGAGGTTCTCGAGCTTGAGGAAGATCTCGGCCGGCGCGTCGTCCACGGCGAGCCGCACCAGCGGGGTGCGGATCGCGGCGCCCGCGATGCGGGCCCGCGCCGCCCGGATGTCATCGAGCGGGATGGGCGCCCCGGGCGCCTCTTCGGACGGCTGCATGCGCGCGACTTTAGCGCACACGCCGCCCGGCGCAGAAGTGTGGCGGTCGCGGTGATCCCGCTCGCCGAGATCCGCGCCGCCGCCGACCGGATCCGCCGGCGTGTGAACCGAACGCCGATGCTGTCGTCTCGGTCGCTCGGCGAGCGGGCCGAGGTGTCGCTCGCACTCAAGTGCGAATGCTTCCAGAAGACCGGCTCGTTCAAGCCGCGTGGCGCCCTCAACAAGGTGCTGAGCCTCTCCGAGTCCGAGCGGGCGCGGGGCCTGGTGACGGTTTCGGCCGGCAATCACGCCCAGGCGGTGGCGTGGGCCGCGCGCGAGTCGGGCGTCCCGTGCGCGGTGGTGATGCCGGCCGGGGCGCCGCGCTCCAAGCTCGATGCCGTGCGCGGCTACGGCGCCGAGGTCTTCCTGCACGACGATCGCGCCACCTTGTTCGACCGGCTGGAGGAGGTGCGCGAGGCACGCGGGATGACGTTCGTGCACCCGTTCGACGATCCGGTCGGGCTGGCCGGCGCCGGCACCGTGGGGCTCGAGATCTTCGAGGACCTCCCGGGCGCTGACGTCGTGGTGGTGCCCGCCGGCGGGGGAGGATTGCTCGCGGGCGTGGCGAGCGCGATGCGCCAGCTTGCGCCCGGGGCGCGCGTGGTCGGGGTCGAGCTCGAGGCGGGGCCGGGCTTCGGCCCCGCGCTGGCGGCCGGCAGGCCGGTCCCCGTGCCGCGTCCGGCCGACACCCTCGCGGACGGCCTGACCCCGCCGTTCGTGGGCGCGATCCCGCTGGCGATCGTGCGCGAGTGCGTGGACGCGATCGTCACCGTCACCGAGCAGGAGATCATCGCGGCGATGCGGCTGCTCGTCACCCGGGCCAAGCTCTATGTCGAAGGTGCGGGCGCGGCGGCGACCGCGGCCGTGCTGGCAGGAAAGGTCGGGGCGGCCCCCGGCGCCAAGGTCGTCGCCATCGTCTCGGGCGGCAATATCGACGTCGAACGGTTGTTCGGGATCTTCGAGGATACGGGCGCCACGGAGGGAAGGTCATGAGCGTGAGGATCGTCACCCAGGCGGAGGTCGTGCGGCTTCTGCCGATGAGCGAATGCGTGGAGGTGATGAGCGAAGCGCTCATCACCCTCGCCCGCGGCGACGCGGTGCTCCCGCTGCGGACCATGGTGCGGCTGCCCGACCGGCCCGGCCTGCTGGGCCTGATGCCGGCGTACCTCGACTCGCCCCGGGTCATGGGCCTCAAGGTGGTCACCGTGATGCCCGGCAACCACGGCACCGAGTACGACTCGCACCAGGGCGCCGTGCTCATCTTCGAGGTCGAGCATGGCTGCCTGCTCGCGATCGTCGACGGGACCTCCATCACCGCCATCCGGACCGCGGCGGTGAGCGGCTTGGCGACGCGGGCGCTGGCGCGCGAGGACGCGGGGGACCTGGCGATCCTGGGGTCAGGCGTGCAGGCGGGCACCCATCTCGAGGCGATGAAGACCGTCCGTCCGCTTCGCAGGGTTCGGGTGTGGAGCCGGGACCCCGAGAGAGCGCGCGCCTTCGCGGAGCGGACGTCGGCCCGACACAGCCTGCGCGTCGAGTTCGCAGTCTCGGCGCGCGCGGCGGTCGAGGGCGCCGACCTGGTGTGCACCACCACCTCGTCGCGGCTGCCGGTGCTCGAGGGTGCGTGGCTGACACCCGGGGTGCACATCAACGCGGTGGGGGCGTGCACGCGGGAGGCGCGCGAGCTCGACACTCAGGCGGTGGCCGGAGCCCGGCTCTACGTCGACCGACGCGAATCGGCGCTCAACGAGGCGGGCGACTTTCTGATCGCGCGGGACGAGGGCGCGATCGGGGACGATCACATCGTCGGCGAGCTGGGCGACGTGTTGATCGGCCGGGCGCCGGGCCGGCGCTCGCCCGCCGAGCGCACGCTGTTCAAGTCGCTGGGCATCGCGGTCGAGGACCTGGCGGCCGCCCACCATATCTGGCGCAAGGCCGAGACGCAGGACCGGGGGATAGCGGTCGAGTTTGGAGGGAAGCGCGAGGGGGCGCCGAGCTCCGGGGGATGAGTGCCCCCTGGGATCAACGCGCGGCGCCCACGCACCAGAGCGCGCCGTCGCGCTCCTCCACCGCGAGCGGCGTGAGGCGCGCCCCCCGACAGGGTCCCGCGACGCACTCGCCGGTCTCGGGCCGGTAGCGGGCGCCATGGTGGCAGCAGACCAGCGCGTCGTACGCGTCGTCGAAAAAGTGGGCATCGCCGAAGTCGAGCGGCAGCGATTGATGCCGGCAGCTGTTGACGTAGGCGTGCGTCCGCCCGTGGTAGCGGACCGCGAACGCGTCCCGGGTCACGCCGTCGAGCGCAACGGTGAAGCGGGCCCCGTCGCCCTCGCTCAGGCGTCGGGCGTCGGGGATGATGCGAACGGGTGTGAAGGGGATTGGCTCCTGCATGGTCTCCGCTCGGGTCGAGATGCCCGCTGAGTATACGCCGGGCTTCCCGCGGCCGAGCAGGCGCGCATGCTTGGCGGCGGGCGGCACGCGATCGGGTTTCTCTTCCTTCTTGAGGTCGCCGGACCGCTTGCGCTTTACGCCCGAGTTTCGGATTCTGTGACTACGGCGGCCGTCAACAGCGTGGCCTCGTTGTCCAAGGTGCGCCGGTGAGTGCGGTGTCCCACACAAGGGGGCTGGCATGCGCGCGGTCGTTCAGCGGGTAGGTGGGCTTGCAACACTATTCATCGGAGCCGTAGCGAGCCTGGCACTGGTTTGCAGCGCTCTTCTGATTCCCGTGACTGCCAGCGCCCAGGACACGCCGCGGATGGAGATCGGAACCTCTGCTGGCTTGACGATCCTGAGCGCGTCCGGCAGCGACCCAGTTACCAACTTTGGCGTCCCGGGCGGCATTGGGCCGCAGTCCTCACCGATGATGTACGCCACGATCTTCGCGACCCCATCAGTAATGGTGGAGCCTCAGATTGGCTTTTCCCGGGTGTGGGACGGATCAGTCTCATTCTCATCGCTCTCGTTCGTGGGGCAGGTCGGCTATCTCTTCAACTCGAGCACGAGTTCATCGCCCTATGTTGCGATTGGTGGTGCGTTCCAGTGGGACAGGGCGTCCTCGTCCATTCCCGACTTCTTCATGAACGGTAGCAATTCATTTTCCGTGAGCGGGCCTGGCATTGGCGGAGAGGTTGGCTACCGGTTCATCGTGAAGTCGGCCCTGGGGGTCCGGGTGAATGCCCGCTATCGCCGATGGTTTTCGGACTACAGCGGCTTGAACGAGATTGGCATCGGAGTGTCGCTGGGCGCCGTCCTCTAAGCGTACGCCTACCGGGCCTTGCAGTGACGGCCCGGGGTGATTGAGCAGCGGAACACGTGGGCTGGCCGCGGCCCCCGCGGGCGTGGCAGAATGCGCGCGTCCGCATGCCCCCGGCCGCGCGCCGTGCAGCACGCACCAATGGAATCCGCCATGACCCCGCATCGCCCGCTGATCGCAGTCTTCGGCAGCAGCACGATGAAGGAATCGGACGCCGCCTGGAGTCTTTCCTACCAGCTGGGCGGCGAGCTGGCGCGCGCCGGGGCGGGGGTGATGACCGGCGGCTACGGAGGCATCATGGCCGCCTGCTCGCGCGGCGCCCACGAGGCGGGCGGGCACGTGGTGGGCGTCACGGTCGAGTTACTCGATCAGCGCGGCCCGGTGAATCGCTGGGTCAAGGAGCGGGTCCACACCTCCGACCTGTTCGAGCGTCTGCGCGTCATCGTCGGCCGGGCCGACGGGTTCGTGACCGTGCCGGGGAGCATCGGCACGCTCACCGAGCTGTTCTTCACCTGGACCCTACTCAGCGTGCAGGGGCGCCCGGCGGCGCCCCTGGTGCTGCTCGGCGAGCGCTGGCCGGACTACCTCGACGCCCATCGGCACCCGGATCTGGTCCTGCCCCACCTGTTCGAGCACGTCCAATGCGCGGCGACGCCGGCCGAAGCCGCGCGCCGCGCGCTGGCCGGGATCCCGACGCCATGAGCCGCACCCCGGGATCGGCCGAGGGCGCTGCGGTGAGCGGGGCGGGGGCCCCGGGGCGCGGCGCGGTCGATCCGCCGGCCGAGGACGCCCTGCTCGAGTGGCGGCCGGAGTTCCCGACCGTCGAAGCCACGCTCCACTTCATCTCCCACTCGCTGGGCGCCATGCCGCGGGGGGTGGAGGAGTCGCTGCGCCTTTACGCGCAGACCTGGAAGACGCGTGGCATCCGGGCCTGGGAGGAGTCCTGGATGGGTGTGCCGGCCGAGGTGGCGGGCCTGGTCGAGAGCATCGTCAACGCCGAGGGCGGCTCGGTGTCGCTTCATAACAACGTCACGCTCGCCCACGCGACCGCCCTCTCCGCACTCGACTTTACGCCCCCGCGCAACCGTCTGGTCTGCACGGCCGAGGATTTTCCGTCCGTGCTCTACCTGTATGAGGGCCTCGCGCGGCGCGGGGTCGAGGTGGTGCGGATTCCCAGCCGCGGCGACCGGAGGATCGAGGAACAGGATGTGATCGCGGCGATCGATGAACGCACCGCGGTGGTCGCCATCTCGCAGGTGCTGTTCCGCACCTCGCAACTCCTCGACATCGCCCCGATCGCGCGGCGCGCCCGCGAGGCGGGAGCGCTCACACTCATCGACGCCTACCAGGCGGTCGGCACGGTGCCGGTGGACGTGCAGGCTCTGGGGGTCGACATGCTCGCGGGCGGCTCGGTCAAGTGGCTGTGCGGCGGCCCGGGCACCGCGTACCTCTATGTCAGCCCCGAGGTGGCGGCCAGGCTCGAGCCTGCCCTCACCGGCTGGCTCGCGCACGAGCGCCCGTTCGATTTCGACTCCGGCCCGATGCGTTGGGATCCGGGTCCGCGCCGCTTCTGGGGCGGGACACCCAGTATCCCATCCTACGTTGCCGCCCGTCCGGGATACGAGACCGTCGCCCGCATCGGGGTCGCCGCCATCCGTGAGAAGTCGCTGCGGCTGACCGACCGCATGATCGCGTGGACGGACGAGTTCGGCTGGCGGCTGGGCTCGCCCCGCGAACCGGCCCGTCGCGGCGGCACGGTGTGCGTGGACGTGCCCGAGGCCGAGCGAGTGTGCCGGTCTCTGCTCGCCTCGGATGTGCTGCTGGACCATCGGCCGGGGGTGGGGCTGCGGCTCGCGCCTCACTTCTATACCCGCGAGGACGAGGTGGATCGGGTGATGAATCGTGTGCGCGAGGAGGTCGCCCGGGCGACCGGGTAGGCTGGGGCGACCCGCGTGATAATGTGCCCGGCGAATAGGGATGCGAGGAACGGCAGGCAACCGGGAGGACAGGAGATCCCCATGGATGCGTCCGGAGTGAAGGAAGTGAGGCAACTGAAGATCGTCCGGGAGCCAAAGGTGTTTCTGATCGGACGCCAGACGGTGGACGAGGCGGCGGTGGAGCGGTTCCTCGGTGAGCACGAGGTGACCTGGCAGACCGACACCGAGGTCGGCGCCGAAGCTCTGGCCGAGCTGGCGGGCCGGGTCTGCTATATGTCCTATGGCAAGGGCCGCAAGACCAACCGCGAGTTCCTGCAGCACATCGTCGAGGTCGGCCACGGATCGGTGCTCGAGCACGGCGTGTGGAGCTTTCTCATCACCGGCGTCTCCCGCTCGCTCACGCACGAGCTCATCCGCCATCGCCATTTCTCCTACTCGCAGCTCTCCCAGCGTTACGTGAACGAGTCGGAGTCGGACTTCGTCGAGCCGGACGTCATCGCTTCCGACCCGAAGCTCCACGCCGTCTGGTGCGAAGCGGTGGACGCCACCCGGCGCGCGTACGACGCGCTGGTCGACGGCCTGCAGCAGCGCTACGCTGATATCCCCGAGGCTACGCAAAGGCGCAAGCTGGCGCGCCAGGCCGCGCGCTCGGTGCTGCCCAACGCCACCGAGACCAAGATCTTCGTGACCGGCAACGCGCGGGCCCTGCGGCATTTCATCGAGCTGCGCGGAAGCGAGCACGCCGACGTCGAGATCCGCAAGGTCGCCGTGGCGGTCCTGCGCATCATGCAGCAGGAGGCGCCGAACCTGTTCGCGGATTACACCCTGGTGCCGCTCGGTGGGGGCGATGTCGCGACGCACACGCTGCATCCCAAGGTGTGATCCAGGCCGCTAAATGGCTTCGCCTGATTCGGCAATGTTCGGCTGCGGTTCGGGGGCACCCTCCGTCGCGGGGACCCCGCTTCGCGGCCCCGCTCGTCGGGTGCCCCCGAACCGCAGCCTCGGGTCTATGGCCGAATCAGGCGAAGCCATTTAGTCCGGCGCCCCGCACTCTCATGGCCGGCCTTCCCGATCCCCACCACGAGCCCAGCCTCGAGACGCGGCGGATCACCCGGGTCGGCGGTGGCATTGCGGCCCGGGTCGAAGACGACGCGGTGGCGGTCGAGCGCGTGCTCGAGATCCGGGTGGACGGCCGCGCCCTCACGGTCACGCTCTGCACCCCCGGGCACGACCGCGAGTTGGCGCTGGGGTTCCTCGCGGCCGAGGGAGTCATCCGTGACCGGGCGCAGGTCGCGCGAGTGTCCGTCGCGCCCGCCGATTGCGCCGACCGGCCGGACACGGTGGACGTCGCCCTCGCGCCTGGCGTCACGTTCGACTGGACGAAGCTCGAGCGCGCCTTCGCCGCGACCGCGGCGTGCGGGCTCTGTGGCCGCGCCCACCTCGAATCGCTGCGCGCCGGGCTTGCGCCCATGCCCGCGGGGACTGTGTTCGACGCCGGGGCGCTCGCCGAACTGCCCGCGCGCGTGCGTGATGCCCAGGTCACCTTCACCGCCACCGGCGGGCTCCATGCCGCGGCCTTTTGCGACGCGGCGCTCGACGTACTGGTGCTGCGCGAGGACGTGGGGCGCCACAATGCGGTGGACAAGGTCGCCGGGTGGCTGGTGAACTCCGGCGGCTATCCGGCGGGAGCCGGGGTGCTCTGGGTGAGCGGGCGGGCCGGCGCCGAGATCGTGCTCAAGGCGGCGCGGGCGCGCATCCCGCTGCTCGCCGCGGTGGGCGCGCCCTCGACGCTGGCCATCGATCTGGCCGCTGCGGCGGGGATGACGCTGATCGGGTTCCTGCGCAAAGGGCGGATGAACGTCTACACCGGCCCCGAGCGGATCCGCGCCTGACGTCGTCGTCGTCCCCCGTCGGTCGGGAATCCGGCTGGGGCGTGCCCGCGGGACATGCGCTAGGATGACCGCCTCTCGACCCTTGAGGATCCCCATCATGTCGACCGACAAGTCGGCCAGCTCCTCCAGACTCGTCCAGCTGTGCATCGGTTACTTCGCCTTCTACACGATCACGGGCGTGCTGGTGAAGTACTTCACACAGCTGCGCGAGCCGAAGATGTCCGACATGGCGTTCCTGTTCAACAACACCGTGGGCGGGAGCGTCTTCGCGGTCGGCGTCGTGCTGCTGTTCGGCTGGATCCGGCTCAAGTCGAATCAGATGGTCCAGTGGGGGCCATTCCGGTTGCCGTCCGAGGTCAGGTACATCATCCCCTCCGGCATCTGTACGGCCGTCGTCATCCCGACCACGACGCTGATGTACACGCTGCCGATCTCGGTGCTGGTCGCCATGGTCATCATGCGGGGCAGCATCATCGTCATCAGCCGGCTGGTGGACGAGGTCCAAATCCGCCAGGGCATCCTCAAGAAGCGGGTGTTCCACGAGGAGAACCTGGCGGTGGTGTTCGCCCTGCTGGCGGTCGGCACCAACGTCGTGCTGCTGCCGCTGGTGGATTTCCTCGCCGCGCAGAACATCCCCGCCGACCGCTGGCTGGGGCTCAAGGCCGGGGCCGGCCGGGGCAGCTTCGACTTTCTCGGCTCGGTGCCGGCGATGAGCATCCTGACCATCTACCTCATCGCCTATTCGATCCGCCTCTACATCATGAACTTCTATAAGAACACGCGCGCGACGGGGGTCGCCCAGGACAACAAGGGCTTCTTCGCCATCGAGCAGCTCGCCGCCAGTGGCACCATGCTGCTGGGCGGTCTGGCCCTGTTCTTCGGGCCGGCGCTCTTCGGCTGGACTGACTTCCGGGTGCTGGCGTTCGGTGAGGCCATCCGCCGTCCCGACCTGGCCGCCGTGCTCTCGGGTGTGCCCTACGGGATCGTCGCCTTCTTCTCGGTGTTCATCTTCATGTTCAAGGGACGGACCGCCACGTTCGCGGGGCTGGTCAATCGGCTCACCTCGCTGGTGGCCGGCACCGCGGCGACGCTGCTGCTCTTCTTCTTCTTCGCGACGAAGTTTCCTACCGCCCAGGACTGGATCTCGCTGGGTTTCATCCTGGTCGCGGTCTACTTCCTGACCCGCGCCGAGCAGATGCGTACCGCCGAGATGGCAGCCGCACCCAACCCCTGAGTGGTGGCGCGGAGATTCGGGGTGGGCGGCGGTGCGCGGGTGTGGAGCTATTAAGCCCACGCTCACGTGGCGTAGCTCAGCCGGTGCACGGTGCCGCCCGGGATCGCCCGGGTCAGGAGCGCCGGCAGTGTAAACAGCGGTGACGTTGGACCACCCGTGGTGGACAGCCGCGGTCGTGCACCCCGTCGCGGTGAAAGCGCCAGTGCGAGGGGTCGTAAGTGTGGAAGGGACAAGCGGGATTGGGGCAGAACGGCGGTGCGTGGGGGGGCGGTCGTGGGTTCCATGCCGGCCGCATCCCTGCACACTCCCTGCCACCCCGAATCTCCGCGGCACAACCCAACCCCTGAGCACCCCGGCTCAGCTGGAGACCGGCGCCCCCGTCCCGGCGCCCTCGCCGCGAACGCGCAGCACCACCAGCGTCATGTCGTCACCCGGCTCGACCCCGTCCAGGTGCGCGCGGACCTCGGCGAGCGTCCGATCTGCGACCTCGAATGCGGAGAGGCTGAAGGGCAATGTCGCGAGGAAGCCGGCCAGCCGCTGCTCGCCGTAAAGATCATTGCGATCGTTCGCGGCCTCGCTGATGCCGTCGGTGTAGAGGACGACGCAGTCGCCCGGCGCGAGCTGCACGGAGGACTCCCCGAGGCGGATGCCCTCCTGGATGCCCAGCAGCAGCCCGCCTTCGCCCAGCTCCTCGACCTCGCCGTCCGCGCGGCGCAGCAGGGGGTAGTTGTGTCCCGCGTTCGCGTAGGTGAGCCGCAGCGTGGCCTCATCGACCCGGGCGAGGAAGAAGGTCGCGAACTTCCCGGTCGGGGCGCCGCCGCACAGCAACCGATTCATGTTGAGCAACATGTCGGCGACCGAGTCCACCGTGCCCGCCTGGGTGCGCAGAGACGCCTGGAGCATCGAGGACATGAGGGCTGCGGCGACGCCCTTACCCGAGACGTCGGCGATCGCCAGCAGAAGGGCATCTCCGACCGGCACGACGTCGTAGAAGTCGCCGCTCACCTGGCGGGAGCTGACGTTGACGGCGTGGACCTCGATCCGGGGCATCGTCGGGAACTTGGAGATCAGGAACGCGCGCTGGATCCGGCGCGCGAGATCGAGTTCCTGCTCCGCTCGTGCCTTCAGGATGGAGTCGCGGTAGAAGATGACGGCCACGACGATGCCGGTGAAGAGCACCGCGAACAGCACCGTGTACGTCCCGACCACCGCGATGGCCCGGCCGTTCCCGAGGAATCCGGGCAGTATGGTCATGTGGATGATCCAGGCGGCGAGAGCAGCGCCGATGAAACTGCTCACGGTGTGCAGGGCGGTGATGCGCAGCACGCCGGCGGTGTGCGATTCCCCCGGTTTTGCGGGCAGCCGGGGCACGATGAAGTAGCCCAGGGTCCAGAGCGCGAGTCCGATGATGTACGAGAAGATCACCGACATCTGAAGGGCCTTGAGATAGCCCCCCGTGCCCTCGGCGTAGAGCACGACGAAGAAGAGGGCCATCGCCGCCATGGCGG
>CAYONG010000137.1:0-4626 GCA_964405235.1 uncultured bacterium | reverse complement strand
TTCCTGAGGATCTCGTCGATCTCGGTGGGCGTGAGTGCCATGGTGACGTCCTCTCGAGGTTCACCTGGGGATAGGCAGCACTTCTGCGAAGCGGTCGGCGAGGGCGATTCCCGAAAAAAACGCGCCTTCGGCGCCGCCAGCGTCGTGGAGACCGTCGCCCGCGACACCCAGGAGCGCACCATCGTCGAGCCTCACCGCGAGCGGACCCGAGAGCTCCGATCCCGCGGCGACACGCGCCTTCCTCCATGCAAGCGAGTGCGTCAGCTCGGGCTGCGCGACCCATGCGCCATGCAGCGTGGCCGCCTCTTCGAGCAAGACGCGCGTCCAGGAGCCCGCGGTGTCGCTCAGATGCGCGTCCGAGAATCCGGGCCGGGCCTGCAGGACCAGCGTAACCCGGACGGCCCCGGCTCGCTTGCTCGAGTCGTGCAGGATGCTGTGGATCGCGCGGCCCGCGCCCGGGAAGCTCGCCTGCCATTCGGGCGCGGGGACCCCGGCGGGATAACGGGCGATCACGGCGAGGCACGGGAGCATGCGCACCAACTCGAGGAGCGGGATCTGTGCCGCAACGGCGGGAGGAAGCGGGTCCATCGCGCGGAGGAGTGGGATCGCCGAGGGGGCGGGCATGGTGAGCGCCACGGCATTCGCTCGCATCGTCTCGCCGCTCGCGAGCCGCAGATCCCATGCGCCTCCGGAGCCCGCCACCGACAGCGTCGTGACTTCCGCCCCGAGGCGCACGTCGAGCCCTTCGGCCAGGTGCTTCGCGAAGCGGCTCAGGCCTTCTCCAAGTGCGAGCCTGCGGTCGGTTCCGCTGAACGCCTCCGGCCGGCAGGGGAGCCCGTCGCCCACCACGACCTGCGGCCAGCCCGGAAGCACGGAGGCGGCCGGCACGGCATCCAGTTCAGCGAGAAACCGCTGCGACCGGCCGTGAAGGTAGGGCAATCCATGATCCACAGACTGGCCCTCGACCCTGCGCGTGGCACAGCGTCCGCCCACGCCACGCGCACGCTCGAGCACGACCGGCGCGCGTCCTTGCGCCCGAAGTTCACGAGCGAGCGCCAGGCCGGCGATGCCGGCCCCTACGACGATCACGTCGTGGTGCATCGCGCCGTGCGCGCCGTCCACGGACCGGGACGGGACCCTGACCTCGCTCACTCGCGACTACGCGATGAGTCTCGCGTCGAGCGATTCGAGGCTGTCGAAGCGCTCAACACCGTCGAGGGGCGGTGGAACGCCGGCTCCCCCCGCCCACAGGTGCACGCCGCGCGGCAGCAGCTTGCGCAGGCGCCCGATGTCCTCGGAGGCGCGCCGGCGCGACCGGCCGGGCGAAACGCTGACTGCCACGATCTCGATGTTCCCGCTCGTCGCCGCGGCCGCGACCTGCTCGACCGGGGTGTTGGGGCCCAGGTAGACCACGCGGTAGCCGCGGTAGGCCATCAGCACGCAGGCCATCAGCAGCCCGCTCTCATGCTCGTCCCCGGGGAACATCGCCGCCGCCACCCGCGGTCCGCGCGCCTGGTGGTCGAAGGGCTCGCGCACTTCCCGCAGGAAGTCCGAGAGACACGCCGAGGCGAAATGCTCGTGGCGGATCTCGAGGGTCTTGTTCTCCCAGGCCTTGCCGACCGCGACCATCAGCGGGCCGGCGCAGTCCTGAAGGAAGCGAAGCGGTCCGAGCCGGACCCAGTTGGCCCGCAGCTCGCGTACCAGGGATTCGCGGTCGAGGTCCATGGCCGCGCGCAGCGCCGCCTCGAGCGAGCGTCCCAGTTGCTCACCAACGAATACGGAGGCCTCCGAGCCCTCCGCGGGCCGTTTCGCCGGAGGCTCGGACAGCGAGAGCAGGGCGTCGAGCTCGCGCAGCGACAGTCCCAGGATCTCCCCGGCGCGATGGCCGTGAGCCAGCAGGCGGCCGATTCGGCGCAGATGCTCGACGGAAGCCGCCGGGTACAGTCGGTGCCCCGAGGGCTTTCGCACCGGCATAGGCGAACCGTAGCGGCGCTCCCAGGTCCGCAACGTCTCGACCGGGATCCGGGCGGCACGTGACAGCGCACCGATCGAAAGCGTGCTCGGTTCCGCGCGTACGCGCCCGGGCTCCTTGTTCGTCCCCATGATCATCGATCCCTTGTCGGTGCCACGGCGTGTCCGGCAGAACCGCGAAGCCGGCTCGGTGCGGGCTCCGCGGTCTGCGGGCGACTCGTACTGAGCCAGAACCCCAAGGTAATCCAGCGGCGGGGGCGCGGCGAATCGGCATCGCCGCGCCCCGCGGACCCCTTACCGGCTGCTAGCGCGAAGTCAGCGCGCGGTCACGGTCGTCGTCATCATCGCGGTCATGATCATTGTCGTCGCGATCCGACTGGCTCTTTCCGCCGTTGACGATGATCCCGGCCCCGAGAGCCTGCGCGCCCGTGCCGTTCAAGAGTCCCTTGGCGAACACCGTGTAGATCCTGCCCTTCTTGAACCGGACACCGGGCAAGGAGAGGGCCACCGTGCTCGTCCCAGCGACCCGGACCTCGAGGTCGTACGTCCCGGCGGGCAGCGGGGTGAACGGCGTGTACCCCTTGAAGGACTTGCTCGCGAACACCACCGGGCCGCCCTGGACCGCGACATCCACCGCCGGCGCGTCCGGAGACAGGTGGATGAAGCGCACGTGGGTCTTGCCGGGCGCCGGCCTGGTGAGGTCGTCGTCCAGCACAAGCGGTTCGATGCTGGCCACCTTGTTGATCGCGAAGATCGAATAGTTCCTGCGCGCGGCGAACGGGACCTGGGCGTCGATCACCGTAGTCGAGGTTCCGGCCACGTTGACGCGGACGCGACGCTCGCCGGAACGCACGGGCACATAGCGCGTGTTCGACGGGAAGGCCAGACCATCGGCCACCTTCTTGTACGAGCCGACCAGGATATCGACGGCCGGAGCATCCGGAGACGCATGGACGAACATCGTCCGCGCCCGATTGCCCTCCCCGCCTTCCCCGCCTTCCCAACCAGAGTGCATCTCCTGGGCCAGGCGGGAGCCGCCGGCCTCGGTCGCCTTCATCGGCGTGAGCGTTTCGGAGGCGTCCGGGGCGAGAATGCTGCGGGTCTCGCTACCGCAGCCGCTCAAAAGGATCGGTGCGGCGAGCAGGGCGGCCAGCAGGGGAATGAGTCTGAATCGCATGGCGTCTTCTCCTTTTGAGATGTCGGGCATCGCCAAGTTCGCTTGGCCCTGCCCCCCCTCGACGGTTGGGTCCAGGCAGTCTGGTGCTGCGGAATCCGCCTGCGGCCGGCTGGAGTCCGCGTGGCCCATTGTGGGCCCGCTCGGGGGCCCTCCACACGCCATGAGATGAACGCGCTTTGAATAGGATCTAGATAGAATCGCCTGGCGAGGCGCTGCGACCCGCCGCCCAGGGCGTCCTGCGCCTCGACTGACACCACTTAATGTATTCTAGTGCAAGTGCATGACAGGCCACGACCCAGCTGTCGGCCAAGACGTCATGTCATTGCCAAACCTATTCATCGCCTGTTCAAACATGGAATCGACCTCCTCAATTGGGACATCTAGGTATCCGTCATCGCCGGACCGACCGGCGATTCAGGACACCCGACCAGGTGGGGTCGCCCCGTTGTCGGGACTTTAGAACGTGCACCGTGCTACAAGCCGACAAGATCTACACGGTGATCGCGAAGGGCTCGGCGAGCGGTGCCGGCGCCCAGTCTCGCCGCCACACACGAGAGGGGCCCCATGAGATCCCGAGACCTGATTCTGACGGTGGTGACGATGGGCTTGGCGAGCGCGGCGCTGGCTCCGGGGGCCGGCGCGGCGAGCAAGACCGCGGCCGGACCCTGCTCATCGTCAACACGGCGTCGCGCTGCGGGTTCACGCCCCAGTACACGTCGCTCGAAGCCCTGTATCAGCGCTACAAGGGCCGTGGCTTCGAGATCCTCGCGTTCCCGGCGAACAACTTCAGGGGGCAGGAACCCGGGACCAACGCGGAGATCAAGGAGTTCTGCAGCCTCAAGTATCGGACGACCTTTCCGCTGTTCGAGAAGATCAGCGTGAAGGGCAAGGACATCGCGCCGCTCTATGCCTATCTGACGCGTGAGTCCGGCCATCCGGGAGGCATATCCTGGAACTTCGCCAAGTTTCTGGTCGGGCCGGACGGGCGAGTGGTCGCGCGCTACGATCCAGCCACCGATCCGCTCGATCAGAACGTCACCAAACGCATCGAGTCTTCACTGGCAATGCGATAGCATCCGAGGCACACCCGGGTCCAACCCCACCTCGCAGGAAGAGGGAATCCATGCCTGAGAAGCCCCCCGCCGCCGCGGACGACCTTGAGATATCGGTGGCGGGCGCTGCCGGCGTCGATGTCTGGGCCCCGGTCGCCGTGCCCCCGGAGCCCATCCACTGGCGGGGCAGCCTGCCGTTCCTCGCCATGCATGCGGGCCTGGTCGCGATCATCTGGGTGGGGGTCTCTCCCGTGGCGCTCGCGATCGCGCTGGCGCTCTATCTCATCCGCATGTTCGCGATCACGGGCTTCTATCACCGCTACTTCTCGCACCGCACGTTCCGGGCGGGGCGCCCATTCCAGTTCCTGATGGCCCTGGCGGGAACGACGGCCGTGCAGCGCGGCCCGCTGTGGTGGGCCGCGCATC
>CAYONG010000136.1:0-2481 GCA_964405235.1 uncultured bacterium | reverse complement strand
CCTGACGACGCCTCACGACCAACAAGCACAGGCGGGCCGTTGTGGCACGCCGTCAACCTTCCGAACCGCCGGATGCGGACCCGCATGTCCGGCGGTGTGGGAGGGGGATAGCGGGGGAACCCGCTACCCCCTATCCCGATTGCAATTGACTTGGAGTGGATCGGGGGGGGATGCTCGCCTCTGGCAGCTGACACGGGCTGCCTACCGGAGGTCGCACCGTGTCCACAGGCCGCTCTCACCGTGATTTCCTCCGGCGACGTTCCTTCCCCTGGGGTGTGTCTGCATCCGGCTGCCTGAACCTCTCAAGGCGGGGCGCCACGTTTGTTCGCCACGCCGTCGCGGCCGCGCTCGCCGGGCTCCTGACGCTTGCTGCTGGCGGCGTCGCGTACACCGAAGCCGCCACTTGCTGCGGAGCCTCCATCCGCTCCTGGCGCGCGGGCGAGATCGTCGGACCGATCGGCGATGTCCTCACCGTCCACTGGAGCGCGGACGCCGCGACGGACTCGATCGCCATCCCGTCCGCTCGACTCCGGGACGCCGCGCGCAGCGTGCGCAGGCCGCAACACGCTCTCCTCGCCTACACCGAGAACAAGGGCGTGAAGACGCTCACCGCGGTGGGCGCTCCAGTGAGCCGATGGCAACGCATTGTCGCCATCGCCGGCGCGGGTGGGGTGCTGCTCATGCTTGCCGCCCTGCTGCTGATGGGCCGCCTCCCGCAGCTCGCCCTCGGCCAGGACAACCGCTACAGCAATTCGAAGTGCCAGATGCTGCTCTGGTTCACCGTCCTGGTCGTCTCGTACGTCGCCACCGTCGCGCTCCGGTGGTGGGCCAGTGGCGCCGCGTTCGCAGGGGGCATCGACGTTCCGGAGAAACTGCTCATCCTCTCCGGCCTGAGCGCCCTCACGTTCGTGGGCGCCAAGGCCATCACCCAGGGAAAGCAGGACCGGGCGGAGGCGCTTGCACGCGAGCAGCCGGCGATCGCCGCGCACCTGCCGCGCAAGTTGCGGGCGACACGGCCGAGCTTCCCGGGCGATCTGGTGAACGATGATGACGGCCGCACCGATTTCGGGGACTTCCAGATGATCGTGGTGACGCTGCTCGCGGTCGTGGTCTATGGGGTACGGGTGTTCGTCTGCCTCGGGCAGGTCGAGCTCGCGTGCCAGACCACACTCCCCGACGTGGACACCACCATCCTCGCCGCATTCGGAATCGGGCAGGGCGCCTATCTCGCTAAGAAGGCCGCCTCGCGGCTGGGCGAGGGATAGCGCCGATGGAGCGCGATTCAGCGCCGTGCGGCGCGCATTACCATCTGCGGTTCGACGTTTATGACATCGGGGAGGGTTTCGAGTGCCGGGATTCCACTCAGCGAGGCCGGGATGCCGCCGGACACAGCCCGCACCCAGGCCGCGCTCGGCGCGTAGGGGAGGACGTCGTGGATCGTGAATCCATCGCGCGATAGCATGTCGCTGCATGCCGTGGCCGCGATGCCCTCGCGGAAGCGGACCAGCACGAGACCTGTCGGCACCGCCGGGGCCCCGCGTCGCGAGAGCGCGTACACTGGAGTCACGGTCGCCTGCAGCAGCGCACGTGGCAGCTCGCGCGTGTCGCCACGACAGACGAGGATGTGCGGGTCCTCGAGCGTCAGCACGACCTCCCAGCCGGCCGGCGGCTCGCTGCGGCCGTGGATGGCGATCAGCTCGGGCAGGCGCCGATAGAGCACCTTTGGCTGGGCGGTGCTGGCGCGCAGTGTGCGCGGATAGGCCATGAAGATATCGATTTCGTGCACGGTGGATCGACTATAGGTCCGGGTGGAGAAGGTCGCCAGCCGGTCGAGGCGGGGTGACGAAGGGGACTCGCATGTACAGCTATCGCTACGGGGGTAGGAAGGGCCGGCCGCTCGAACTGGAGCTGGACAGCCAGTTGATCGTGGTGAGAACGCACAGTCGCTCGCCGCTGCGGGAGGCTCGCATGAGCCCCAGGGCACGGCGCGCCCTCGCCGATCTCGAATCGGTCGCCCGCTTCCACGACGCGGGCGTCGAGATCCTGCGCTGTCCTTCGGCCCGCCGGCGCGCCGCCGCGCGCGACGAGGGACTCGCCCTGCTGCGCGACGATCCCGACTGCAGATTCGCCGGCCGCGTGCTGCGCGACGCGAAGACCCATGTCCCCGTCATCTATACCGAGAACTTCTTCATCAAGTTCGCCGATGACGAAGGCCCTGCGGCCTCCCGCAAGCTCCTGGGCGACCACGGTCTTTCCGTGAAACGCGAGCTGGAGTATGCGCGCAACGCCTACTTCGTCGCCGCGCCCGAAGGCACCGGCCGGCGCGTATTTGCCATCGCCGCCGAGCTGCTCGCCGACTCCCGGGTCGAGCTTTGCCACCCCGAGCTGGCACGCAGGATCCAGCGCCGCCGCGCCTTCCCGCAGCAGTGGCATCTGAAGAAGACGATCATCAACGGCCAGGTGATCGACGAACACGCCAAC